>NZ_DATJYB010000093.1:0-57990 GCF_035499775.1 Mycobacterium sp. | reverse complement strand
TTTGCTGCTGCGGGCCCCGATGCCCGACGGCACCCCCGCGGTACTGCTGCAACACCGGGCGGTGTGGAGCCATCAGGGCGGCACCTGGGCTTTGCCGGGTGGGGCCCGCGACAGCCACGAGACGCCAGAGGAGACCGCGGTCCGCGAAGCGCACGAGGAGGCCGGCCTGGTTGCCGAGCGGATCGCCGTGCGGGCGACGGTCGTCACCGCCGAGGTTTCCGGGCGTGGCGGCACCAGCTGGAGCTACACCACGGTCGTCGCCGATGCCGACGAGTTGCTGCAGACCGTGCCCAACCGGGAAAGCGCTGAGATGCGCTGGGTCGGCGAAGACGAGGTGGCCGACCTGCCGTTGCATCCCGGATTCGCCGCCAGCTGGCAACTGCTGCGCACCGTCCCCGCGACCGTGCCGCTGGACCACGGCGACGAACGCCGACAGCGTCTGCCCCGCACCATGGAGATCGAGGGCGGGCTCTTCGTTTGGTGTATGCCCGGCGACCTGGATCACGCGCCGCCGCATTTGAGTCCCCGGATCAGCTTGCTGCTGCGAGCGCTGAACTGAGCTGCTCGGCCGCCGTCCGTGGATCCTCGGCCGCGGTGATGGCGCGCACCACGACGATCCGGCGGGCCCCGGCGGCCAGCACGTCGGGCAGCCGCTGGGCGTCGATGCCGCCGATCGCGAACCACGGTTTGCCCGTGCCCAGGTCGGCTTCTAAAACTGCGACTGCGCGTACCAGCTGCAGACCCGGTGCCGCGCGGCCCGGCTTGGTCGGGGTGGGCCAGCAGGGGCCGACGCAGAAATAGTCGCAATCGCCAGACTCGGCCGCCTTGGTGGCCTGGCCGGGGTCGTGGCTGGACAGGCCGATCAGCGTGTCCGGTCCGACGATTTCCCGCGCCACCCCCGGTGGCAGGTCGCCCTGCCCCAGGTGCAGCACGTCGGCGCCGGCCGCGCGGGCGATGTCGGCGCGGTCGTTGACGGCGAACAGGACGCCGTGCCGACGGGCGGCATCGGCGAGGATCTCGCACGCGGCCAGCTCCTCGCGTGCCTCCAGCGAGCCGAACCGCTGCTCACCGACCGAACCCTTGTCGCGCAGCTGGATGATGTCGACGCCGCCGGCCAGGGCGGCGTCGGCGAACTCGGCCAAGTCACCGCGCTCACGGCGGGCGTCGGTGCACAGGTAGAGGCGCGCTTGCGCAAGACGTTCGTGCACAAGGCAGACGTTATCGCGGTGAGCGCGCTAGCGTAGAAAGCCGTAGGCACGGGAGTCCCGGGTTACCAGCGGGGCTGAGAGTGGGCAACTGCACTTGCCCTTACCGTCACACCTGATCCGGGTCATGCCGGCGAAGGGAGCGAGGATGCAGTCTCTGGCCGTGGTAGGCGGCGGTGTCATCGGCCTGGCGGTGGCGCGCCGGGCGGCGCAGGCGGGATGGTCCGTTCGGGTGCACCACACCGGCGAGCGGGGTGCGTCCTGGGTCGCCGGGGGCATGCTGGCCCCGCACAGCGAAGGCTGGCCCGGCGAGGAACGGTTGCTGCGGCTGGGCCTGGAGTCGCTGCGGCTGTGGCGCGAGGGCGGCTTTCTGGACGGGCTGCCGCCGGAGGTGGTCACCGCCCGCGAGTCGCTGGTGCTGGCCGTCGACCAGGCCGACGTCGCCGACCTGCGCACCGTCGCTGACTGGCTGTCCGGGCAGGGACATCCGGTGGTCTGGGAGGCGGCCGCGCGCGATGTCGAACCACTGCTGGCACAAGGTATCCGGCACGGATTTCGGGCGCCCACCGAACTGGCCGTGGACAACCGCGCCGTGCTCGACGCGCTGTTCGGTGACTGCGAGCGCCTTGGCGTTGAGTGGGCGGCGCCGGTCGACGATCTGTCCGAAGTCGAAACCGACGCCGTTGTAATTGCCAACGGCATTGACGCACCGGCACTCTGGCCCGGACTGCCGATCCGTCCGGTGAAGGGGGAGGTGTTGCGGCTGCGCTGGCGCAACGGTTGTATGCCGCTGCTGCAGAGGGTAATTCGTGCCCGGGTCCATGGGCGCCAGGTGTATCTGGTGCCGCGCCGCGACGGCGTGGTGGTGGGCGCCACGCAGTACGAACACGGTCGCGACACCGCGCCGGTCGTGTCGGGGGTGCGGGATCTGCTCGACGACGCGTGTGCGGTGGTGCCCGCGCTCGGTGAATACGAACTTGCCGAGTGTGCCGCCGGGCTGCGCCCGATGACGCCCGATAACCTGCCAATTGTGCAACGCCTGGACGCACGGACCCTGGTCGCCGCCGGTCACGGCCGGTCGGGATTTCTGTTGGCGCCATGGACCGCCGAACAGATCGTGTCCGAACTCGCTCCGGTGGGGGCCGTGCCGTGATCGTCGTGGTGAATGAGCAGCAGGTCGAGGTCGACGACCGGACCACTGTCGCGGCTCTGCTGGAGTCGCTGGGCTTCCCGGACCGGGGTATCGCGGTGGCGCTGGATCAGGCGGTGTTGCCTCGGTCTCACTGGGCGGCAACGCTTTCCGAAGGTGTCCGAATTGAGGTGGTGACGGCGGTGCAAGGTGGTTGACTCCAAACTGACGATCGCGGACCGCAGCTTCGCCTCGCGGCTCATCATGGGTACCGGGGGAGCGACCAATCTGGCGGTGCTGGAAGAGGCGCTGATCGCCTCGGGAACCGAGCTGACGACCGTCGCGATCCGCCGCGTCGACACCGAAGGTGGAACCGGACTGCTCGACCTGCTCAACCGGCTGGGCATCACGCCGCTGCCCAATACCGCGGGGTGTCGCGGTGCCGCCGAGGCGGTGCTCACCGCTCAATTGGCGCGCGAGGCACTGAATACCAACTGGGTCAAGCTCGAAGTGATCGCCGACGAACGCACCCTGCTGCCCGACGCGGTCGAATTAGTCAAGGCGGCAGAGCAATTGGTGGATGACGGGTTCGTGGTTCTGCCGTACACCAACGACGACCCGGCGCTGGCGCGGCGGCTGGAGGACACCGGTTGCGCGGCGGTGATGCCGCTGGGTTCGCCGATCGGCACCGGCCTGGGCATCACCAACCCGCACAACATCGAGATGATCGTCTCGCGGGCCGGTATTCCGGTAGTGCTCGACGCCGGGATCGGTACCGCGAGCGACGCGGCGCTCGCGATGGAATTAGGTTGTGACGCTGTGCTTTTGGCCACCGCGGTGACCAGGGCCGTAGACCCCCCGACGATGGCCGCCGCGATGGCCGCCGCCGTCACCGCGGGCCATCTGGCGCGCCGGGCCGGACGGATCCCGAAGCGCTTCTGGGCGCAAGCGTCCAGCCCGACCCGATGAGCGCACCGAAACGATATGTCGCGCTGGGGAGTTCGATGGCGGCCGGGCCCGGCATCCGGCCCCGCGCCGCCGGAGCGCCGTGGCGGTCGGGCCGATCGGCGCGCAACTACCCGCATCTGGTCGCCGAACAACTGCACTTCGACCTGGCCGACGTAACCTTCTCGGGTGCGACCACCGCGCACGTGCTCGCCGATCGTCAGTTCGGTGCGCCACCGCAAGTCGACGCGCTGGACGGATCGGAGGCCCTGGTCACGGTCACTGTCGGCGGCAACGACGTCGGCTACATCCCCCTGCTGATGGCCGCGTCGTTACCGGCAGCGATCCGTAGGCTTCCGCTGCTCGGCGATCGCATACGTGAGCTGCTGGACCGCGACATGCGTGATCGGGCGCTGGGTCAGGTATTTGATTCACTGTGCGCGGTCGGGCAGGCGCTGCGCGAGCGCGCGCCCGACGCGCGGATCTTGTTCGTCGACTATCTGACGGTGCTGCCGCCTGCGGGTGAATCCGCCTCGCCGCTTTCGGGATCCGTCGCCGAGCTGGGCCGCCACGTCGCGACCACGCTGGAACGGCTCACGGCCGAGGCCGCAGCGGCGACCGGCTGCGAGGTGGTGCAGGCCGCGGCGGCCAGCCGGGACCACCACGCGTGGTCGGCCGCGCCTTGGACGACCACGCCGACCAGAACCGGTGTGCCGCTACCGTGTCGGCCGGCGCCGCTGCATCCGAATGCCGCCGGAATGCGTGCGGTGGCGGAACTTGTTGCGGCCCAGTTGTGATCAGCCGTTGGTCTGCCACCACTTGTAGAGCGCACCGTTGTCGGTGTTCGACGCGCGCAGGTGGCCCAGCACCTTCTTGGCGTCGATAGTCCAGGTCAGTGTCGCGGCGCCCTGGTAGGTCCCGCACGCGACCTGTCCAGCCGTACCCGAACCGCCCTGGTGCCAGGTGCCGGGTGACTGGCCACCGTCTCCGCACGCGGTCAGGGATATGTCGTGGATGTTGGAAGTGAATGCGGAGGACAAATCGGTGGTGCTGCTGAAGAGTTGGTAGATCGCGGAGGCCGGTCCGCTCGAGTCGGGGCTTTGTCCGCAGTCGAGCTCGGCCAGGACAGGACCGCTCAATGAACCCGATTTGCAGCTGTCGATGGTGTAGCCCTTGGAGAGGGAGCCGGCCAGCGTATTGAGATCCGCCGAGCTAGCGGTGGGATCTGCGTGCGCGGTCACAGTGCCCAGGCAGGCGAAGCTGCCCATGAGCGCTGCAGCCGCCGCGGCTCGGAGCGCATGGGTGAGATGAGACATTTTGACTCCTTGCGGTGGTAGGACGTCGTTGACCGGATGCAGAGCTTTCCCAAAAGGCATCGTAAAGCTATGCCGCAGGCATGCAACATGTTCGGCGAAAATTGTTTTGGGCGATTTCGGCCGCCCAGTGGGCCACCGTCGTCCAACCGGCTTGAATTCACCAATACGGGAACGTGATTCGCTGCTCGCATGCCAGGCAGGTGGATCGATTTCCGCCGCTGCCCAAGGTCAGCCGTTGGCTTTCCACCACGTGTACAGCGCGGCGGTGTCCCCGTTGGATGCGCGGATAAGACTCATCACGGTCTTGGCGTCGGTGGTCCAGATGACCTCGGCCTGGCCCTGGTAGGTCCCGCATGCCAGTTGCCCGGCAGCGTCGGTGGAGGCGCCCTGGTGCCAGGGGCTGGGCGACTTGACGTCCCCGCAGTTGGCCAGCGCGTCAGCCGCGATGCTGCTGGTGAACGCACCGCTGAGGTCGCCGGCGCTGCCGAACAGCAGGTACTTGGCAAACACCGGCCCGCTGGGGTCTGAGTTCTGCCCGCACTCGATTACCGCTTGCACGCCGCTCGGACCGACCGTGGATTTGCAGTTGCTGGAGCTGTAGCCCTTGGAAAGACTGGCGGCGAGCGTGTCGGTGGGGTCTGCGTTCGCGGTGGCGGTACCCGCGCAGACGAAGCTTCCCACGAGCGCCGCGGCCGTCAGCACGTTGGTGAGATGAGACATCTTGACTTCCTTACGGTTGTCGGACCGGCGGACCGAAAGCAGGGCTTTTGCTACAGGCATCGTAGGGCTACGCCCAGGCCACGCAACACATTCCGCTAGAAATTGTCTGTGTGGGCATTAATTCCCGCACTGGCAGGTGTCGCCGTATTGGCGCCGAAACAATAAAACAACAACGTATTTCGGATGCGCATTACCGCCGGTCCGTAATGGGATTTGCGATTGGTATGCCGGTGTCACGGCGTAAGGGTATGGTAGGCACCGCTTTGCGCCAGCTAACTCCTCGTGACCGGAGATCCCGTGACAGAGCCGCCGCCACCATCGCCCGGGTATCCGCCGCCACCGCCGGCCGAGCAGGCGCCGAACAACTACTTGGTGTTGTCCATTGTCGGGCTGGTGCTCTGTGTGATCCCCGGGATCTTCGCGGTGGTCAAGTCCGCCCAGGTCTCCGGACTGTGGGCGCAGGGTCAGTACGCGGAGTCGCAGGCGGTCGCCAACAGTGCCAAGACGTGGGCGATCTGGTCGATCATCCTGGGCGGCGTCGCTTACGTCGCCGCCGGCATCCTGGCGACCGTTTTGATCTTTGCCGGCGACCACAGCGCGGCGATGCCCGCCATGATGTTCTGAGTCAGGAGATCGCTGATGCTGACCCGCCAAGAGTCGGCGCCGCGGCGTCTGGGCGCGCCGCTCCTGGTGGCCGCCTCCGCGACGTTGGTGTGTGCCGCCGTCTGGGTGGGTGATCCGACCACACCGCACGGTCCGCTGCCGGTTTGCCCGACGAAGGCGCTACTGGGTATCGACTGCCCCGGATGCGGCAGTATGCGGATGCTGTATTCGCTTATGCACGGCAACCTGTCGGCGGCGGCCAGGTTCAACGCCATGGGTCTGGTGGCGGTGGCGCTGCTGGTGTGGGCATATGTGGCTTGGACCTATGGCCGCCTGAAGGGCCGACGGATCAAAAGTTGGCAGCACCAGCGCTGGGCGCCGGCGGTGACACTGGGGTTGATGCTGGCTTGGTTTGTGGTGCGCAACATTCCTTTTCCGCCGTTCAGCGGACTGTTCGTCTGAACGCCGCTGAGCCGGGACTATCAGCGGTGGGTACCGAACGGCTAACCTTGGGCGCGATGGTGAACAAATCAAGAACGACGCCGGCTGTGCTTGCCGTAGTCGCCCTCACTTTATTTATCCTGACCGGCTGTTCGCACGGCAAGGGTCAGGCGCTGCCGACGAACGGCAATCCCGCCGCGGCCGAATTCGCCACCTCGGTGCGCAACAAGGTGACCGCCGACGCGATGATGGTGCATCTATCGAAGCTGCAGGACATCGCCAACGCCCACAACGGCACCCGGGCGGTCGGTACCCCGGGCTATGAAGCCAGCGTCGACTATGTGGTGAATGTATTGCGCAACAGCGGTTTTGACGTGCAAACGTCCCAATTCTCCGCTCACGTGTTCCACGCCGAGAAGGGATCGCTGACCGTTGGCGGCAAGACCCTGGAGGCACGTGCGCTCGAGTACAGCCACGACACCCCGCCGGACGGGGTGACCGGGCCGCTGGTGATCGCGCCGTCCAACGACAGCCCGGGCTGCTCGCCGTCGGACTACGACGGGTTACCGGCGCAAGGCGCGGTGGTGCTGGTCAATCGTGGCAACTGCCAGTTCTCGCAGAAGTTGGACGCCGCAGAGAAGCGCGGAGCGGTAGGGATGGTCGTCGTCGACAACGTCGACGAGCAGCACATGGGCGGCACCCTGGGGGAGAACACCGACGTCAAGATCCCGGTGGTGAGCGTCACCAAGTCGGACGGCATGGTGCTGCGCGGATTGACCGGGCCGGCCACCATAAAGCTCGCTGCGAGCACCCAGAGTGTCAACGCGCGCAACATCATCGCGCAGACCAAGACGGGGTCGACCAACGACGTGGTGATGATCGGCGCGCATCTGGACAGCGTGCCCGCGGGGCCGGGTATCAACGACAACGGCTCCGGGGTGGCCGCGGTTCTGGAAACCGCGGTTCAACTGGGCAACTCGCCGCAAGTGCACAATGCGGTGCGGTTCGGCTTCTGGGGTGCTGAGGAACTAGGACTGATCGGGTCGCGCAACTACGTCCAGTCGCTGGACCTGGACGGGCTCAAACACATTGCGCTGTATATGAACTTCGACATGCTGGCATCGCCCAACCCGGGCTACTTCACCTACGACGGCGACCAATCGCTGGCGCTCAAGGACCGCGGCCAACCGGTGGTTCCGGAAGGCTCGGCCGGCATCGAGCGGACATTCGTCGCCTACCTGAAGGCGAACGGGAAGACCGCGCAGGACACCGGGTTCGACGGTCGTTCCGACTACGACGGATTCACCCTGGCCGGTATCCCGGCCGGCGGCCTGTTCTCCGGCGCCGAGGCGAAGATGTCTGACGAGCAGGCCAGGTTGTGGGGCGGGAAGGCCGGCGAGCCGTTCGATCCCAACTACCACCAGAAAGGCGACACCCTCGAACACATCGACCGCACGTCGCTTGGGATCCAAGGCGGCGGGGTGGCCTACGTGGTGTCCCTGTACGCGCAGGACCTCAGCGGGCGAAACGGTGTTCCGGTGCTGGAGGACCGTACGCGGCACGTGCTCGTCAAGCCATGACGCCGGTTCGCGGCCTGGCCACGGTCCTGGTGGTGATCGGGCTGCTGGCGGGCTGCTCGTGGCACCGGTCTTCGAGCACCGGAACGCCGGTTGCCGCGCCGGATCTGGGTCGTGCGTTGGCCGCAAAGGTGACCCTGGACCGGATGGTCACCCACCTGCGCGCGCTGCAGGATATCGCCAACGTCAACAAGGGCAACCGGGCGCAGGGCACACCGGGGTTCGACGCCAGCGTCGATTACGTGGCGAAGGCGTTGCGCGGCAGGGGGTTCGACGTTTCGACGCCGCAGTTCGACCGGTTGTACACGGTGTCGGCGGGCAAGCCTGCGCTGACGGTTGCCGGCCGCAGCTACCAGGTCGACCAGGCCTCGCTGCTGGTCCGCACACCTGCCGGCGGGCTGACCGGCCAGCCGGTCCGCCCCAAGCAACCGGCCGGCTGCGCGCCCGGTGACTACCCGGCGGAGGTGCCGAAGGGGGCGATCGCCGTCGTCGACGACAGCCACTGCTCGGTGGTCGACAAGCAGAACAGCGCAACGGCCAGGGGCGCCGCGGCGCTGATCGTGATCAGCCAGCCCAGTGGTGCGGGAGCTCCGCCCACGTTGTTCACCCCCGGCTACTACAACCAGCTGACCGTGCCGGTCGCGGTGGTAGGTGGCGCCGGTGCCGCCGCGCTGGGCCGTACCAGCGCGCCGGTGCGCCTGGTGCTGGACGCTGAGACCCGCAAGATCACTTCGCGAAACGTGTTGGCACAGACCAAGACCGGCAAGACGGAAGAGGTGGTTATGGTCGGGACCCACCTCGACAGCGGGCCGGACAGTCCAGGCGTCAACAACGCCGGGTCCGGGGTGGCCGCGGTGCTGGAAACCGCGTTGCAGATGGGCCCGTTGGCGCCGGTGACCAACGCGGTGCGCTTCGTCTTCTGGGGGGCCGCCGAGGACGGACTCAACGGGTCCACGGACTACGTCTTCGGCCTGGACCGCGATCGGCTCAACGACATTGCGCTGTACCTCAACTTCGACATGCTGGGTTCCCCGAACGCCGGCTTCTTCACCGACGACGGCGACCAGTCCGGTCCGCCCGGCACCGGTGTGGCGTCTTCGGATGTGCCCGAAGGCTCGGCGGGCATCGAGCGGACGCTGTCCGGCTATCTGAACCTGGCCGGTAAGCGACCCGCTGACATGCCGTTGAACACCCGGACCGATTACCATCCGTTCCTGGTCGCGGGGGTGCCGATCGGGGGTATGAACACCGGCGCCTCGCAGACGAAAACCATAGTGCAGGCCCGACTCTGGGGCGGTCAGGCCGGCGTCGGGTTCGACCCGAACTATCAGAGCCCCCGTGACACGGTAGACAACATCAACCGGGAAGCATTGGCGGTCATGGGTTCTGGGGTGGCCTATGCGGTGGGCAGTTACGCGGAGTCGATCGGCGGCCCCAACGGAGTCCCGGGCCACGACAAGCGGCATCGCCCGCGGATGCCGTAACTGAGGATGGCCGCTACGGCGTCTTTGGATTTCGTTGTGCGGGGTTCGTTGTGCCGTTACGGTTAGCCGAGCGTTCTAAGATGGGGTTCCTTTTAGTGCTGCTGTGCAGGCCGGTCGGGACGGGGTTGGTCAATGAATAGCCACGTGCGAAAGCTACGTTGGTTGCCGGGTGGTCGCCCGCGCAGAGCGGTCGTCGGTGTGCGCGCGGCGTTTGCCTGCGTAACGGCGACACTCGTGCTGGCGGCATGCACCACCATGGTCGACGGGCGGGGCCTGTCGGTGCTCAACGACCCGTTCCATGTGGGGGGTCTGCCCGCGACCAACGGACCCAGCGGGCCCCGCCCGAACGCGCCCGCCGCGGTCGGCACGGTCGTCAACACCAACAACGGACCGATTGACAAGCTGGCGCTGCTATCGCTCAACGACATCGAGGATTACTGGAAGGCGCACTACGGCCCACCGCTGAAAGGAACGTTCAAGCCGCTCGACAAGTACGTCTCGTATGACTCCACCGATCCGCGCAGCCCGATCATCTGTCACAGCGAGACCTACAAGATGCCCAACGCCTTTTTCACCTCGCGGTGCAACTTGATCGCCTGGGACCGTGCCGACTTCTTGAACGTCGCGCAAAAGTATTTCGGCGACATGTCCGTCACCGGTGTGCTGGCGCACGAGTTCGGCCACGCCGTGCAGTACATGGCCAAGTTGGTGACCAGAAGCACCCAAACCATCGTCAAGGAGCAGCAAGCCGACTGTTTTGCGGGTGTCTACATGTTCAACGTGGCAGACGGCAAGTCGAAGCGCTTCACGATAAGCACCGCCGACGGGCTCGACCACGTGCTGGCCGGCATCATCACCACCCGTGACCCGGTCATGGACTCCGATCAGGAAAACGACGACGAACACGGGAACGCGCTGGATCGGGTCAGTGCCTTCCAGATGGGCTTCATCACCGGCACCCCGGCCTGCGCCGCGATCGACATCAAGGAAATCGAGCAGCGCCGCGGCGACCTGCCCAAGACCTTGCGGCGAGAGGCCAACGGGGACAGGGAGACCGGTGAGGTCCCGATCAACGAAGACACCCTGCAGACGTTGATGGAGCTGTTGGGGAAGATCTTCTCCCCCAAGAACCCACCCTCGTTGGTCTTCAAGCCTGCCAATTGCCCCGATGCCAAGGCCAGCCCGCCGGCGTCGTATTGCCCGAAGACCAACACCATCTCGGTCGACCTGTCCAGCCTGTCCTCGATGGCGAAGGTCGCCGGCATGAGACAACACTCGCTACCGCAAGGTGATGACACCGCCCTGTCGATCGTGATGTCGAGATACACGCTTGCGGTGCAGCATGAACGCGGCTTGCCGATGCAGAGCCCGTGGACCGCGCTGCGGACCGCGTGCCTGACCGGTGTCGTGCACCGCCAAATGGCCGAGCCCATCGAGCTGCCGTCCAAGAAGCAGCTTTTGCTGACCGCCGGTGACCTCGACGAAGCCGTCTCCGGGCTGCTGACCAACCGCCTGGTCGCCAGCGACGCCGACGGTGCCACGGTGCCGGCCGGGTTCACCCGGATAGCGGCGTTCCGTGGCGGCGTGGTCGGCAAAATGGAAGCCTGCTACACGCGCTACCCCGCATAGTCTGCACGGGCGGACTGGCTGACCTGGGGTTTGGCGTGAGCCCAGGGCGGAAATCCGCCCCTGCCGATCTCCGCGCAGGTTCACACCGTTGTGCGGCAAGGCAATATGTCGCTTAGAGGTGGAGCCGGCGGTGCCCCAGCCCGTTAAAAGTGCCGAGCGATCTCCGGGTGTGGAACGTAGTGCGCAGGCTCTGCGTCTTCGTCTTTTGAGTGGTCGTTGTGTACCCAGCTCGCCAGAAACCAGGTGACCAGCAGCCAACCCAGCACCATGGCGGAAATGGCCCAGGCGCGCCGGACCATCAGCGCGCTCCCACACTGCCCGGCGACGTCGTGACCCTCGGTTTGGCTGGCTTGGCTCAGGGTGGAGTTGAAGCCGTTGCCGCAGCTCACCTTGATCCCGTACGTGTCGTAGAGGCCGAGGTGGATCGGATAGAACATGGCCGCCAGACCGAAGGCCGCCAGCAGCACGCCGACGACCCCTATGTATACCTGTCGATGACTCACGGCTTCTCCCTGGATGTTAACTACGAATTCGGCAGCCGGGCTCAAGTCATGCAGACGTTTGCGAACAGCAGGACGGGCCAGGACACGATCGAACCCAAGAAAGAGACCGCCAGATCGGCACCGTGCATTTGACTCAAATGCTGGGTGTGCGTCGCCGACCAGATGGTCCCTAACAGCAGATACGGTGTGCCGAGGATTAATCCGATGACGAGCAGTTGACCGATGGTGATCTCGAAGTCGAGCACCTGACGAATCCTCTGCAGCATGTGCGATCTCCTCGGCGGGGGTCCCGGTGAGCCGTAATTATGTTAATCGAGATTCCTACCATCCGAAAGGTAATGGCAAGGTTTGGGAAGGGCCCGTCCGGGCTATGGTGAAGCGGTGTCTACCGCGCCCGCCCCGACCGGCTTGTCGGGCGAGGCGGCGCCCGGCGTTCGGCGGCGGCCCAAGGACCGCAAAACCCAGATCGCCCGTGCGTCCGCCGAGGCGTTCAGCGCGCAGGGGTATCACGCGGTCAGCATGGAAACCATCGCCGCCAAGGTCGGGATTTCGGCGGCCGCGCTGTACCGGCATTACGACGGCAAATATGACCTCTTCCGCGGCGCCGTGCTGAACTTGAGCCAGCAACTGGTCGATTGCACCGATGCGGCGGAACCCGACGACTCGTCGGCAACGCTCGACAAACTGGTCGCGGCACTCATCGACGCCACGCTGGACAATCGCGAGTCCGGTGGTCTGTACCGCTGGCAGGCGCGGTATCTGCGGGCCGAGGACCAAGCCACGCTGACCGATCAACTGAAACTGGTGAACCGGCGAATCCACAAGCCGCTCATGGCGATCCGGCCGACGTTGGTATCCACGCAACGGTGGATGCTGTCGGCGGGTGTGCTCAGCGTGATCGGCAGCATCGTCGACCACGGGGCGCGGCTGCCCACCGACGACATTCGGCTGCTGCTGGCCGAGGCCGCCTCGGCGGTACTGGGTGCCGACCTACCGCAGCCGGGGGACATCTTTCCCCGCCCGGCGTCCTGGCGGATCTTCGCCGAGGACGCCGGCGTCTACGAAGCGTTGCTGCACGCGTCGATGGCGCTGTTCAAAGAGCGCGGTTATTCCGAGACCAGCATGGCGCAGATCGCCAAGGCCGCCGGTGTGTCGGTGTCCGGGATCTATCGCTATTTCTCCGGCAAGTGCGAAATCCTGGCGACCGGGCTGCGCCGCGCGGCCGACCGGGCCTCCGGCCAGCTGTCGCCGATTCTGGGCGCGCTCACCGAGCCCCGCCAGACGTTGACGCTGCTGATCGATGCTTATGTGGCAACATCTTTCGCCAACCCGGAGCTGGCCGCCGTCTACTACACCGAGCGGGTCAACCTGACACCGGCCGACCAGATGCTGCTGCACAATGTGCAGGGGTCCACGATCGACTCGTGGGTGCGGCTGCTGACGGCGGCGCGGCCGTCGTGCACACCGATGCAGGCGCGGTTTCTGGTGCACGCGGCGATGGCGCTGGTGGTCGACTTGGGGCGGATGGTCAATTATGAAGACGAGTCGGCCTACACGCAGGCGTGTGTGCGAAAACTGATGGAGCTCACGCTTTTTGGCCCGGAAGAAGATGCAGCGCCGCCGCAACCGCCAGGCCGGCGACGTCGAGGGTCTTCGAGCCCAAGTCGTGGCGCGCGCCGGTGATTTCGACGACCTCGGTCGGTGCGGCGATCAGCGCCGCGGCAGCGCGTAGCTCGGCCAGTGTGCCGAACGGATCCGAGCTGCCGTGGGTGAACACGGTGGGCACCGTGATGTCCGGCAGGTGCTCGGTGCGAGGACGCTCGGGCTTACCCGGCGGATGGACCGGGTAGGAGAACAGCGTCAGCACATCCACCGGTGCTTGCTTCTGGGCCACCACCATCGAGGTCTGCCGACCGCCGTAGGAATGTCCACCGGCGACCAGCGGACCGTCGGCCAGGCCACGGCACAACTCCATCGCTTCGACGATGCCCGCCTGGTCGCTGGCCGCCGAGCCGGGCGGCGGACCTTTCGGGCGGCGCCGTCGATAGGGCAGGTTGTAGCGCACCGCCAGCCAGCCGCGCCGGGCCCACTCGTCGCAAACCTGTTGCAACAGTTTGGAATCCCGGTTCCCACCGGCGCCGTGGGTGAGCACAACCACTCCGAGCGGGGAGCTTTCCGGTTCGTGCGCGACACCCGCGATCTCCTCGAGGCTCATAAGCCGAGCCTGAACAGCGGCGAGACGGGCCCGTGGCCGCCGCCGAGCGGATAAGCGGCGCGCAGGGATTCGGTGACCCATTGCTTCCCGAAGCCGACCGCGTCGGGCACGGTGTACCCGTGCGCGAGCGCACACGCCACCGCCGTGGCCAGCGTGTCACCGCCGCCGTGGTCGTCGCCGGTGGCCAGCCGCTCGGCTTCGAACTCGTAGAAGTCCGCGCCGTCATACAACAGGTCGCAACTGAACTCCGAGGATCGCAGGTGCCCGCCCTTGACCAGTGCCCATCGCGGGCCCAGGGCGTGCAGGGCCTTCGCCGCGGCCCGCTGCGATGTGGAGTCGATAACCTCTATATCCACCAGCAGGCGCACCTCGTCGAGGTTGGGTGTCACCAGTGTGGCCAACGGAAACAGTTGGCCCCGAAGCGACTCCAGGGCAGACGGGGCCAGCAGGGGATCTCCGTGCATGGACGCGCACACCGGGTCGACGACCAACGGGACGGACAATTCGAGCCGCTGCCAGGTGTCGGCCACCGTGGCGATGATGCTCGACGACGCCAGCATCCCGGTCTTGGCCGCCTGGATGCCGATGTCGGTGACGACGGCTTCCATCTGGCCGGCCACCACGTCGTCGGGAACTTCGTGAAAGCCCTTGACTCCCAAGGTATTCTGCACCGTCACCGCGGTGACCGCGACGCACGCGTGCACACCCAGCAGCGCCATGGTGCGCATGTCGGCCTGGATGCCCGCGCCGCCTCCGGAGTCCGATCCGGCGATGGTCAGCACCCGCAGCGGCGTCGCCCCCGGCGACGGCAGGGGCAGGATCGGGGGCAGGAAGCTCACTGGGTGATCGGCAGATACACCCGGTTGCCGTGCTCGGCGAACTCGCGCGATTTTTCCGCCATTCCGTCGGCAAACAGCGCGTCGATGTCCTCTTCGGTCTCCAGCCCGTGTTTGGCGGCGTAGTCCCGCACATCCTGGGTGATCCGCATCGAGCAGAACTTCGGCCCGCACATCGAGCAGAAGTGCGCGGTCTTGGCGGGCTCGGCCGGCAGCGTCTCGTCGTGGTATTCCCGTGCGGTGTCGGGATCCAGCGACAAGGCGAACTGGTCGTTCCAGCGGAACTCGAAACGCGCGGTGGACAGCGCGTCGTCCCGCTCCTGCGCGCGGGGATGTCCCTTGGCCAAATCGCCTGCGTGCGCTGCGATCTTGTAGGCGATCACCCCGTCCTTGACGTCCTTGCGGTCCGGCAACCCGAGGTGCTCCTTCGGGGTGACGTAGCACAGCATGGCGGTGCCGGCCTGGGCGATGATCGCCGCGCCGATCGCCGAGGTGATGTGGTCGTAGGCCGGCGCGATGTCGGTGGCCAGCGGACCCAGCGTGTAGAACGGGGCCTCCTCGCACCACTCCTCTTCCAGCCGCACGTTCTCGACGATCTTGTGCATCGGGATGTGGCCCGGGCCCTCGATCATCACCTGTGCGCCATGGGCTTTGGCGATCTTGGTGAGCTCGCCCAGGGTGCGCAGCTCAGCGAATTGGGCGGCGTCGTTGGCGTCGGCGATCGAGCCCGGCCGCAGGCCGTCGCCCAGGGAGAAGGTGACGTCGTAGCCGGCCAGGATGTCGCAAAGCTCCTCAAAGTTGGTGTAGAGGAACGACTCTTGGTGGTGGGCCAGGCACCAGGCCGCCATGATCGATCCGCCGCGGGACACGATGCCGGTGACCCGCTTGGCGGTCAGTGGCACATACCGCAGCAGCACGCCGGCGTGCACGGTCATGTAGTCGACGCCCTGTTCGCACTGCTCGATGACGGTGTCGCGGTAGATCGCCCAGGTGAGTTCGGTCGGATCGCCCTTGACCTTCTCCAGCGCCTGGTAGATCGGCACCGTGCCGACCGGAACCGGCGAATTGCGCAGGATCCACTCGCGGGTTTCGTGAATGTTCTTGCCGGTGGACAGGTCCATGATGGTGTCCGCGCCCCAGCGGGTGGCCCACACCATCTTGTCCACCTCTTCGGCGATCGACGAGGTCACCGCAGAGTTGCCGATGTTGGCGTTGACCTTGACCGCGAACGCCTTGCCGATGATCATCGGCTCGCTCTCGGGGTGGTTGTGGTTGGCCGGGATGATCGCGCGGCCCCGGGCGACCTCGTTGCGGACCAGCTCCGCCGGCAGGTCTTCGCGGGCGGCGATGAACGCCATCTCGGCCGTGATTTCGCCGGCGCGGGCGCGCTGCAACTGCGTGCCGCGGTCGCGGATCACACCGGGCCGCGGCGGCAGGCCGGCCGCCAGGTCGATTTTCGCGTCGGGATCGGTGTAGGGCCCGGAGGTGTCGTACAGATCGAAGTGGTCGCCGGTGGACAGGTGCACCCGGCGGAACGGGAC
Organism: Mycobacterium sp.; assembly: GCF_035499775.1. Taxonomy (GTDB): domain Bacteria; phylum Actinomycetota; class Actinomycetes; order Mycobacteriales; family Mycobacteriaceae; genus Mycobacterium. The sequence continues at coordinate 41,846 of NZ_DATJYB010000093.1, read as the reverse complement.
ACCGAGACGCGCCCCGCCCGGGCACTCCACGTCGCGGTAGACCTTGCTGCTGCCCGCAATCGGTCCGGTGGTCACGGAAGGTTCGACAATTACGGTCATTTCTCATCTCCCTACGCCGGCATTACCCGGTCAGGTTCGTACGGTCGACGGCCCCGAGCCGTCCTCTCAGCACACTCGGCGTGCGCTCCCGCGTTTGGGTGGTTTCCACGCTAGCGCAGACCCGCCGTGATTGGCAGCCTGGCAGCGTCGGTCGCACGAATCGGCCAGCGGATGGACGCCAGTCGCTAGCACAAACTGCTAGCATCCAGCGATGGCGAGGATGATCACGCTACGACTCTCGGACGCCGCATACAACGCCGTAAAGCGCTACGCAGACGACGACGGGAAGTCGATGAACGCATGGATCGAGTCCTTGTTGGATAGCGAGGACATGCGGCGACGCTGCGCGGCGCACGACCAGTGGATGCAGCAGCACCCTGAGTTCGCCGCATTCAGTGAGACCTGGCCCGACCGCAATCTCGACGATTTGCCGAAGCGTTGAAATCACCTCGCCGGGGCGACATTTGGACGACGGGCATTGGGATCGGCGTCTTGGTCATCTCGTCGACGGTGTACAACGAGATTTCCAGCGAACCGACCGTCATTGTCGTGCCGATATTCGACCAAGACCCTGACACCGGCTTCGGGGTGGAGCTGGGCGACTCCCAGTGGGTGGCGCCCGGCCTGGTGACCAGTCTGCGAAAGGCTGCCCTCAACAAACTCAGCCGTCGAGTCGACATCCAAGCCCTCACCGATGTCGACGACGTGCTGTTCAAGATTCTCGCGACACCGGACCGATAGCAGCGTTGGCCCGGCTCATCTCCGGGCCCGGGCCTCCTGGTAGCCGGTGGGACCGCAGAGTGGGATGATTCGAGGCGTGCAACAGCCCGCCAAGAACGGCGCACCGGATCAGAGCGACGAGCTGATCAGCGCGGCTGTGGCCGCCGGCCCCGGGTACTTGAACGTGGGGAGCTTCCGTTTCTGGTTCGTGGGTCAGCGCTGGGAGTGGTCCGACGAGGTGGCCCGGATGCACGGGTATGAGCCCGGATCCGTGGTGCCGACGACCAAACTGCTGCTGTCGCACAAGCATCCGGACGATCGCGCACACGTCCAGGACCTGCTCGACTACGCGTTGCGCTCAGGCGAGTCGTTCTCCAGCCGGCACCGGTTCGTCGACACCTCGGGCAATGTGCACGACGCGATCGTGGTGGCCGACCGCATGCTGGACGAGTCGGGGGCGGTGCTGGGCACCGAGGGCCATTACATCGACCTCACCGACACCTTCGACGAGACGCGCCAGGAAGTGCTCGACGAGGCTCTGCCCGACCTGTTCGAGAGCCGTGCGGCGATCGAGCAGGCCAAGGGCGTCCTGATGGCGATCTATCGGGTCAGCCCCGAGCAGGCGTTCCGTGTGCTGCAATGGCGCTCGCAGGAGACGAATATCAAGTTGCGTGCGCTGGCGGCCCAACTCGTCGCGGACGTTCAGGGCCTGTCAGCGGTGCCTGCCGCCACCCAGAGCAAGTTCGATCACCTGCTGCTGACGGTGCACGAGCGCGTCAGTGGCGAACCCGCCAGGTAGGCCCACTAGGCTCAAAAGCGTTTTGGACGGCGCGCGGCATCGGGCTCCCCACGTCGTCTACCGGCCGGATTTGACACATTCGAGGCGGAGAAACGCAATGGAACTGTTGGACGTCGATCACGAAGCTCGCGACGACGCGGTCGTCGTGCACGTCAAAGGCGACGTCGACTCCAGCACCGTCGACCAGTTGATCGCCAACCTGACCGACGCGCTGGGCCTGGCTGGGGCCCACCCGGCAAGGCTTCTCATCATCGATCTGGCGCTGGTGAGCTTCTTCGGGAGCGCCGGGTTGAATGCGGTGCTCGAGAGCCACCAGGAAGGCACGGCGGCCGGGACGTCCGTCCGGCTGGTGGCCGGCCACGGTCAGGTGCTGCAACCGATTCAGGTCACGGAGCTGGACCGGATTCTCGACATCTACCCGACGCTGTCCGACGCGCTGCGGGGCGTCAAACCTGCAGAGGATCCTGAGCGGTAGCGATGGGCGGTGCTCTGCCGGCTGACCTTGCGGCTGCGGCCGCGTTGGGCGGGGAGATGGGCCGCCGGTTCGCGGAGTTCGACTGGGCCGCTCATCCGCTGGGCCTGCCGCAAGACTGGCCGGCCGAGATGCGGACGATCGTCGCGACGACGCTGACCTCGCGGTTCCCGTACCTCCTTTGGTTAGGCCCGCGCGACCACTTCATGGTCTATAACGACGCCTACATTCCGATCCTGGGCAACAGACACCCAGACGCGCTGGGTCAGCCCAGCGAGCGGGTGTGGTGGGACGTCTGGGACTCGATCGGCCCGATGATCGAAAGTGTCGTCGCCACCGGCAAGGCCGTCTGGGTGGACGACCTGCTCTTGCCGGTGATCACCGCCGGCCGGCGGGGCGAACGGTACTTCACCTTCAGCTACAGCCCGCTGATGAGTGACAGAGCAGTGGTCTACGGGGTGATGGCCACGGTCAGCGAAACCACCGAACGGGTGCTGAGCCAGCGTCGTCTGCACTTGCTCAACACCGTGGCGGCGGCCGTCATGGAGACCCGCACGATCGACGATGCAGTGGCCACCGCAATCGCGGTGTGCACCGACCAGCCCGCCGATCTACCTTTCGTCGCCGCGTATGTCGGCGAGACCGGCCTGCGCGGGGCGACGCCGACGGTACTGCGCCTGCTGCCGCAGACGCTGGCAGAACTGACCCACGCAGAGCTGCAACCGGAGTCACGGGCGTCGGTGACGATCGAGAACGTCGGGTCGGTGATCCCCGGCATTCGCCAGGCGCTGCGGACGAATTGCCCGGAGCAGGCGCTGGTGCTGTCGTTTGGCGAGGGCCCGACCGCCGGGGCGCTGGTAGTGGGGATCAGCCCGCGTCTCCCGCTGGACGCGCTCTACCGCGGGTTCTGCCAATTGCTCGCCGACCAGCTGTCCTCGGCATTGGCGTCGGCCGTCTCCTACGAGCAGCAACGGCAACGAGCCGAAGCGCTCTCCGAACTGGACCGCGCCAAGACGACGTTCCTGACCAACGTCAGCCACGAGTTCCGCACCCCGCTGACGCTGCTGATCGGGCCGCTCGACGATGCGCTGACCGACGCCGGGCCGGACGCCCTGCTGGTCGATCGGCTGAGCACGGCAGGACGCAACGCCCGGCGGCTGCAGCGCCTGGTCGATTCGTTGCTGGACTTCTCCCGCATCGAAGCCGGCCGGGCCAACGCGAGGTTGGTGTGCATCGACGTCGGCGCCCTTACCGCCCACATCGCGTCGTCGTTCACCGAGCTGTGCGCGCGGGCCGGACTGGATCTGGCGGTGCACTGCGATCCGGCGCTGGCCGACATCGACCCGGGCATGTGGGAAACGATCGTTCTCAACCTGCTCTCCAATGCGGTCAAATACACATTGGCAGGCTCGATTTCGGTCGAAGTGCGCAGTGAGGCGGCGCACTGCCGGGTTGCCGTGCGGGACACCGGCGTCGGGATCACCGAGCAGGACATCAGCCGGCTCTTCGAGCGCTTTTACCGGGCCGACAACACGCACGGCCGCAGCGTGGAAGGCACCGGCATCGGGCTGGCACTGGTACGCGGCCTGGTCGAGCTGCAACGCGGAACGGTGCAGATCGACAGCGAACCGGATGTCGGAACGACCGTGACCATCCTGCTGCCCCGAGCGGCCCGATCGGTTGAAGGCACGGCGATCGACCAATCGCCGGCCGGGCTGCTGGACGAGACGAATCCGTACGTCGCCGAGGCAAGTCAGTGGCTGGCTCCCACACCGCAGACCCCGCAAGGTACGACGGACGCGACCGGCCGGCCACGCCGGTTGGTGCTGATCGCCGACGACAACGCCGACATGCGGGTCCATCTGGACCGGGTGCTCTCGGCGCACTGGGATACCGCTTTGGTCGGCGACGGCGTGTCGGCCTTGAACGCGACCCGCAACCTGCAACCCGACCTGATCGTGACCGACGTCATGATGCCGGGCCTGGACGGGTTCGAATTCGTCGCGGCCGTGCGCGCCGACCCGGCATTGGCGGCCACCCCGATCCTGATGCTGTCCGCGCGGGCCGGTGTCGAGGCCGTCAGTGAAGGCTTCGCCCACGGTGCCGACGACTACCTGCCCAAGCCGTTCCGCTCCCAGGAGCTGGTCGACCGGGTGGCGGCGCGGCTATCGGCCACCGCCCGCGAGCGCACCCGACAACAGCTGGTGTCCGGTTTTGTGCACCTCGACGCCGCGTTACAGGCCACCGACTCGGTCGCCGGAATCCTGGCCGCCGTGCTCGACTCGCCAGTCGGTTCCAGCGACGCCGACGCGGTGGCGATCGGTGTCCTGGACGGTGAAGACAACGTCCGGTTCGAATACGCCGGCGCGGTTCCCGCGGAACTGCGCGACCGGTACCACGTGGCCAGGCTGGACAGCCCCCTGGTGGGGGTCGACGTCATCGGCCGGGGTGAGCCGATGGTCATCTCCGACACGTTCAGCCTTCCGCCGCGCTACCAGCACGCCGTGCGGGACACCGCGGCCAGCGTTCGCGCCTGCGTCGCCCAGCCGTTACGCGGTGGGGTGGGGCGCATCATCGGCGTGCTCACCCTGCTGTGGGCCAACCCCCGCCAGTTCGAGGCGGCCGAACTCGACGGGTTCGCCCGCACGGCCGAGCTGACTCAGTCGGCCCTGGACCGGGTCCGTGTCATGGCGCGCGAGCATCGCATCGCCGTGGACTTCCAGGAGCATCTGCTGGACCTGGATAGCAGGTCGACCGCCGCGGTGGTGGCTGCGGTGTATCAGCCGGCGGGTGAGGCCATGCGGGTCGGCGGCGACTGGTATTCGGTGACGCCGCTGGACCGGCCCAGCACGATCGGGATATCCGTCGGCGACGTCGTCGGACACGGCCTGCCTGCCGCGATCGTGATGAGCAGGCTGCGCGCCGCAGTGGCCGCCTCCGCGCTGACCAGCGCCGAGCCGGGGGCCGTGCTGCGGGCGCTGGACACCTATGCGGCCACCGTCGCGGGCGCGCGTTGCGCGACGGTGGCCTACGCACTGATCGACGCGACAGACCCGAGGGGCACAGTGATCAGCTACATCTGCGCGGGGCACCCCTACCCGCTGCTGGTCTCGCCTGATCGTGATCCGATATTCCTCGAGGCCGGGCGGTGTCCACCGTTGGCCACGCCGGGAAGCCACCCGGCCGGCGTCGGCGCGCACGCCGACGTGCCACCGGGCAGTTTGATCCTGTTGTATACCGACGGACTGATCGAACGGCCCGGCGAGACACTCGACGAAGGATTCGCGAATCTGAAGGCCGTCGCCGCAGGCTGCGCCGACCTGCCGGTCGAGACCGTGTGCGACGAGCTACTGGATCGGATGAGGCCGCCCGGCGGCTACCGCGACGACGTCGTGGTGCTTGCCCTGCGCCCCAGCCACGCCGGGCCGCGCAGCTTCGTCATCGTGCTGCCGGCGGTGCCCGCGGAGGTCCCCACGCTCCGTGCTGCAATGCAGCACTGGTTGACGCGCATCGCGGTCGAACCCGAACGTCAGGACGACATCCTGTTGGCCACCAGTGAAGCGGTGACCAACGCGGTCGAGCACGGCAGTCACTGCGACGCCCGCAAGACCGTGTCCGTCGAGGCCTTCGTGCACGGGGACAAGATCGTCGTGACGGTCAGTGACTCGGGCCGCTGGGTGGGCGATTCCTCGGCCAGTCTGCGCAGTCAGCGGCGTGGGCGGGGCCTCACCCTGATCAGCCGGCTCGCCGACGCGGTCGACACCGTGCGGAGTTCCGAGGGCACCCGAGTCACCATGCAGTTCGAGCGCGCGGTCGCGGTCTGATCAGGCCTCTTCCATCGCTTCGCCGAGCTCCTCGAGGAGCCGGTTGTGGTGGTTGGCCGCCAACAGGTGTCCGGCCGCGATCACCAGCGCGACCGGCCAGTCGATGAGCTCGAACGCGGCCAGAGCCGCCAGACCGCCGTAGTAGGCCAGTTGCTCGGGCCGCGGTATCTCCACCTGGCCGAGAATCGGCAGGTTCACTGCGAAGGTCTCGCCTTCGCGGATCTGCTGCACGGCCTCGCTCTGGGTTGCCGCCCGGCGAGCCTTCTTTTCCGCCATCATTTGCCTTTCGGTAAGGAACGGTTTGCCGACGAGCCGGATCGCACGGTCACCGTCGAAACTATGTCGACCAACGACCGACTGGCCGATCCACTGATTTCGCCGATCGCCTCGATCCTGCGTGCCCCGTTACTGGAACTTTATGCGCTCCTGTGGCGCGCGGGCGTCGTGGAGATTGTGGAGAAGGATCCGGCTGCTCGGGGTCATCGGGGTCATCGGGCTCGTCGGGCGTCGGAGCGGCAACCAGCTGCCGCGGCGGCGGGCTCTGCGGCAGCACCCGATCGACGACACGGCTGAGGCCGGCCACCGCGACGGTCGCAACCGCCGCGGCTGCCAGGCTCTCGGCCCATCCGATCGGGTCGAGTGGTGTGCAGCCGATCAGCTGACTGACCCCCGGAGTGCTGATCAAGACGCCCACCAAGCCGAGCGAGCCCAGCGCGGTGAGCACCACCATCGGGGCCTGCGACTCCAGCAGCGTCTGGCCCAATTCGGCCCCGATCAGTGCGACCAGCGCCGCGGTAGACGCGCGTCCCGGAATCGGCGGTCCGGTCAGGCCCGCGACCGCCCACGCCGCGGTGGCGGCCGCCGCCGTCGTGACGCCGCGGATGGCGACGGCGTTCCACAGCGCGGCCTGATCGGCGCCGCGCAGGCTGGGGTCCACGGTGCCGCGCGGTTTGCTGACCGCGAGGGCCGCGGCCGGCAGCGCGTCGGTGATCGTGTTGACCAGCAATAGCTGCCGGGTGTTCAGCGGCGAAGTACCGGTGATCGCGCTGCCGATGACGGCGAAGGCCACCTCACCGGCGTTACCGCCGAGCAGCACCGATACGGCCGCCTGCACCCGCCGCCAGAGCTGGCGCCCTTCTTCGATGGCCTCCAGGAGCGCGTCGATGCGGCCGTCGACCAGCACCACGTCGGCCACCAGGTGGGCCGGGTCGCTGCCGTGCGCGACCACACCGATACCGACCGTGGCGGCCCTGATTGCCGCGGCGTCGTTGGCGCCGTCACCGACCATCGCTGTCCGCACCCCGGCGCTCTCCAGCGTCTGGACGACCTGGACCTTGTTTTCCGGCGTCATGCGGGCGAAGATCACCCGCTCGGTGACAACGCGCTCCTGGTCCTTGCGTGACAGCGATTCCCACTCGGCACCGGTGATGACCTGCTCGGCCGTCACCGGCAGGCCCAGCTCCTCGGCAATCGCCTTCGCGGTGATCGGGTGGTCGCCGGTGATCAGCTTGATGCCCACCCCTTGGTCGCGCAGACTCGCGATCAGGCCGGCCGATTCCGGGCGCGGGGTGTCGGACAACCCGAGGAATCCGGCCAGGGTCAACCCGTCTTTGCAGTATTCGGCGATGTCATCGGGGTTGTCCTTGATCGCCTGAGCCTGTTTCGACGTCAGCCGGCGCTGCGCCACCGCGATGACCCGCAAGCCGGCGGCGGCCATTTCGGCGACGGTGCCGTTCAGCAACGCGAGTTCACCACAGGCGGCCAGCACCACTTCGGGTGCGCCTTTGACGGTCAGGTCGGTTCCGGTCGCCGAGGCCGAGAACGACCTGCCGGAACGGAACGGCAGGTGCGCGGTGGGACCCGAGCCGTTACCGCTGGCGGGCGCGGCCCCCCCGAAAACCCTAGCCTCGGCGGCCTCGACGATGGCGACGTCGGTCGCGTGCACCTGCGGGCCGCCGTGGGTTACCGGCGCGGCGTGCGCCGCGCAGTGCAATACCCGCTCGTCCAAGTAACCCGCCGCGGGGTGGACCTGGGACACCCGCAGCCGGTTCTCGCTGAGCGTTCCGGTCTTGTCGAAGCAGACCACCTCGATGCGGCCCAGCGCCTCCACCGAACGCGGAACACGAACCAGTGCGCCGAATTTCGTCAAACGCCGGGCCGACGCCGCTTGCGCCAGCGTCGCCACCAGCGGCATCCCTTCGGGGACCGCGGCGACCGCGATGGCGATGGCGCTGGAGACCGCGTCACGCAGCGGGGTGCGGCGCAACAGCCCGAGGGCGCCGACCAGCGCACCGCCGCTGATGCTGACCGGAAGTGCCTGATTGGTGAGCTGGCCGAGCTGATGTTGCAGGCCGATGTCGGAAGACAGCTCGCCGGATATCAGATCGGCGGCGCGCCGCTGCTGGGTGTCGGCGCCGACCGCGGTCACCAGTGCGACGGCGGTACCGGCCACCACCGTCGTCCCGGCGAACAGCATGCAGCGGCGCTCGGCGAGCGGGGCGCCGGGCGTGGCCTCGACCTGCTTCTCCACCGACAGCGACTCGCCGGTCAGCGTCGACTCGTCCACCTCGACGTCGACTTCCTCGGTGATCCGGGCGTCGGCGGGAACCACCTCGTGGGTGCGCACCTCGATGACATCGCCGGGCCGCAGTTGTGCGGCGTCGACCTCGATATATGTCCGCTCGCCGTCGGCGCCGGTGACTACCTTGCGGGCGGGCGGAATCTGCAGCGCAAGTAAATGGTGCAACCGCTTCTCGGCGCGAAGCCGTTGAGCGGCGGCCAGTATCGAGTTTCCGGTCAGCACCGAACCGACCAGCACCGCGTCGACGGGTGAGCCGAGTATCGCGCTGGCCGCCGAGCCGAGCGCCATCACCGGGGTCAGCGGGTCGGACAATTCGGCTCGGACAGCCTTGACGAGTTGCCACACCGCCTGCACGGGTGATTCGGACGGTGGTGCCGCCCGACGGTAAGGCACCACCCGGCCGTCGGGCGCGGGCAACGTCTTACGGGCCTGCTCGACCGACATCGCGTGCCATTCGTGTACTTCCACAGGGCGGGGTGTGTCGGCGTTGAGGATTCCGCGGGCGAGCAGATACCCCGAGAACAGGCCTGCCGCCGCGCCGACGTTCACGGTTTCGGACCCGAGCGCGCCCCGGACACCCGGGATCAAAAACAGCGACCCCAACGCCGTTGCGCCTGCCGCTATCGCGGCGCCCCGCTCGGTTGCGGTCTTGGCCGCGGGCAGGGCGTGCAGCACCCGCCAGGCGGCCGTCAGATCCGGCAAGAGCAGGTCGGCATTCACCAGGCACGCGTTGGCGCCGTCTCGGGGCAGCACGCCCAGCGCCAGGTGCGCCGACGAAATCGCTTGCGCGGCAGACGATGACAGCACGGCTACGGTTCGGCCCGCCTCCGCCAGATCGGCCACCGCGGCGGCCAGCGCGTCGTCGATGGACTTGGTTGTCCCGCTCTTCACCGGCTTTTTCAGAGGCCGGACTTCGTCGAACGCGGGTCGCAATTCGCCCAGTGAGTCGTCGTCGACCGTGATCAGTTGCGCCCCGGTGCGGTGTGCCTCGGCGACGACGGCCGAGGCCAGCGGATCGTGCGCGGGCAGAAAGAGCGCCTCGACTTTGGAATTCGGCTCGCTGCCCGATATCCCGCGCACTGCCCGCCAGCCGGGGCGCAGGCTGTTCTTCTCCAGCATGAGCTGGGCGCGATTCCACGCCGCGGACAGTTCGCTGTCGTCGGCGCCGCGGATGCGCGCCACCCGCAACGTCTCGGTACACAGGATCCGGGGGTCGATGACGATGGCGTCGACCTTGTTCAGCCGGCGCAGACTCTCCGGCCGCAACGGCAACACCGAGTGCTGCTCGGCCAGGCCGCGTCCGAGGGTGGTGGCGAACGCCTCGGGGGTGGTGCGGTTGGCCTTGGGGGTGGTCACCTGCACCGCCGCGGCGGCCATGTTCACGTCGCGGGTGCCGGCCCCCAGCGCCCCGGCGCTGATCGCCTGCAGGAGTGCGAAACGCCGGACACTGCTCTCCATGCCCCTGGAGGGCTGTGGCCGCGGCGACCGGTACGCGGGCGGTTGGTCGGCGTGTTGCGCCAGCGCCGGCTCATGCTGCTCCCAAGCCCGGGCCTCGGCGCGGACCTCGGCGGCTTTCAACGACTGGATCGTCAGGCCCAGCGACAACGACGTCGGCGACTGGGAGAGAGTCTGGCTGGTCGCCTGGACCAGCGTCATCACGGTGTCGGTCGCGGGCCCGCCGATGCGCTGGTCGAGCTGACGGCGTAGCCAGGGCTGGTAGTCGAAAAACGTGATGCCGGCGGCGACCGCGACCGGCAAACGCGGCCAGAACAGCGCGCGGCCGGTGAGGGCGATGCCCAGGCCGGCCGCGTTGTAGGCCACCGTCAGCGCTCTGGTCGCCAGCACCACGCCGTCGCCCGGCAGACTGCGCGACGGCGACGGTAATTCTGTCCCTGTCCGGAGGTGTTTTTCGGCTTTCTCGACCGCGCGGCACAGCTCGCGCAGCGAGGCGCCCTGCTTGTCGAGGCTCACGACCACGCGCGACAGCGGGTAGTTCAGGCTGGCCGACGTGACGCCCGGCTGGGCCCGGATCACATCCAGCACCACCCGCCCGAGTTCACCGTCGTCGATAAGCCCGCGGACCTCGATCCACGCGCGGCTTTCGCCCCGCCAGCAGTGCCGGCTGAGCGTTTCGGGGGAGAGTTCGCCGGACAGCACCTTGCCGCCTTCGCGCAGTGGGATGGCGGCGATCCCGACGCTGGTCTTGACTACCGAGCCGGCGGTGTTCCCCAGGGTTCCCGCGACGGCGGTGGTCGCCTGGACGCCCGCCGTGAGGGCGCGCAACGGCAAACGCTGTATGGATTTGGCAATGCTCAAGGGGTTACTCAGTGATATTCCGGGGATCGGCTAGTTGGTACTGCGCAACTCAGCCGAGCCCGCGCGGCGGCCCGCGGCCTTCTTGGCCGCCGCCTTACGCGCTGGTGTGGCCTTTGCCGGAGCGGCTTCTTCGGGTTCCGGCTTGGTGGGTACCGTCGTCAGCTTCGCCTTCGCCGGCGGGGCTGGCGCCTCGGGCTTCTTTGCCATCCTGCTCAACACCAGGGCACCGCCGCCGACGGCCAGCACAATCGGCCAGTCGATCAAGCCGGTGACACCAAGCGCACCCATCGCCACCGCGGCGGCGGCCGTCGACTTGCTGCCCTTGCCGATTCCCTGCTGTATGCCCTCAGCAGCTCCTTTGACGCCTCCGACAACTCCGTTGACCGCGGCGCCGCCGACAGCGCCGGCGGTCGCCGTAGTCGCCGTCGCGGCACGACTCACTGTTCGACCCACGCCACGAACCGCTCCGCCGACGACACCCATGATGACTCCCTGGCCGTTAATGTCTCTTGCTGCAAATCTTGTTGGCTACGCCTGCATCTAATGGTTGATCGCACAGGTAACAGGATCTACGAAATTGTTAACTGCAGCTTTCATCCAAGAGCCCGCTGCGTTAAGCCTGCCACGTTGTAAACATGTAGACAACGCGCAGGCGTCTGGAATTCATGTCACTCGGACCAGCCTACGCCGGGATTGAGCCTCCGTCGGTGTGCACGTCGACCAGCACCGGGGCATGGTCACTGGGCGCCTTGCCTTTGCGTTCCTCGCGGACGATCTGCGCGTCGGCCACCCGTCCGGCCAACGCCGGCGAGGCGAGGATGAAGTCGATTCGCATGCCCTGCCGCTTCGGGAACCGCAGCTGGGTGTAATCCCAATAGGTGTAGACGCCGGGCCCCGGCGTGAAAGGCCTTACCACATCGGTGAATTGGGCGTCGACGATGGCATTGAACGCGTTGCGCTCCGGCTCGGAGACATGCGTTGAGCCGGCGTAGAATTCGGTGCTCCAGACGTCTTCGTCGGTCGGGGCGATATTCCAGTCACCGACCAGCGCGATCGGAGCACCGGGATCGTCGCGCAGCCAACCTTCGGCCGTATCACGCAGCGCAGCAAGCCAATTCAGCTTGTAGATGTAGTGCGGGTCGTCCAGGGTGCGGCCGTTGGGCACGTAGAGACTCCACACCCGCACGCCGCCGCAGGTGGCGCCGAGCGCGCGGGCTTCCGCGCTGGCAGCCACGTCGGGCTTGCTGCTCCAGGTGGGCTGGCCGTCGAAGCCGATCTGTACGTCGTCGAGGCCGACCCGGGAGGCGATCGCCACGCCGTTCCACTGATTGAAGCCGACGTGGGCGACCTCATATCCGAGTTCGAACAACGGCAGGGTGGGGAATTGGCTGTCGGCACACTTGGTCTCCTGCATGGCCAGCACGTCGACCTCGGCGCGGGCCAGCCAATCGACGACGCGATCCAGGCGGGTGCGAATCGAATTCACATTCCAGGTGGCGATCCGCAGCCGCCTACCGTCGCCGCCGTCAACCGGGCCGTCGGGCATGGCTAGACGGTATCCCAGGCACCTGACTGGGCCACGAGATAGCGGCGGCGATGGTGCAGCCGGAAGCCCAGCGACTCGGCGAATCCAGTCGCGCCCGCCACAGCCACGTAGGCGCGGGTCGCGCCCTGGCTCGCGCCCCAGGCCAGCAGCTCTTCGCACACCCGGCCGTCGTCCACCTGCAGCGCGGATAGGCCGACCCATCGGGTGCCGTCCGGTGCCTCGGTCACCGCGGCGCGCGCCATGGCTGCGCCCGGTTGGCCGCCGAACGTCACGCTGGCGTGGCTTTCGTCGTCGAGTTGCACTCTGGCGTGACGCTCGAGGGAGGCTGCGCGCACGTCGCGCACGTCGCGCACCAGCATCCGGTCCTCGTGTTCGGGGGTGAAGCCCGCGGGCGGTTGCAGCAGCCGATCGGGGATGGCCAGTCGCGGTGTCAGGCCGCTTCGGGCGTACCAGGCGACGATCCCGGGTATCGCGGCGGCGTCAGCGGAAATATCCAGTGGCACAGCAGAATTGGCTGTGAGATCGGCTCCGGGGTCGGCGCGCAGCAGCCAGCCGTGCAGCCAGGTGTGCTCCACGGCGGGCCAAGCGGCGGCCGCGGCGTGTTCGAGCGCCCGGATCTCGGCGGTGCGCACCGGCGCGTCGGTCAGGACGCGCAGCGCCACCACGTCGGCGGGCGCGAACTCGACGACGGCCCCCGACTTCGTGCGCACCCGCACCACCGGGTCGACGACCAGTAGGTGACCTACCGCATCGGTCAGCGGCGGGACCGATCCCGCGGGCCGCCGGTAGCGAACCGTCACCCGCGTTCCGAGGTCCGGCCACGAGATCATCAGTGACCGAACGGGTCGGGCCCTTCACCCGGCGTCCACGACAGTCCGGGAACGCCCCAGCCGTGTGACTTGACGGCCCTTTTCGCGGCGCGGGCGTGCCGGCCGATGAGGCGGTCCAGGTACAGGAAGCCGTCCAGGTGCCCGGTTTCGTGCTGCAGCATGCGGGCGAACAGGCCGGTGCCTTCGAGCGTGATCGGACCTCCGTCGGCGTCCAGGCCGGTGACGCGTGCCCACTTGGCGCGACCGGTGGGGAACGACTCGCCGGGAACCGACAGGCAACCCTCGTCGTCGTCGCCCGGGTCGGGCATGGTCTCGGGTATTTCGGAGGTTTCCAGGACCGGGTTGACGATTACGCCGCGGCGGCGGGCAGTCATTCCGCGATCGTCGGCGCAGTCGTAGACGAACAACCGCAGCCCGTACCCGATCTGGTTGGCGGCCAGGCCGACCCCATGGGCGGCGTCCATCGTGTCGTACAGGGTCGAGATCAAGTCGACCACCTCTGGCGGTAGTGACCCGTCTGGCGCGACCTGAACCGGCGTTGTCGGATTGCGCAGGACGGGATCTCCCACGATGCGGATGGGAAGGACTGCCATGGTCGGCTAGCTTAGAGCTTGTCGGCTTGGGCGAGATGTGACCAATGCAACTAAGTCTGGCGACTCGCGGTCTGCATTCCTGCGCAACACTTGCCAGCGTGGTTCAATATTCGCCGAAACGTGCCCGTATCTGAGTCAAGTCATCGAGCAAGAAGTTCGCCGGAAGGGTCCAGGGGAAGCGATATGGACAGCGCCATGGCGCGGGCAAATCGATCGGGGGACGACTCTGAAATCGCTGATGGGCTGACCCGCCGCGAACACGACATCCTGGCTTTTGAACGCCAGTGGTGGAAATTCGCCGGTATCAAAGAAGAGGCCATCAAAGAGTTGTTCTCGATGTCGGCGACGCGCTACTACCAGGTGCTCAATGCGCTGGTAGACCGGCCCGAAGCGCTCGCCGCCGACCCGATGTTGGTAAAGCGGCTGCGCCGGCTGCGCGCCAGCCGGCAAAAGGCGCGCGCAGCGCGACGCCTCGGCTTTGAGCTGACCTGACACTCGCCCGTCTCAGCGGGCGTTTTTACAGGTTCTGGCCCAGTCCTGGCTACAGTGAACTCGATGAACTCGCGCGTGCCCGATTCCTCAGGGCTTCCCCTACGGGCCATGGTGATGGTGCTGTTGTTCCTCGGCGTCATCTTCCTGCTGCTCGGGCTGCGGGCGCTGGGGTCTTCGGGGAACGCCGACGATTACTCCTCGGCACCGGCGTCTTCGACCAGCACCAGCGCGGCCGCGGCGCCGGCGGCTAGTTCGACCAGCGCTAAGCCCCCCGCGGCCCAGGCCGAGGTACGCGTTCTCAACATCTCGGAGAAGGTGGGCGCCGCCGCGAAACTCGTGACGCAGCTGAAGGCGGCCGGATTCAAAGTGGCCGACGCCGCTAACCTCGAGCCGCCCCCGTCGGAGGTCAAAGCCACCACGGTCTACTACGGCGATGGTGAGGGTGAGAAGGCCACCGCTGAGGCGGTGGGCAAGAACCTGGGCGCACCGGTGGAGCGGCGTATCTCCGCACTCGCCGACCAGCCCCCCGGCGTCATCGTGTTGGTCACCGGCTGACGGTTTTGCCGGCCTCAAATTGATTGCCCGGCTACCGCGCGGAACGTTTCGGCCCGCATCCCTGCCAGGCTAGGCTTCTCGCTATGCCTCTCCTCGCCGGTCACCGCAATGTCGCCGCCGCCGTGTCCGCAGTGTCCGCGGCCAGTTGTGTCGCGCTGCTCAGCGCGTGCTCGTCGCCGCAACATGCGTCGACGATAAAGGGTACGGAGCCGCCCGTCTGGACTGGAGCGGCGGCGGCCTCGTCCGGCCACCCGGGTCCCGCGAGCCCTGAGCCTTCGCCGGCCAGCCAGAGCATCACCACGCACCTGAAAGGGCGCGACGGCGCCGAGATCGCGACGGCGCTGTTCGAGTTCAACAACAGCTACGCCACCATCACGATCATCACCAGCGGCAATCAGCTGACCCCCGGGTTCCACGGGGTGCACATCCACAAGACGGGCAAGTGCGAGGGTGACTTCACGTCCGCCGGCGGCCACTTCCAGGGGCCGGGGCACTCCGGACACGGCAGCAGCGGTGACCTGACTTCGCTGCAAGTGCGCAAAGACGGCTCGGGGACATTGGTGACCACCACTGACGCCTTCACCATGGCGGACCTGACCACCGGCGAGAAGACCGCCATCATCATTCATGCCGGTGCCGACAACTTCGGCAACATCCCGCCAAAGCGCTACAGCCAGATCAATGGCGGGGCAACGGGTCCCGACGACACCACGATGTCCACCGGTGACGCCGGCGATCGGGTGGCGTGCGGTGTCATCGGTGCCGGCTAGCGCGCCGGGCAACAGGGGCAGAACCCACATCGACTTCGCCAGCTCACCGCGACCGACGGTGGGTGTGGAATGGGAATTCGCGCTGGTCGACGCGCAGACTCGTGATCTGAGCAACGAAGCCACCGTGGTCATCGCCGAGATCGGCGAAAACCCGCGCGTGCACAAGGAATTGCTGCGCAACACCGTCGAAGTGGTGAGTGGCATCTGTGACTGTGCCGCCGAAGCGATGGAGGATCTGCGCGACACCCTGGGCCCGGCCCGGCGGATCGTGCGGGATCGCGGCATGGAACTGTTCTGCGCCGGCACCCACCCGTTCGCGCAGTGGTCCAGCCAGAAACTGACCGACGCGCCGCGCTACGCCGAGTTGATCAAGCGCACCCAGTGGTGGGGCCGCCAGATGCTGATCTGGGGTGTGCACGTGCACGTCGGGATCTCGTCTGCGGCCAAAGTCATGCCGATCATGACGTCGCTGCTCAACTACTACCCGCATCTGCTGGCGCTGTCGGCGTCCTCGCCGTGGTGGGGCGGCGAAGACACCGGCTACGCGAGCAATCGGGCGATGATGTTCCAGCAGTTGCCCACCGCGGGCCTGCCGTTCCACTTTCAGACCTGGGCCGAGTTCGAAGGTTTCGTCTACGACCAGAAGAAGACCGGCATCATCGACCATATGGATGAAATCCGTTGGGACATCAGGCCGTCTCCGCATCTAGGCACCCTTGAGGTGCGCATCTGCGACGGCGTGTCCAACCTGCGCGAGCTGGGTGCGCTGGTGGCGTTGACGCATTGCCTGATCGTCGATCTGGACCGTCGGCTCGACGCCGGCGAGACTCTGCCGACGATGCCGCCCTGGCATGTGCAGGAGAACAAGTGGCGTGCCGCCCGCTACGGTCTGGACGCGGTGATCATCTTGGACGCCGACAGCAACGAGCGGCTGGTGACCGACGATCTGGCTGACGTGCTGAACCGGCTGGAGCCGATCGCCAAGTCGCTGGACTGCGCCGACGAGCTGGCGGCCGTCGCCGACATCCACCGTGACGGCGCGTCCTACCAGCGGCAGCGGCGGGTGGCCGAGGAGCATGACGGCGACCTGCGCGCTGTCGTTGACGCGCTGGTCGCCGAGCTGGAGATCTAGCCATGACGGAATCTGTTGTGCGCGCGATGTTTCCGCTTGAAATGGCACTACTGCCCAACCAGGATCTGCCGTTGCGTATCTTCGAGCCGCGCTACGGCGCGTTGGTACGACACTGCATTGGGACCGGCGAGCCGTTCGGTGTGGTGCTGATCTCGGCCGGCCGGGAGGTCGGCGGCGGTGACTCGCGTTGTGACGTCGGCGTATTGACCGATATCGCAGCCTGTGTCGAACGGGGTGTGGGCCGGTACTCGCTGCAGTGCCGGACCGGCGAGCGGATTCGTGTGTGCGAGTGGCTGCCCGACGATCCCTACCCGCGTGCGGTCGTGGAACTGTGGCCGGACGAGCCCGGCGAGCCCGTGCTGGCAGCCCAGATTGCCGAACTCGAGGACCGGGTGATGGCGTTGTTCGAGCGAATCGCGACCGCCCGCGGTGCGCAGCTGCCGGGCCGCGACGTGGTGCTGGACTACGGCGATATCGACCGGGACGACGCGGGGCAGCGGCTGTTTGCGCTGGCGTCTCGTATCCCGATCGGCGTGGCGGACCGTTACGCGGTGCTTTCGGCGGCCTCGGCCGTCGGTCGGTTGGCCGCGCTCAGCGAGGCCGTCGAGTCGGTGGCCGCGATCGTCGAGTTCCAGCTGTCCGAATAGTTGGGCTCGGCGAGTGACTGACCCCCAGCGTCAGCAGCTCGGCCAGAGCCACACCCAGGTTGTGCAGGTTGGTGGGCAGCGAATAGGTGCGGTCCGCAGTCCAATTCACGATTCCACCGGACAGCGCGCCAACGATGATGTCCGCCAACGTTTCTGCGTCGCGGTGCGCCCCGACCTCGCCGCGCGCCACACCCTCCTTGACGAGTTCGACGAACGTGTCGTGCAGATTGGAACCGCGCTGGGTGCCCTGGATGCCGAAGCCGCTGGTAGCCAGCATTTCCCTGATCATCTCGCGATAGGTGTCACCGGATTTCACCAGCGCGGCGGCGATGTCGTCGAACACGCCGATAAGACGCGCCGGTATCGGCTCAGCGGAACGGTCGAAGACCACGTCGTGCAGGTTGACCAGCCGACGTTCCGCCAACGCTCGAACCATGTCCTGACGGGTGGCGAAGTGGTTGAAGAACGTCCGATTGGCGACATCGGCCTGCTCGCAGATCTCCTCGATGGTGGTCGCCGCAACACCTTTGCGCAGAAACAGCTCAAAAGCGGCCCCGAGAATCCTCTCGCGTACTTCCTGCTTACGCCGTTCCAGTCTGTTCACGGGCTATCTCGCACAAAGCTTCTCGGACAGGGCCCACAGCTCCTCAGCGTGCTGCTTGTCACCAGCATAGGGCGCCGGCTCGCCGATCCGGCAATCCTCGAGATAAAGCCCACCCCGGTCGGCCAGTTCGGGGCTTACTGCCGCCCACACCTGGGTGGCCACACCGAATTCGGGCGTGGTGACGTCGAGATGACCGGCGGCGAGTTCGCGGAGGTGCGAGAAGTCCGAACGGGACATGTGCCGCGCCAGCGACGTCGCCACCGTGCCCGGGTGGACGGCGTAACAACGGATTCCGGACTCACCCAGCCGACGGTCGGCTTCGACGGCGTGCAGGATATTGGCCGTCTTGGACGCGCCGTACGCGACGAACTTGTCGTACTCACGCTGCTCCCAGTTGGGATCCGCCAGATCGACGTCGCCCATGCGGTGGCCTCCCGACGAGAGGATGACGATCCGGGCGCCCTGCGCCGCGGCGAGCTGCGGCACGAGCAGCCGGGTGAGTTCGAAGTGGCCGAAATGATTTGTGCCGATCTGTAATTCGAAGCCGTCCCGGGTGCGGCCGAACGGGGTGAACATGACGCCGGCGTTGTTCATCAACACGTGGATCACCGGTGTGATCTCGCGGATCGCTGTGGCGGCCGCGCGCACACTGGCCAGCGCGGTCAAGTCGAGCGGCACCGTGGAGGTCCGGGCGCTCGGCACTTCGTCATGTATCCACTGGGCCGCCTGGGTCAGGGCGTCGTGGTTGCGTGCGGCCAGAATCACGTGTGCGCCCGCGGCGGCCAGTGCCCGCCCCGACTCGCGGCCCAGTCCGGACGAGGCACCGGTGATCACACATACCTTGTCCGACAGGTCGATTCCGTCGACGGCGTCCAGGGCGCTGCGAGTGGTGGTCATGCCGGTGTGAGTTGCCATAGCGGAGTGACCCGGGCCGGGTCGCACTCCTCGTCGACGATCCACTTGCACATCCGCCGGATCGGTTCGATCGCGTCCTGCGGCATGGCAACCGCGACGCTGCACGCATAGCCCAGGCTGGTCAGCCGCTGAGCTCCGAACAGCGGCAACGTATCTCGCAGCTGCCGCTTGAGCGATTCGGGGTAGATGCCGATGGTCTGGGTGTACGCGTTGACTGCGGCGGTGACCTTGTCGATGCTGTCCACCGGAACGATATTGGCGACCCGTCCGCAGAGCATCGGCGAGTAGTCTACCGCCTCGTCGAATTGGGAGACGACGATCGCACCCTCGCGCCGCTCGCCACCGATGACGCGGTAGAAATCCTCTGCCATGCGGGATGATTCGAGATGGTCGAACAGCTCGCGGCTGGGGTAGAGTGGCGGGGTGCTGACGACAGCGGGAAGCGACACCAACTCCTGGTAGATCAACTCGCCGAGCCGGTTGGCGTTGGCCAGCCCGGGCGCGTCGGTTCCGCTGACTACGTAGATGACCCGTGCGTTGGCGCACCCTTCCTGGTTGGCCACGCCGATGTCAATTGCGGTGCGGCGGGCCACTTCCCGCATCGTGGGCTCGTCGTCGAACGCTTCGTGCCCGATGATGGTGGCGCTGCGCTTGGGGTCCAGCGCAATGAGCTCCAAACCGGGCTGGATGTAGCGGGTTACGTGCTTGACCGACGCCAGCCCGCCCCACGCCACGATCTTTTCGATGTGGTGGGGTTGGTAGAGGTGTTCTTCGACGGCCAGATCGCCGCCCTTCCAATACCCGACCACCAGGTGTTTGGTGATCGGGTGGCCGGGTGCGACGTCGGCCAGCGTGCGGGCGATCGCGATTGCGGTAAGCGGATCGTTGGACGGCGCCTTGACGATCACGTCGGAGCGGGTGATCACCGAGCGCAGGATGGTCACCGCCGAAACCAGCCCGCCGTTGCCCGCCGGGATGTGCAGCACGCGGGACCCGAAGGCCCGCACCCGCAGCTCGCGACCGTCGCGCAACGCGTGCGGGACCCACCCGTTGAGGTAGTCCAAACCGACCTGACTGTCCGCGATTTCGGTCACGTTGTCGCGGGAGAACAACGGCCGCAGCAAGCGGTAGCTGTTCTGCATCATCTCCGCCGGCAGCACATTGGCCAGCAGTGCGGCTTCGTACGCGTCCTGCAGGTGGGTGTTCGAGTCGAAGTCCAGCGCGTCACCGAGCGCCTCGAGCACATCGAGGATCTCGCCGAAGCTCAACTCGTAGAGGTCGGTCATCTCCGCCGGGCTCGCGAGCGGGACCTGCGCGACGTATTTGGTCATGTCCGGCGCCTGGAACTGCGAAGCCCCCTTGCGGTTGTCGAACGGCACCAGGTCGTCGGTGATGAGCCGCCCGCGTAGGAACAGCGGGACGGTGTACGCGATCACAGGTCCACGCCCGCCATGAAGTTGACCGCCTCGTTGTGCACCTCTTGCGTTGCAGCGCAGGTGATCCGGTCGTCTTCGACACCCTGCTTCTCGCTGTAGCGCATGATGTCCTTCTCGAACGCGAGGCTGGCCTGCCCGCACGGGCACTGGAGGTCCCAGTCGATGGTGACCTCGTCGCCGGAGATGACGCCGCCCCAGTGAGCTCTGAGCAGGATGTCGTAGACGGCCGCGCGGCCGGTTTGCACGCCGGTGCGCGGCAGCGGTTCGCTGGTGTCGGGGTCGAGCACGAAGGGGACTACCCAGGGTGCGACGTGGTAGCGACCCTCGCTGCAACCCCAGTGGAAGGTGCTGGACTCGGAGAATCCGTAGCCCACCTGGATCCGTTCGACACCGAGGAATTCCCTGATGACGTCCATGAAATCGTCAGGCAGCGCAACGCCTTTCATGCCGCCGCCGGTGAGGATCGCCGAGTTGGGCGCGAAGACGTTGCGGACCCCACGCTGCAGACCGGCCTTGGCGATGTCGTACATCAAGTGATAGGTGCCGAGCATGAATACCCGCTTGCCGCGCAGCTGATCGGTGATGCGGGTGAAGAACGCCTCCATGTCTTCGGCCTGGCGGGCCTGCATGGCGATGAACTCGTCCTTGCGGGCGGCCAGCGCCGGGTCGATCTGCAGGCGGTCCAGTTCGCCGCGGGACGCCGCCGCCCGCATCTTGGAGGCCAGGAACATCAGATCGGTGTCGATCGCACCGGGATAGAGTGCGTGGAAACGGGTTTCGTCGCCGCCGGTGAAGCCGCGCTTGATCATGTTGGCGATGCGCAGATGACCCAGCTTGCCGTTGGCGAAGTTGGGCCAGACCACGTCGACGGACGGGTGCAGCTGGGTGTCGGTGGGTTCTTCGCCAAAGGTCTGGAATAGGCAGATCTTCCACAACGTCATGCCGTCCTCGGCGCCGCGTTTGTCCTTGGGCAGGATCGAGATGGTGCCGGTGGTGCCGCTGGACGTGATGACCTCCAGCGGCGTCTGTGCGTCGAGCCGGTCGATCCAGTCGTCGATGCGGGTGCAGCCGGCGGTGTCGACGCCTGACAGGTCGTAGCTGGTGAGCTTGTCCAGCCACTTCGTCATCAGGTCGAAGCGTTTGTTGTCCACCAGCACCGCCGGATACGACTTGAACGTGGTATGCGAAAACATCAGTGGCACAACATCATTGAACTCACTGATTCCGGTCACGCCGAGCCGGTCGGCGAGTTTGCGCAGCATCTCGATGCTGTCGTAGTGCTGCCGGAATCGGATGCCCATGGCCCGCCGCTGCAGGTCCTCGAGCTCGTCGCGCCCGATGCTGTGCATCTGCGTGTAGGACTGGCCGAAGAAATTGATCGGGTCGTCCATGAATTCGGTCACCGACCGAGCCGCGAGTGTCATGCTGTTGACGTTAGCGCACGGTTGCAGTCAAGCGCAATATTGCAGTTAACTGCAAGTTGCCGAGCAGACGCAAAAGCACCCGCCGGGGCTGCAGGTGCTTTTACATCTGCTCGGCCAGGGACTTCAGCGTCAGCAACTGCTTGCGCATCATCACCAGGTCGCCCAGGGCGAGCACGCGGGCGACCGGTCGAGGCCCCGCGAACAGCACCCGTGCGTGCAGGCGGGTGCCGGCGCCCTCGGGGCGCACCGCGTACGTGACCGCAACGCCGTTGGACCGCAACGTGATCTGCTCGTCGTCGACGAACGACTGCAGCACGAACAGCGTCATGAAACGCTGTCCGACTTCGAGGTGCACCAGCTCGGGGTCGCGTTGCCGGGGACTGCGACGGCCGAGGTTGTCGAGGATGTCGTAGCTGTAGGGCGCCACCCGCAGCTGGCAGAGCCAGGCGAACACGATCGGCGGGGGAGCGTCGATGCTGATCGCGCGGTCCGCCTGAAGGCCCCGCGGGCACAGCGCGTCGCAGGGGAGCGCCTCGACTCGTTCGGCCGGCCGCGCGCCCCAGGTCAGGCCCGGGGTCAAGAAACGGCCACTCGTCGGGCGCTGCGCTCCATCAGCCGCGGTGCCAGGGCCCGGTGCAGCGGGCCGACCATGGCCCAGACTGTTCGGGCGGCGGTTTTGTGAGAGTAATGCAACCGCGTGGTGAGCACGGCACGCCGACCGTCCTGGCGTTGCAACGTCAGCTGGCCGCGCATGAGCGGCCCACCCGTCGCCAGCACGATCTCATCGGGGTCCGAATGCGTTATCGGCCAGCCGATTACGTGCTCGGGCGACGAATACGGGCCCAGCCGAAATCTCAGCACGTGGCGATGGATCCACACCACGAGGCTGCCCACCGCGCCCGGCTGATCACCCAGGGCGTCGCGGAACGCCTGTTCGGCAGTGCGCAAGTCGCCGTGCAGGATTGGGACTTCGAAGACGTCGGTGTAGTCAGCGCGCTCGGCGAGAACCGCCGAAGCAATACGTTTGAGCGTCCATCGCACCGCGACGCGGTGCCCGCCGGTCCCGATGACGAGCGCGCGATAGATCTTGCCGTGCAACCCGCGGAAGGCGGCCCAGGTCAGCGCCCGCAGTCGGGTGTGGTCAGCGTGGGCGTCCAGTTCGAACACCCAGCGGTAGACCGCGAACGGGTGCCGGCCTTTCAGCGCGAACCGCTGCGGCGCCGTCGCCTCGTCGAGCACGAAGCCGAACGGCACGGTCGACGGGTCGGAAGCGTCCCGGCACAAAACGCGCAGCAGCGCCGACCAGACTTCCGCGACAGGAGCGTCGATTGAGATAGCATGCTCATCGATATAGGGCAATCGTTCCATATAGAAGGACTGTACTAGATCATGGCCCCTCCGCGGAAGCACGAGACCGATGTGATCCTGGACGCGACCCGTGCCCTGGTGCTCGCGCACGGACCGCGCGCGGCCAGTGTCGCGGCGATCGCCAAGGCCAGTGGCGCACCGGCCGGCACGCTGTATCACCGGTTCGGCAATCGCGACGGCGTGGTGACCGCGGCGTGGCTGCGCGCACTCGAACGGTTCCAGTCACGCGCACTGGCCGCCACCGCGGACACGCCGCTGGACACCGCGGCCGCCATGGCCGTCGCGGCGATCGGCTTCGCCCGCGAGTTCCCGGACGACGCGCGGCTGCTGTTGACCATCCGGCCCGACGACCTGCGCGACGGCCAACCCGACGCGGCGTTCCGGGAGACCCTGGCCGCGATGAACGCTCCGCTGATCGAGCGGGTGCGCGAATTGACCCAAAACCTTTACGGCAGTAGCGATCAGCGGGCGCTCGACGCGGTCAGCAGAGCCGTGGCCGACCTGCCCTATGCCGTGGTGCGGCGACACGCCCGCGACGACCCGATGCCCGACTGGCTGGAAGCCGATGTGGCCGCGGCGACCCGGGCGGTGCTACAGAGCTTTCGTTGTTAAAGAGCGCGAGCGAAGGCGCGTAGCGAATCCACCTGAGCCCGATCCAAAGACGGGCGCACGGTCTTGCGGGCGGCTTCGAGGTCGGCGGCGGTCACGTCGGCGGCGTCGATGGAGCGCCGCATCGCCGTCAACGCCGCCTCGCGCAGCAGTGCCACGCAGTCGGCGGCGCTGTAACCGTCGAGTTCGGCGGCCACCTCGTCGAGGTCGACGTCGTCGCTCAGCGGGATCGATTTGCCTGCGGTGCGCAGGATTTCGCGTCGGGCATCGGCGTCGGGCGGCTCGACGAACACCAAGCGCTCCAGTCGGCCCGGGCGCAGCAGTGCCGGGTCGATCAGGTCGGGGCGGTTGGTCGCGCCCAGCACGACGACGTCGCGCAGCGGGTCGATGCCGTCGAGTTCGGTGAGCAGCGCGGCCACCACACGATCGGTCACACCCGAGTCGAAGCTCTGGCCGCGCCGCGGCGCCAGTGCGTCCACCTCGTCGAGGAACACCAGCGACGGCGCCGAATCGCGGGCCCGCCGGAACAATTCGCGGACCGCCTTCTCCGAGGAACCCACCCACTTGTCCATCAGCTCGGAGCCTTTGACCGCGTGCACGCTGAGTTGCCCGGTGCTGGCCAGCGCCCGGACCAGGAAGGTCTTGCCGCACCCGGGCGGGCCGTACAGCAACACCCCGCGCGGCGGGTCGACGCCCAGTCGGGCGAAGGTGTCCGGGTGCTGCAACGGCCACAGCACCGCTTCGGTCAGGGACTGCTTGGCCTCGGCCATATCGCCCACGTCGTCGAGGGTGACGCTGCCGACGCTCACCTCCTCGCTGGCCGAGCGGGACAGCGGCCGGATGACGGTCAGCGCGCCGATCAGGTCGTCCTGGTTCAGCGCCGGTGGCTGGCCGTCGGTGCTGGCTCGGGACGCGGCCCGAAGCGCCGCCTCGCGCAACAGTGCGGCCAGGTCAGCGACGACGAAACCCGGTGTGCGACTGGCAATCTCGTCGAGGTCGAGCTCGCCGGTGGGAACCCGCTTGAGCAGCGCCTCCAGCAGCGCCTTGCGGGTGGCGGCGTCGGGCAGCGGCAGACTCAGCTCCCGGTCGCACAGTTCGGGCGAGCGCAGCCGGGGATCGAGCTGGTCGGGTCGCGCCGAAGTGGCGATCAAGGCGACACCGTCCGAAGCGACCGCCGTGCGCAGCTCGGCCAGAATCAGCGCGGCCACCGGCTCGGCAGTGGCCGGCAGCAGGGCGTCGATGTCGTTGATCAACAGCACCCCGCCGCCGTCGCGGACCGCCGTCACCGCCGCGGCGACGGCCTTGAGCCGGTTGTCGGCGGCCAGCGCGCCGACCTCCGGGCCGTCCAGCGCCACCAGCCGACGCCCCGCGCACACCGCGCGTACCAGCGTCACCTTGCCCACCCCGGCCGGTCCCGACACCAGCACACCCAGGTTGGTGCCGGCGCCCAGCGTCTTGAGCAGGTGTGGCTCGTCGAGGGCCAGCTTGAGCCACTCGGTGAGCTTGGCGGCCTGCGGCTGGGCGCCTTTGAGCTCCTCGACCTGGATCTCCGGAAGGCCGATGATGACCTTTTCGCGCGCGTCCGTCCCGGCGCTGTACGGAACCCCGTCACCCCAGCTGACCAGTGAGTTGGGCTGCACGCTGACCGGTCCGTCGGGGTCGACGCCGGTGACGGTCAGCAGCTCGGATGTCCAGCTGATCCCGACCGACGTGGCCAGCGCACGGCTGGCGGCGGACGTCGAGGTGCCCGGGCCCAGGTCGCGGGGCAGCAGCGATACGGCGTCACCGACGGTCATCACCTTGCCGAGTAGGGCCTGGCGCAGGGTGACCGGTGAGATCGACCGGGTGGCCAGGGTGGATCCGCTCAGCGTCACCGACCGCGCGCCGTAGACGATGACCGGGCTGATGATCACCGCGGTGCCCTCGCGCAGCCCGGCGTTGGACAGCGTCACGTCGTCGAGCAGCACGGTGCCGACCGGGATGTCCTCGGCAGTCATTCCCGCCACCGCCGCGGTGGTCCGCGACCCGGTCAGCGCCACCGCGTCCCATTCCCGAATGCCAAGGGCGACAATGGCGCTGGGGTGCAACCGGATGACGCCGCGGCGTGAGTCGACGGCTGAGGTGTTCAGCCGGGCGGTGAGCGTCAACTGACGGTCGGCGTCCCCGAACGCGGGGGAAGTCACGGCAATCGCCCGCCTGGCTTGCGCAGCCCCAGCCGCGCCATCGACCGCCCGCTCGGCTTGCGCAGCCCCAGCCGTGCCATCGACCGGCGATGCGGCTGTGCCCGGCGGTCTGCCCGCCGCACGGCGCGCCGTTCCTTCGGCTTGTCGTCCCACACCTCCGGGTGTTTGGCCAGCCAGCGCCTGCTGCGCATCGCGAACGGGATATGGCACACGTAGGCGATGATGATCACCCAGATCGTGATGAACGGGGCCCAGACCGCTCCCGCCGCGACGACCACCGGCACCGCCAACAGCAGGGCTGCCCAGTTCGTCGGAATCGCCAGGGTGTGAAACTTCTTCATCGGCAGCGCGCTGACCATCAGCAGCGACGTGCCCGCGATCCAGAAGGCCAGGAACCAGACCGAGCTCCACCAGCCCTCGCCGAACTGCAGTTTCAGGCCGATCAGGCCGATCATCGAGACCGCGCCCGCCGGCGCCGGCATCCCGACGAAGTACTCCTTCGCGTAGGGCGGCAGGGTCCCGTCGTCCGCCTGGGCGTTGTACCTGGCCAGCCGCAGCACGACGCACACCATGTACAGCAGCACCGCCATCCAACCGGCCGGCCACTTCGACAACAGCGTCACGTAGACCACCAGCGCGGGCGTCACGCCGAAGTTCACCGCGTCGGCCAGCGAGTCGATCTCGGCACCCATCCGCGACTGCGCGTCCAGGATGCGGGCCACCCGGCCGTCCAGGGCGTCGAGGATGGCGGCCACGGCGATCAGTGCCATCGCGGGGATCGGCTTGTGGTCGAGGGCGAGCTTCACCGAGGACAGGCCCGCACACATGGACAGCACCGTGATCGCGCTGGGCAACAGATGCAGGTCGACGGTCCGCCTGACCCGGGGCTTGTCGATCATGGCAGCTCGGCCAGCACGGTTTCGCCGCCCACCGCGCGCTGCCCGACCTCGACCAGCAGCTCGGAGCCCACCGGCAGGTAGGTGTCCAGCCGGGAGCCGAACCGGATCAGGCCGTAGGTGTCGCCGATCGACAGCTTGTCCCCGACGTGCGCGTCACACACGATGCGGCGCGCCACCAGACCGGCGATCTGCACGGCTACCACGTCGGCGCCGTGGGCCGTGCGGATCCGCACGCTGGTGCGCTCGTTGTCGGTGCTCGCCTCGGGTAGGTCGGCCGACCCGAAGCGGCCCGGCCGGTGTTGCACCGCGACCACCTCGCCGCTCACCGGGGCCCGCTGCACGTGGGCGTCCAAGATCGACAGGAAGATGCTGACCCGCGGTAGCGGCGCGTCGCCCATGCTCAGCTCGGAAGGTGGGGCAGCGGTGTCGATTACGCAGATCAGGCCGTCGGCCGGCGCGACGACGGCGCCCGGACGAGTGGGTGGCACCCGCGGCGGGTGACGGAAGAATGCCGCGCAGGCGCCGGCGGCAAGCAGGCCCCCGCGGCGCAGCCACCGAAGGCGGCGGCCGGCCAGGGCCACGGCCAGGCCCGCCGAGATGAACGGCAGCCCGGCCGGATGCACCGGCGGAACGGTGGAGCGCACCAACTCGAGCAGGTGCAGGGGGCCCGAAGGACCAGGGCCAGGGGGGCGTCGTGCCACGCGGTCATCTTACGAGGCAAGGTGAACGGACATGCCCCAGCCGACGGGGCCGCACTGAAAACGACACACCTGAGGGGGGCTCAGGGATTTCCGCCCAACCGCACGGCCGCGACGCGAGCCGGCTGCGCCGCGCGAAGGTAGGCGTGACCGCTGCCTTTATCGCTCACGCTGTGCTGTTTTCGTCGTGGGCGGCCCATATCCCGTACGTGAAGGCGCAGTTGGGCCTGTCCGATGCGGCGCTGGGAACGGCGCTGTTCGGTGCGCCGGTCGGCTCGCTGCTGGCCACTCTGCTCAGCCACTGGGCGCTGCCGCGCTGGGGTAGCCACCGGTTGGTTCCCATCACGGTCGCGGGCTACGCGTGCGTCGGCGTGACGGTAGGGCTGGCCACGTCGGGACCGTTGCTGTTCCTGGCGCTGGCCCTGTGGGGCATGTTCCAGGGTGCGCTGGACGTCGCGATGAACACCCAGGCCGCCACCGTCGAGCGGGTTGCGCAGGCTCCGATCATGTCGCGCTTCCACGGGATGTGGAGTGTCGGCGCGTTGCTGGGAGCCGTGATCGGCGCCGGGTCGGTCAGCGCCGGCATCGGTCTCACCGCCCAGCTCGCCGTTCTCGGGGTTGTCGTCCTGGTCGTGGTGGAAGCGCTGACCCGGCACCTGATTCCCGACGCCAGGCCGGCCGCTGTCGATTCAGACGCGGGCCCGGCGAAACGGGCCTGGCTGAACAGGACGGTGGCCGTCCTGGGAGCGGTCGCGTTTGCGTCCTTCCTGTGCGAAGGCGCCGCCACCGACTGGTCGGCCAACTACCTGCACGACGTCGTGGGCGCCGGTCCGGGCGTATCGGCGCTGAGCTATGCGGCCTACACGCTGATGATGGTCGTGACCCGGTTCGGCGCGCTGCGACTGCACTCGCGCGTCTCGGCCCGTCGGCTGCTTCCGGCGCTGGCGCTGCTCGCCGCGGTGGGCATGAGCGTGACACTGGCGACCGCCGACCCGGTGGTCAGCGTGATCGGATTCGCCGGCCTGGGAGCGGGCGTGGCGCTGCTGGTGCCGACCGCGTTCAGCGCCGCCTATTCGGCCAGTAGCGCCGGATCGGCGATCGCTCTGGTCGCCACGACGGGCTGGGTGGGCTACCTGCTCGGTCCGCCGCTGATCGGTCACCTCGCCGGGTGGGTCGGACTATCGGCGGCGCTGATCACCATCCCGGTGATGATCTCGGTCGCCGGCGCCGTCATCGGGTGTACCAGGGCTTTCGATGCGGCCGACGAATTCCACCGCGACGTGATGACTTAGGTGAGGTCCCACACTTGCACCAGGGTCCCGGCGGCTACTTCCACGACGTCTTCGGGAATGTCCAGCAGGCCGTTCGCCGACGCCAGCCAGCGCAAATGGTGTGAAGCGGGCGGGCCGTAGCTGGTCACGCTGGCTTGGTCTGCCGAGGTGTCGAGTACGGCGCGACGGAACTGCCGTTTGCCGCGCGGCGAGCTCAGCGTCTCGGTGAGGATCGCGGGCCGGTGCATCCGCTGCGGATCCGGGAGCCCCATCGCCCGGCGCAGCGCGGGGCGGATGAACACCTCGAAGGACACCTGCGCGCTGACCGGGTTACCGGGCAGGGTGACGATCGTCGTGCCGGCCACGCGTCCGACGCCCTGGGGCATTCCCGGTTGCATCGCCACCTTGACGAACTCCACCCCTTGGCCGCCGTCCCGGCCGAACGCGTCCTTGACGACTTCGTAGGCGCCCGCGCTGACGCCCCCGCTGGTGATGATCAGGTCGGCATCCGCGGCGTACCGGTCGAGGACGGTGCCGAACTGCGCGACGTCGTCGCCGGCGGTCCGGGTGGCGACCACCGTCGCGCCCGCGTCGCGCACGGCGGCGGCCAGCATGATCGAGTTGGACTCGTAGATCTGCCCTGGCCGCAGCGGGATGCCCGGCGGCACCAGCTCCGATCCGGTGGAAATGACCAGCACCCGCTGCCTGGGGATCACCGTCAGCTCGGCCAGTCCCAGCGCGGCGGCCAACCCGAGCACCGCCGGCGTCACGACCTGGCCCGCACGCAGCACCGTGGTGCCCGGGGCGACGTCTTCGCCGGCACGCCGGATGTGCGCGCCGGGCTGACGGGTCTGGCGGATCGTCACCCACTCCACCCCGCCGTCGGTGTCTTCGACGGGCACGACGGCGGTCGCCCCGGCCGGCAGCGGCGCGCCGGTCATGATGCGGTGCGCGGTGCCGGGTTTCAGCGTCAACTCGTCGGTGCGCCCCGCCGGAATGTCCTCGGCGACCGGCAGCACCACCGGGTGCTCCTCGCTGGCCTGCGATATGTCCTCGGCGCGTACCGCGTAGCCGTCCATCGCGGAGTTGTCGAAGACCGGCAGCGACAGCTGCGCGACCACGTCGTCGGCCAGGACCAGCCCCTGGGCCTCCGTCAGCGGAACCGCTCCCGCCGGGCGGGGCCGGATCATCTCGGCTACGACACGCTGATGTTCCTCGACTGACCGCATGCGGTCATTATCCGGCGGGCCAGCCGGGGCCGGGCTCGCCAGTGGTCGCCGCTCCCGACGTATGGTTGAGAACGTGATTACCGGGTTGGCCCACTCGGGGGTCTGCGTGCCCGACTGTGAAGCCGCGGTGGCGTTCTACCGCGATGTATTGGGCCTGCGTGTGCTGTCGCCGCCCTACGTGATGGCCGGTAACGCGATTCGCAACGATATGGGCGAGCTGGTGTCCGACCCCACCATGAAGGCGGCCATCGTCGGGTTCGGAGACGACGGCGACCGCGTCTTCGAGGTGATCGAGTACCTGAACCTCGAGGGCGGCTCCGGCGACCGGACCCTGACCGATCACGGGCTCTCGCACGTGGGGCTGATCTGCGACGACATCGACGCCACTCGGGCCGAACTGGAAAGCAAAGGGGTGCGCTTCCTGGTCAGCGGCATCGCCGACGTCGCACGGGTCCGCACCACCTGGTTCGTCGATCCCTGGGGCGTGGTGTTCATCCTGGTGGAGAAAAGCCGGCCCGAGCGACCCTACTTCGCGCAATGGGGGTGAAGTCGAGGGTTGCCGTCATCGGTGCGGGCGCCGGGGGCATCGCGATGGGCATTCAGCTGGCCGACGGCGGATACGACTTCACCATCTTCGACCGCGCCGACGGCTTCGGCGGGACTTGGCGGCACAACACATTTCCGGGTGCGGCCTGCGACGTCCCGTCGCATCTGTACTCGTACTCGTTCGCGCCCAACCCGCGGTGGAGCAAGACCTACGCGAACCAGCCCGAGATCCTGGCCTACTTGGAGAAGGTCGCCGCCGACCACGGGCTCGTCGCGCACCTGCGGCCCGGCACGGCGATCAGCACCCTGCGCTGGTCGGACGATCGGCGGACCTGGACGCTTGCTGCCGAGGACGGCTCCGAGCACGAGTTCGATGCGGTGGTCAGCGCCGTCGGCATGCTCGATGTGCCGCACATTCCGGACATAACCGGCGCGCAGCGGTTTCGCGGCCGGCAATTCCATTCGGCCCGTTGGGATCACAGCAAGTCGACGGCCGGGGAGCGGGTCGCGTCCCTCGGCACCGGCGCCAGCGCGATCCAGTACGTCCCGGCGATCGCGCGGGAGACGGCGCATCTGACGGTGTTCCAGCGGACCCCGATCTGGATCTCGCCGCGCTTCGACTTCCCGTTCACACCTGATCAGCACGAGTTGTTCGAACGCAATCCCGCCGAGGCGCAGAAACTGCGCGACGAGGCCTTCGATTCCTACGAGTCGTCCAGCTTCGACGTCGATGCCGCGCAGACGCGCGACGCGACCGACCTGGCCCGCAGCTACCTGATGCGCAAGGTCGCCGATCCCGAATTGCGTGCCAAGCTGACGCCGGACTATCCGGTCGGGTGCAAGCGGCCGCTGATGTCACGCGAGTGGTATCCGAGCTTCGCGTTGCCCAACGTCAGCCTGGAAACGACGGCGATCGCCGAGCTGACCGAACGCGGGGTGCGCACCGCCGACGGTGTCGAGCACCGCGTCGACACCGTCATCTACGGCACCGGGTTCAAGGCCGCCGACTACCTGGCCAGCATCGACGTGTACGGCAGCGGCGGCCGTCATCTTCGCGACGACTGGAACGACGGCGCCGAGGCCTACCTGGGCACGCTGGTCGCCGGGTATCCGAACTTCTTCATGCTCTACGGCCCCAACACCAACGGGGTCAATTCGATCCTGTACATCCACGAGGCGCAGACGAGTTTCATCCGCCACATCCTCGACGAGACGGGAAGCCAGGGGGCGCGGACCGTCGAGGTGACGCCGGCAGCGCAGCGGCGCTACAACGACGAGATCCAGCGCGCGATGCAGGGCAAGGTCTGGCTCGCTTGCACCAACTACTTCCGGCATCCCAGCGGGAAGGTGGTCACCCAGCTGCCCTACAGCGGCCGGACCTTCTACGAACGCACCCGCACGATGGTCGCCGAGGATTTCACGGTGCGGTAAGTGTGGCTCGGCCCTACTTTGCTCAGCCGAATTGCGCCTTGAGCCAGGCGATGATCTTCGGCACCACCTCGGGAGCCTTGCTCATCGCGACGTGGCCGGTGTCCTCGATCAGGTGCACCTCGGTGTTCGGGCGGCCCTGGAAGACCAGGGTGTCCGATTGCGGGATGAAGTAGTCGTCAGCCCCGTTGATCACCAGCATCGCCGAATTACGTTGCTGGGCAAGCAGATCCCGGCGGCGCAGCTGTGCCAGGCCGGTGCTCAGCTCGTCCAGGGTGGGCGAGTGGTCCCAATGCATCGCGTTGCCGACGATGTCATGCATGCCGTACGGCAGCCGCTGCACATTCTCCGCGTCGAACGCGTGATCAACCGGACCGCCGAGATCGACGGCGGCGTCGACGATGCCCGCCAGCCCCGACATCGCGGAGAAGTTGCCGCCGAACGAGACACCGAAGTGCCCGACCCGGCCGTTGCCAAGGGTCCGGGCGTAATCGGCAATGCCGCGGATCACCTCGTCGGCGTGCCCGTCGAGCGGGACCGCCGTTTCACCGGTGCCGGGGTGGTCGAACGCCAGGGTGGTCACCCCGGCGCCCATGGTGAAGCCGACCCACCACGGGTGGATGTCCATCTTCCAGGTGTCCACGCCGCCGCTGGCGATCAGCACCGGACGCGACGCGTAATCACCGTCGGCGGAGTACACGTGGACGGGCACCTCGACGGTGCCGCCGCGGTATTCGACCGCGACGATGCGCCGCTCGAAGTGCACCGGGAAGTCCTTGGCGGCCAACTCGAATTGTTCGAGCTGTCGTTGCATGGCCCGCTCCCGGGCCGGGTCGGTCAGGCAGGGGAATTTCGCGCAGCCGTAGACCATGGACGCCAGGTAGTGCTCGCCGCGGTCGGCGTACTCCTTGGCCAGTTGCGACCATTCGTAGACCCAGCCGCCGGGAGCGTCGGCCCACATGTCGGTGGTTGCCGCCGCGACGCGCTCGATGTCAGCGAGCGGGATGCCGAACTTCTCGAACTGGTGGGTGCGGTCCTCGAACATGTCCGCGGCCGAGACGGTATAGGTGTACATGGTGTTCAGCTCCTAATTGTTGCGAAGTAGTCGGCGACGGTAGTGGTGTCGTCGAGCGTGGCGACGGCGCCGATGTAGCCGTCCGGGCGGATCACTACTTGACCCCCATTCTCGAGCCCAAAGCGTTGTGCCACCAGGCCTTCCGGATCGGCGACGACGGCGTCGTATCCGGCGACCGGTGTGTCGTCAGTGCTCACCAACACCTGACGGTGCCCGTGGGCGCCCGAGGCCGGGACGGGTCCGGCGGCGATCGTGACGACGGTGTGACCGTCGGCGCCGAATTGTTTCTGTGCCGCCGCGTCGGACATGTGCGGAACATGGTCGCCGGCAGCGACTTTGGCGTGCCGGGGCCGCCGGTCGACCGCGATCGGACTGGTGCGGTAGTTGAGGTTGACTCCCGCGACGGTGTCGGCCATGAACCGTCGCGCCGCGGGGATCTGCGACGCCATGCGTATCGCCACGTTGCGGATCCGACCCGGCAGGCCGGACAGCGTGCCGGCGTTGGTGAGACGGTCGGTGAACTTGATGACCCCCTCGGCTACCGGCAGTCGCTCGGCCTGGTAGCTGTCGAGCAGGGTCTGGCCGGCTTCGCCGTGCACCACCGCCGCCAGCTTCCAGGCCAGGTTGAAGGCGTCCTGCATGCCGGTGTTCATGCCCTGGCCGCCGGCCGGGCTGTGGATGTGGGCGGCGTCGCCGGCCAGGAAAACTCGGCCGAAGCGGTAGGCGGGCACCCTGGCGTGGCGGATCTCGAAGCTGGTCAGCCAGTGCGAGCGCGTTATCCGGATGCCGCCGATCCGCCGGTCGAGGATTGCCTGCAGTTCGTCCTGCGTCGGGTTCGCGTCGATCGGGGTTCCGGGCGCGTCGTGCAACTCGGCGAGGAAACGCATCCGGTTGTCGCGCATCGGCAGCACCACCACACCCCCGTCGGGGGAAAGGAACGTGTGCATGGAGTCGAGGTCCAAGCTGTGCTCGGCGTCGACGTCGCCCAACAGGATGCGCTGGCCTTCGAAGCAACCCTCGAGTTTGGTGCCGACCATCTTCCGGACAATGCTGTGACCCCCGTCGGCTCCGATCACCCAGGAGGCGCTGACCTGCTCGGTCGATCCGTCCGCGTGCCGCAGGGTGACGTGCACGGCTTCGGCGTCTTGGCTCAGCGCCACCAACTCGACACCGCGGTCGACGGTCACGCCGAGCGACTCGAGGTGCTCGCCCAGCACACGCTCGGTTTCGGTCTGCGCGGTGGTCAGCGTGAACGGGAACGCGCTGTCGACGTCGGCGAGCGGCACGCGGAACAGCTTGCGGTGCCCGGCGTACAGCTGCATCCCGTGGGCCTTGATCCCGGTGCTCACCAGCTCGTCGACCAGGCCCATCCGGGCGAACATGTCCAGGCTGCGGGGGTGCACCGCGATTGCGCGGGACTGGTCGGTGGGTTGGGCCAGCTTGTCGATCACCCGCACGCGGACGCCGCGTCGGGCGAGTTCGGCGCCGGCGACCAGGCCGACGGGCCCGGCGCCGACTACGAGGACATCGGTGGTGTGCATTTCTCCTCCTGGTTTTTCACGCCTTGTTGAAACTTTGTTTCACGGTACGTTGAAAATAGTCTCAACGCAAGAGGAATTTCACGCTATGATGAAACTTATGGCTGAGACCTCCAAGAAGGCGATAGCTCCCGGTCCGCGCGATGAACGCGGGGTGCTTTCCGCTCGGATCGCTGCGGCCGCCCGCGACGAATTCGCCGAGCACGGCTGGGCCGGCACCACGATCCGGGCGGTCGCGCGGGCGGCAGACGTGGACCCCGCGCTGGTCTATCACTACTTCGGATCCAAGGAAG
This sequence comes from Mycobacterium sp., assembly GCF_035499775.1. Taxonomy (GTDB): domain Bacteria; phylum Actinomycetota; class Actinomycetes; order Mycobacteriales; family Mycobacteriaceae; genus Mycobacterium. Next base: position 6,954 of record NZ_DATJYB010000093.1, on the reverse strand, counting down.
GTCTGCTGGACGCCGCGACAAACCCGCCGCAGAAATGGCTGGAAAACATCGCCAAGGTGTGGACGACGCCGGTCGAGAGGCTCGGCACGGCACTGATCGAGTTGCTGCTGGCCAGCTGGGCCGACGACGAGGTCGGGCCGACGCTGCGGGCCATCCTGCAGACCGCCGCGCACGAGCCGGCAACCCGCGAGAAGCTGCGACGCGTCGTGGAGGGCAGCCTGATGGGTGTCTCGCACCTCGGCACCGACGAACGCGACCGCCTGGTCCGCAGCGGGCTCGTCTCGTCGCAGATGATGGGCTTCGGGTTGATGCGCTACGTCTGGAAGATCGAGCCCATCGCGTCACTGTCGGACGAGGAGGCGATCGCCGCCGTCGGTCCCAACTTGCAGCGCTACGTCAACGGTGACCTGACGGCCGGACCGTGAGCAGACGCAGAATCGCATGATTCGCCACGCAGGCGTGCGATTCTGCGTCTGCTCGCGGGCCTAGATCGGGTCGTGACGGACATCCACTCCTGGCGTTCGTCGTCGGTCATGTCGGCCAGCGCAGCGAAACCTTCGAAGTAGGCCTCGCGCGGAGCGCCGGGAGCGAACAGCACCAGCACCGATGCCGGTTCGTCGGCCTCGTTGCGGAAACCATGAATGCCGCCGGGCGGGACATACAGGAAGTCGCCCTGGTGGCCATCGAACCAAGCGGTGCCGTCATAGAGCCGCATCGTCCCGGACAGCACGAAGAAGGCCTCGGACATGGCGCGGTGGAAATGCGGTCCGGGCCCACCACCGGCCGGGTCGATGTCGACTCGGTACAGCCCGTAATCGCCGCCGCTCGCCTCCTGGTTTGCCAGGTAGCGGTGCTTGGTCCCGTGCCATTCCCAGTCCGGCGGCGAGTCGGCGGGCCTGAGCCAGGCGCTGACCTCGGGCTTGTCCTTGGTGTATCGGGGCGGCGGGTAGGGCGGCACCACAAGGGACATATTTCCAGTGTGGCCTGGGGTCGCCTCAGGGCTCGCGCGGGACTGGCCGGGCCGCCGGGGTGACTTTCGGGCCTTGGCGGGCACAGTGGCCACGGCCTCGACGTAGCATCGCTGCCGTGGCCAGTTCGTCCGCCGAGGAACGAGTAAGGGCGCAAAGGCTTCTCGACGCCCAGCACAAGGCTGCGAGCCTGTTCGACGAGATCGAGCGCCGCGGCATGATTCGCGCCGGAATCGGCGAGCAGCAGTTGTCCGACCAGATCCGCGATCTTGCCGCCGACATGCTGGGAGTCACCCGCCATTGGCATCGACGGATTGTGCGAGCCGGCGTGAACACGCTGCAGCCCTTCAAGGAACATCCGCCGGATCGGGTGATCGCCGACGACGACATGGTGTTTCTCGACCTCGGCCCGATCTTCGAGGAGTGGGAGGCGGACTTCGGGCGAACGTTCGTCCTGGGTCCGGACCCGGACAAGGCGGCACTGCGGGATGCGCTGACGCGGGTGTGGCAAGCGGGCCGTGAGCATTTCGAACGCTCCCCTCAGATCACCGGCGCCGAATTGTTCGACTACAGCGTCGAGTGCGCCCGCGTCGAGGGTTTTGAGTGGGGCAGCCCCATCGCCGGCCACCTCGTCGGGGAGTTTCCGCACCGGAAGATCGCCGGCAGCGGCGTCGAGTGGTACATCGCCCCGGGGTCGAACAAGCCGATGCGGCGCAACGACCCGCTGGGGCGCCGGTGCCACTGGATCCTCGAGATTCATCTCGTCGACCGGGCCCGCGGCTTCGGAGGCTTCTACGAGCAGCTCCTGGACCTACCCTGATTCACGTACCAGCACCCATTTTGGGGCCAAAATGGGTGCTATTGCGCCTGCTCGCGAGGCTCAGCCCACCGGATAGACGACCCCGGTGAGCTTTTCGGACACCGCCCACAGCCGGCGTTGCACGTCGACGTCATGGGACTTGGCGCTGGACCCCACCACCTTGGGGTAGCCGCGCTGTTGGCCGAAGCCGTCGGGGCCGTAGTACTGCCCGCCGAGCACCTGCGGGTCGGTGGCCGCCCGCAGCGTCGGCAGCGCCCCCATCGCCGCGTCCTGAAGCAGCGGTTCGATCACGACCGACGCCCGCGCAACCACGGACGGCAGGTTGCGCATCAGCTCGGTGCGCGAACCGCCGGGGTGGGCGGCCGCGGCGATCGTCGTCCCGCGTGGTGCCAGCCGACGCTGCAGTTCATAGGTGAACAGCAGGTTGGCGAGCTTGGCCTGCCCGTAGGCCGCGACGCGGTTGTAGCTGCGCTCCCATTGCAGATCGTCGAAATGAATGTCGGCGCGGATGCGATGGCCCACGCTGCTGACCGTCACAACCCGCGAGCCCGCGACCGGCAGCAGCCGGTCCAGCAGCAGGCCGGTGAAGGCGAAGTGGCCTAGGTGGTTGGTGCCGAACTGCAGCTCGAAGCCGTCCTTGGTGGTCGACTTGGGCGTCCACATCACGCCCGCGTTGTTGATCAGCAGGTCGATGTGGTCGTGGTCGGCGCGCAGTTGGTCGGCTGCGGTCCGGACGGACTCCAGCGACGTCAGGTCGAGCTCCTGCAGCGCGACGTCGGCACCCGGGCTCTTGGCGGTGATCGCCGCGGCGGCGTCCTTGCCTTTGTCGAGATTGCGCACCGCCAGCACGACGTGGGCACCGTGCTCGGCGAGTGCGGCGGCGGTCTCGTAGCCGAGGCCGGTGTTGGCTCCGGTGATGACGGCGACGCGACCCGATTGGTCGGGAATGTCTGCGGTGGTCCACTTGGCCATGGGAAACTCCTCGTTAGAATGGGCTAAACGGGGCGATCGCTCCGTTTGATCGAGACTATACGGAACGTACGCCCCGCTTTGTCAAGAGGTGTTGAGATGGCACAACCGTCCCGGCCGTTACGCGCCGATGCGGCGCGCAACCGCACGCGTGTGCTCGAGGTCGCCTACGAGACGTTCGCGGCCGAGGGCCTGTCGGTGCCGATCGACGAGATCGCCCGGCGCGCCGGTGTCGGGGCCGGCACCGTCTACCGGCATTTCCCGACGAAGGATGCGCTGTTTCAGGCGGTGATCGAAGACCGGATGCAACGCCTCGTCGACGACGGGTACGCCCTGCTGGAATCTGCCGGGCCCGGCGACGCACTCTTCACCTTCCTGCGCTCGATCGTGCTGCAGTGGGGCGCCACCGACCGCGGCCTGGTCGACGCGCTGGCCGGATTCGGCATCGACATCACCCGCGCCGCGCCCGAGGCCGAAGACGCGTTCTTGGCGGTGCTCGGCGAGCTCCTTCGCGCAGCGCAGGAAGCCGGCACCGCGCGGCCCGACATCAGCGTGCGCGAGGTGAAGACGATCCTGGTCGGATGCCAGGCGATGGAGGCGTACAACTCGGAACTGGCCGAGCGGGTGACCGACGTCGTCGTCGACGGTTTACGCTCTCCGCGATAGTCGGCCCCTTTCTTGCACTCGTCATAGGCGAGTGCTAAGAATGACGTTGGCACTCGCGACTGGCGAGTGCTAGGTCGGGACGGTGAGGCCAGCTCTGGTCGTCCGTCGCGGGCACTGCGCCCGGCCAGCGTAAGTAACGGGGTTGCCGCCATCCGGTGGCCCTCGTTTCATTCCCAATCCGGAGGAATCACTTCGCAATGGCCAAGCAAATTGCGTACGACGAAGAGGCCCGCCGCGGCCTCGAGCGGGGCCTGAACGCCCTCGCCGACGCGGTACGGGTGACGTTGGGCCCCAAGGGCCGCAACGTCGTCCTAGAGAAGAAGTGGGGTGCCCCCACGATCACCAACGATGGTGTGTCCATCGCCAAGGAGATCGAGCTGGAGGACCCGTACGAAAAGATCGGCGCCGAGCTGGTCAAGGAAGTCGCCAAGAAGACCGACGACGTCGCCGGCGACGGCACGACGACGGCCACGGTGCTGGCCCAGGCGCTGGTGCGCGAGGGCCTGCGCAACGTCGCGGCGGGTGCCAACCCGCTGGGCCTCAAGCGCGGCATCGAGAAGGCGGTCGAGAAGGTCACCGAGACCCTGCTCAAGTCCGCCAAGGAGGTCGAGACCAAGGACCAGATCGCAGCCACCGCTGCGATTTCCGCGGGCGACCAGTCGATCGGTGACCTGATCGCCGAGGCGATGGACAAGGTCGGCAACGAGGGCGTCATCACGGTCGAGGAGTCCAACACCTTCGGCCTGCAGCTCGAGCTCACCGAGGGCATGCGGTTCGACAAGGGCTACATCTCGGGCTACTTCGTCACCGACGCCGAGCGTCAGGAAGCGGTCCTCGAGGACCCCTACATCCTGCTGGTCAGCTCCAAGGTGTCGACCGTCAAGGACCTGCTGCCGCTGCTGGAGAAGGTCATCCAGGCCGGCAAGCCGCTGCTGATCATCGCCGAGGACGTCGAGGGCGAGGCTTTGAGCACCCTGGTCGTCAACAAGATCCGCGGCACCTTCAAGTCGGTGGCTGTGAAGGCCCCCGGCTTCGGTGACCGCCGCAAGGCGATGCTGCAGGACATGGCCATCCTCACCGGTGGTCAGGTCATCAGCGAAGAGGTCGGCCTGACCCTGGAGAACGCCGACGTCTCGCTGCTGGGCAAGGCTCGCAAGGTGGTCATCACCAAGGACGAGACCACCATCGTCGAGGGCGCCGGTGACCCCGACGCCATCGCCGGACGGGTGTCCCAGATCCGCGCCGAGATCGAGAACAGCGACTCCGACTACGACCGCGAGAAGCTGCAGGAGCGTCTGGCCAAGCTGGCCGGCGGTGTTGCAGTGATCAAGGCCGGGGCTGCGACCGAGGTCGAGCTCAAGGAGCGCAAGCACCGCATCGAGGACGCGGTCCGCAACGCCAAGGCGGCCGTCGAGGAGGGCATCGTCGCCGGTGGTGGCGTGGCCCTGCTGCACGCGGCCCCTTCGTTGGAGGAACTGAACCTCTCCGGCGACGAGGCGACCGGGGCCAACATCGTGCGCGTGGCGCTCGAGGCTCCGCTGAAGCAGATCGCCTTCAACTCCGGGCTGGAGCCCGGCGTTGTCGCCGAGAAGGTCCGCAACTCGCCCGCCGGTACCGGCCTGAACGCGGCCACCGGTGAGTACGAGGACCTGCTGAAGGCCGGCGTTGCCGACCCCGTGAAGGTGACCCGTTCGGCGCTGCAGAACGCGGCGTCCATCGCGGGCCTGTTCCTGACCACCGAGGCCGTCGTCGCCGACAAGCCGGAGAAGGCGGCCGCTCCCGCGGGCGACCCGACCGGCGGCATGGGCGGTATGGACTTCTAAGTCCCAGCTACGAAAAAGCCCGGCTCCCAAGAGGAGCCGGGCTTTTTCGTGAGCGGCGTTCGCCGAGTGTGAAGCCAGCCGCACAGTCGACGCTGAGCGTGCGGCCAGCTTCACGTTCGGCGGCTGTAGGTTCGAACGTGTGGCCCTTCCGATTCCATCACCCACCAGCACCGCCGTAGTTACCGGCGCTTCGTCGGGCATCGGCGCTGACATCGCCCGTGAGCTCGCCGATCGCGGGCACGGCGTCACCCTGGTCGCCCGCCGTGAGGACCGGCTGCGTCAGCTGGCCGACGAGCTGGCGGGCAACGTGCGCGTGGAACTGATCGCCTGCGACGTCGCAGACGCGGCAGCGCGCGCCAACCTGTTCGACGAGATCCAAAGCCGCGGGCTGACCGTCGACATCCTCGTCAACAACGCCGGCATCGGCACCCTGGGCTCGGTGACGAAAACGACGGTCGCCGATGAGATCGCGCAGGTGCGGGTCAACGTCGAGGCCGTCGTCGACCTGAGCACCCGCGCGGTCCAGCAGATGGTGCCCCGCGGAAGAGGCGCAGTCCTCAACGTCGGATCCACGGCGGGCTATCAACCCTTCCCCGGGCAGATCGGTTACGCGGCCACCAAGGCGTTCGTGAATAACTACACCCAGGGGCTGCGCGGTGAACTCGCCGGCACCGGAGTAACCGTGGCGCTGCTGTGCCCGGGACCGGTGCGCACCGAGTTCATGAAGAGCGCCGGCATGGACGAGCGAGACTTCGCGGACGCGTTCCCGAAGGTCCTGTGGAAGCCGTCGCGGGAGGTGGCGCGCGCCGGAGTCGACGCGCTAGAACACGACCGCGGAACGGTGATTCCCGGGCTGCCGAGCCAAATCATGACCCGCCTGTTTCAGTTCATGCCGCGACGGCTGCTGCTGCCGGCATTGAACAGTCAGCATCCGAGCCTCAAAAGGGACCGGTCAGTGCGCTGACGGCCAGGGCCTCATCCAGCCCTCCAGCGGGAGCGCCAGCGCGTTGCACAGCGTGCAGATCGTGCGATACCAGCCGACCGCGGTAAGCAATTCGATTCGTTGCTCGTCGGTAAGGAAGTGCCCCAGTGCTGTCCAGGTCGCCTCCGACCACGACCCGGTGCGCTCCAGTTCGTCCACCGCCTCGATCAGCGTCCGTTCGGCGGGCCGCCACCGCGGATCGTCGGCACGGCCGGTGACCAGCGCGTCGCACTCGTCGTCGCTGACCCTGGCGATCGGGCCCCAGAACGCCGCCTGCCCGCCCCACTCGTACTCGCAGCCCACCAGTGCACAGATGCGCAGGATCGCGATCGTCCGCGTCCGGGGTGGCAAAAGCGCTGCGACATATAGGGATTCACCGAGCTTGCGCAACCGGGTAGCCAGCGACGGATGTCGCTGCAGACAGCGCACCAGAAGCAGCGGCTCGTAGGTGCGGTCCGGATGACCCCAACTGTTGATGCTCGCGGCATCTTCCTCGCTCCACGGCGCAGCGAGCGGTGCGATACGGCTCACGCCGGCTTGCTGAACACGACGCAGTCGTGCAGGCAGCCCTTGGCCGCCGAGGGAGAGTCGGCCTCGCGGTGCAGCAGGGCGCGGGTGGGTACCACGCCGCACCGGGCTGCTTCGGCGCCGGCATCGGAGATCTCAGCACACCCGTCGACGATCAACGAGTAGCCGCCCGGTTCGGGCGGGGGCCAGAGCAGGGTC
>NZ_DATJYB010000092.1:0-6377 GCF_035499775.1 Mycobacterium sp. | reverse complement strand
TCAGGTAGTGCGGCGTTGTCAACGGCGGGCACGGTGTTCTGTGGGGTGTTCGTGCAGGCGGTTCCTTTTTTGGTGCTAGGGGTGGTGGTCAGTGGGTTGATTGCGGCGTTCGTGTCGCCCGAGCGGTTGGCGCGGTGGCTGCCACGTCGTCCCGTGGTCGCGGTGTTGGCCGCAGGGATCGGCGGGGCGGTGCTGCCGGGCTGTGAGTGCGGGTCGGTTCCGGTGGCGCGGCGATTGTTTGGCGAAGGAGGAGCGACGGGCGCGGCGGCTTTGACGTTCATGCTGGCCGCGCCGGCGATCAACCCGGTAGTGCTGGTCGCCACCGCGGTGGCGTTTCCCGGTGCGCCGGCGATGGTTCTTGCCCGGATGGGGGCGTCGCTGCTGACCGCGGTGATGATGGGGTGGGTGTGGGCGCGGTGGGGTCGCCCGGAGTGGGTCACCCGCCGGCTAGCTCCTCCGTGCGCTGACACCGAGTCGCGGTGGGTGGTGTTCGCTGAGGCGGCCCGCCACGACTTCCTTCAAGCCGCATCTTATTTGGTGTTGGGTGCCGCTGCGGCGGCGGCGCTGCATGTGGTGGTGCCGCGGTGGATGTTCGAGCATTTGGCGGCACACCTGATCCTTGGTGTGGCGGTGATGGCCGTCCTGGCGGTGGTGTTGGCGTTGTGTTCGGAGGCCGATGCGTTCGTAGCCGCCAGCATGACGATGGTGCCGCTACTGCCCCGGCTGGTGTTTCTGGTAGTGGGGCCAGCGGTCGACGTGAAACTGTTCGCGATGCAGGCGGGCATGTTCGGCCGGGCTTTCGCGGCGCGCTTCGCGCCCGCCACTTTGCTGGTGGCAACGGCGAGCGCGTGTGCGGTCGGGCTGTTCGTCCTCGGTGGTGGGTAGTGGGCCGCGAAACCGAGAATGTGGTACTGCTACTGGTAGGCATCAGCATCGCGATGATTACGGTGTCGGGTGCGTTCACCCGCTACGTCAAGCCGGGGCTGCTGCCGTGGCTGGCCGCCTCAGCGGTGCTGCTGACTGTGTTGGCGCTGTTGGCGATCATCGGCGATATCCGCCGCGGACGACCGCGGACTAGTGATCAGACCAGCGATCACAGCGAGGCACACTCCCACCGAAGCGGCATAGTATGGCTGCTCGTCGTTCCTGTCCTGGTCTTGATCTTCGTGACGCCGCCGGCACTGCGGCCCTCAGCCGCAGCCCCCTCTGTGACCGCGGTGTCCAATAATGTTCTGAATCGGGCATTTCCACCGCTACCGGCTGGCAGCGCTCCTGAGGTGTCGCTGCCGGAGGTGCTGATGCGCGAGGCCCACGACACCACCGGCTCGTTGACGAATCGGGCGATCACCGTGACCGGCTTCGTCCTCAACGAGGCGCAGGGTGTGGACCTTGGTCGCATCGTCGTCATCTGTTGCGCCGCCGACGCCCAGCTGGCCCGCATCCATCTGCGTGGCCCGGCGGCCGCCCACGCTGCCGGACTCGCGGACAACACCTGGCTTCGGGTCGAGGGCCAGGTCACACCCGCGCCCCGGCAACCGAACTCGCTGGCGATCCCGACACTGCAGGCCACCGCGGTCACCCGCGTCGATGCCCCGGCCAACCCCTACGCCTACCCCCATTGATGAGCACGCTTGAGGCAGCAGTCGGCACGCCTCACCGGTCGGCGCCGTTGCCGTTTACTCAATTGCTGAGAATGGCGCGACGAGCTCCCAGGTGATGCCCAGTGAGCTGTCTTGGCAGTGGGGTGCTTTCCCATTGCCCCAGCTCCAGCCAGTCCCGTAGGACCGCTGCGTCACACTTGTCGGTGATGGGCCCGATCCAGTGCGCCTGCCCGCAGGCCACACGGTCTTTGCTACAGGGCTGCAGCACAACCATGACGCCGCATCCCGTTGGGCGAGATGCGCAGGTGAGTGATCCGAACATGCACGCGGCGGAGACGAGCATGGCGTGTGGACAGCGTCGGATGGTGGGGCGTAGTTCGTCGATTACCGACAGGTTGTGGTCGGTCGCGCAGGCGGTACAAACGATGACGGTGAACGGCCGGTCGGTGGCCCGGCGCGAGGAGGTCAACGTGCCGCGCTCTCGGCCTCGCCGAGGTCAGAGCCAGGTGGTGTCACTCCCCAATCCTTTCTGTCTGTCTTGTTGGCATCTCTTGGCGCACGACATGTTTCAGCGACCGGCAATCTGCCCGGAATAGGGTAATAGCGCCATTTCACGTGCGTTCTTGATCGCGGTGCTGACCTGCCGCTGTTGCTGGACGGTGAGGCCGGTGACGTGACGGGAGCGGATTTTGCCCCGGTCGGAGATGAACATCCGCAGCGCGGCGGTGTCCTTATAGTCGACCGCGCTAAGCCCCAGGCCCGCGAGAAGGTTCTTCTTGGCGGTCTTGACGCTCGGTTGGGCGGCGCGACGAGGCCGCTGAGGTTTCTTGGCCATCACCAGCTCGCCTTCCGCACGCCGGGTAGCTGACCGTTATGAGCCAACTGGCGCACCCGCACCCTCGACAGCCCGAATTTGCGCAGATGCCCGCGCGGACGCCCGTCGATGGAATCGCGGTTGCGCAGACGCACTGCGCTGGCGTCGCGGGGCTGGCGCGCCAACTCGCGTTGCGCCGCCGCCCGCTGAACATCGGTGCTCGACGGTGAGCGCATGATCTCTCTGAGTTCAGCGCGGCGTAGGGCGTAGCGCGCCACAATCTCGCGACGGCGGTCGTTCTTGACGATCTTGGATTTCTTGGCCATGCTCAGCGCTCCTCTCGGAAATCGACGTGACGGCGGATCACCGGGTCGTACTTGCGCAGCACCAGCCGGTCCGGGTCGTTTCGTCGGTTCTTGCGGGTGATGTAGGTGTAGCCGGTGCCCGCGGTGGAGCGCAGTTTGACGATCGGGCGGATCTCGTTGCTTGCCATCAGATCCGCTGCCCGTCGCGGCGCAACCGGGCCACGACGGCCTCGATGCCGTCGCGGTCGATGACCTTGATGCCCTTCGCGCTGACCCTCAGCCGAATCCGACGGCCCTCCGAAGGTAGGTAGTACGTCTTGAGCTGGATGTTGGGCGACCAGCGCCGCCGGGTTCGGCGATGCGAGTGCGACACCGCGTTACCGAAACCCGGTACCCGGCCCGTGACTTGGCAACGAGCAGACACTGTGTAACCCCCTATGACCCGCCTGCGCTTATTGAAAATGGTTTTCGACAGACCGCATCGAAGACGGTACCGTACAGGCAGCGTTAATGGAAATGATTTTCAATAAGGAGCCGAATGCGGACGCCCGTTATCCTGGTCGCCGGCCAGAAGGACACCGACCCGGTCGTGGGGGCCCTGCTACGCACCCCCGGGACGCTGGTCGTCGAGCACCGTTTCGACGGCCATGTGGTGCGCCGGACCACGGCGACCCTGCAACATGGGGTCTTGACGACAGCGGAGGCCGGTCTCGAACTCGCGCACGGGTGCGTGTCGTGCACCATCCGCAACGACCTGCTGGTGCTGTTGCGTCAGCTGCACCGCCGCGATGACATTGACCGCGTCGTGGTGCACCTGGCGCCGTGGCTGGAACCCGAACCGATCTGCCTGGCCATCGAAAATGTCCGAGTGCGCGTGGCGCCAGGGTACGTCGACGGACCCGCGGCCCTGGATGTGTCGATCGCCGCGGTGGTCACCTGTGTCGATGCATCGGTGTGGCTGAGCGAGGCGCTCGGTGACGCCGGACTCGACGACGGGCGCACCTTGGCCCAGGTGGTGGTTGGACAGGCCGAATTCGCCGACGTGGTTGTGCTCAACCGCGCTGACCCGTTCGTGGCTGGCGTGCTGCGCCGTCTGTCACCGCGCGCGCGCATTCACGTGGGCGCCGACGGCATCGAACACGCTCTGGACAATTTGTTCCGCGACGCGCGGCGCGGCCGAAGCGACGATCCGCACGGTCCGCTGCTGGCCGGACAGCCGCCCCTGGATTCCCGGGGCCCCATCAACCTGTTCGATTTCAATGCCCGACGCCCTTTCCATCCGCAGCGTCTGCACGCATGTCTGGACCTGCTGCTAGAGGGAGTGATCCGAACCCGGGGCCGGCTCTGGCTGGCCAGCCAACCTGAGCAGGCGATGTGGTTGGAATCGGCCGGGGGTGGATTGCGGGTCGGTTCGGCTGGCAAATGGCTAGCCGCCATGACAGCTCGCCAACTGGCCGGCATCGATGCCGAACGACGCGCATTTGCCGAGCTGTGCTGGGATGCCCAGCACGGCGATCGGCACACAGCGATGACCGTACTGGTGTGCGGCGCGCACGCGGCCGAAATCCTCGACGGCCTCAACGGCGCGCTGCTCACCGACGACGAGCTTCGCTTCCCCCAGGACTGGGTCTGCTACGACGATCCGTTCGGCGACTGGCACGAAGACCCTTGCGCAGCCCTGTCAGAGGCCACTGGGGACGCCGCTTCCCACCATGCCCAGGACGGAGACCGCTGATGAAGCCCGGCATCCACCCCGATTACCACCCGGTCGTCTTCCAAGACGCGGCTACCGGTGCCATGTTCCTGACCCGGTCGACCATACGCAGTTCGCGCACTATCGAGTGGCAGACGCCGGACGGGGTGCGCAGCTATCCACTTGTCGTCGTTGACGTCACCTCTGATTCGCACCCGTTCTGGACCGGCGGGCGCCGTATCGTCGACAGCGCCGGACAGGTGGAGAAATTCCACCGCCGCTACGGCGGCCGGCCGAGATCCGCACTCGAACGAGACGCCGAAGCCACACAGCGAAAACCGGATTGACCGCTGAGCCGGCGCGAAATTAGTGCACCTTTCAGCCGGACATCTCTTCGCCGCCGATCAAAAAAGCCCCCGGAAACGCCGACGTCTGATCCAGCTCACCGCTGCACAGAGAGCGACGGCCGGCGCTTCGCACCGCGCGGCACGGCAACCGAGCAGCGCGGTCCAATGGAGGACCGCATCGCTGCCAGGAAGCCTGAAACGCTGACAAAGCCTCTCCGACATGAAACGCGTGCCAGCTATCACGTCGCTCGCTGTCATGTGCCCCTGCGCTCCGCTCGCGGGCACCGTCCGGGTCCCAGGTGCCGGGCACCATCGGCACCCTTGGGCCACCTTCGAACTCATCACCGGCCAGCCGTGGTCAGCCCGGCCGCCTTAGCGGCCGTTTCCTTGGCTGCCGTGCCCGCGAACCCCGGCTTCGGCACCCTGATCCGAGGTCACCGCCGACAACGACTGGCTCATCACCCGGTGGCGCGCCCCAGTCCACACGCGACGCCATTCGAGACACCCCTCGTCGAGTTTGCTGTATCAGGTCATCCAAGCTTATTGAACATGATTGTCATGATCAATCTGCTCATAGATAATGCATTGACTTTGACAGCCCGCGTGGGCCCAGGGGTTGCTGGCGTCGCGAAATATTGACAGACGGGTGCCGACGCGGGCGGCCCTGCTGACACCTAAAACGCCGACCTCAGGCCACCAACTGAGGAATGGGAGCAGTCAGGAGGCCGATCATGATTCCCGTCGTTGTTCCGGATCGGCGGCCGGTTTGGGCGGCCCGTCCGGGTCCCAAGTGCCCGGCAGCATCGGCATCCGGGGGCCGCCGCCGAACTCGTCACCGGCCAGGGTGGTCAAGCCCGCGGCCTGAGCAGACGTTTCCTTGGCCGCCGTCCCGGCAAACCCCAGACCTCCGGCACCCCGATCGGAGGCCACCGTCGACACGACCGGCCCGCCACCGGGCGGCGCGCCCCAGTCCGGGTCGACCTCGACATTCATATCCATGAACTCGTCGCCGTACCCGTGCAGCCCCGCCCGCCGGCGCCGCCGCGCCCGGGCCGCCTCCCTGGCCGAGGCCGCGGCCGCCGCGGCGGCGCTATCGGGCTCGGGCGCCTTCTTCTTGGCGCGGCCGCTGGCGCTGGTGCTCATCGTCGAGCTGGATCCTAGGCCGGGGCCCACTACATACGGAGGGACAAAACCCGCCGCAGCCGCGGCCGGGGGCGGCGGCGGCGGTGTCGCTGCCGCCGGAGGCGCAGGGGGGCTAGGAGGCGTGGGCGCGGGCGTCGGTGCCGCGCCAGCGGTCGTCGTCGGCGCGATGACAGTCGGCGCCGTCGCGACGACCGGCAGTAGTGGGGGCGCAGCCGCGACAGGGGCCAGCGCCGGCGCGGCGGGTTGCGCCAGGGCGGCCAGGCCGGCCAGCCCCCCGAAGCCGCCCACTGCTCCCACGGGGCTAACGGCGGCAGGGAGGGCCGCGAGCGCCAGCTCCGGATTGGCGACCCCATAGGAAGCGACTTCGAGGATGTGGGTCGGGAAGTCGAACAGTTGCCAGCTAATGAACCACTGAACCGCCTCCACCGGATTTGTCCTGAGGAGTTGTCCGAAATTTTGAAAATCCTCAATGAG
>NZ_DATJYB010000091.1:0-4806 GCF_035499775.1 Mycobacterium sp. | reverse complement strand
GGCGAACACCCGCGGCAGCCCGTCCAGCCGCCGCACGTACACACACGACACGATCTGCGGGTGCAGGCCCAAACTCACCCAGGTTTGCGCTTCGGCTTCGAAATCGGCGATCTGCTCCGGCGATGAAACCAACTCGGGGCGCGGGGTTTTCACCGCCAACTCCATGCCCCAGCCCCGGTGCCATACCCGATGCACCAAACCCATCCCGCCGGACTCGATCACCTGCCGCACTTCGTACAGGTCCTCGATGACTGCGCCGACCCGCCATTGCGACATCCACGCTCTCCTGCGTCAGTGGGGTTTTCACCACACATCATCTGACGAGCGGCTCAAGAAATCCTCAGGACGGCTACACCGCCGCTTTGGGGCGCGCTTCCCGGCGTTCCCGCCACCACAGCCGAATGTTGTGTCGCATCGCGCGGCCGATGATGCGCGGCGGCGGCACCATGTACAGGCTGTCCAGCAGTGAGAAGCGGCGCAAAAACCATTCGGCGAGAACGGAATCGGTTTCGGCGGCCCCGAGGAATTGGTCGAACAGCGCGCCCGACGGCCGCCAGTACCAGGGGATGGTCTCGGTTTCGGCGTGGTGAAAGGTGACGTCACCGATGGCGTTCATGGTCCACACCGGAAAGGTGGTCTTGGCGGTGGCCCGATTGAGTTCGGCGGCCACCTCGTCGTCGGGGAGTTCCAGTGCCCGGCGTAGATGACCGCCCTGCAGTGACGTCATCGTCATGCCCTGACCAAAGGTGGGGTTGAAGCTGACCACGGCATCCCCGAACGGAACGATCCCGGCCGGGAAGCGGTCCAACTTGTCGTAGCGGCGCCACCTGCTGACCGGAAACGCGTGAAACGCGGGTTCGCCGAAGGGTTCGGCCTTGGCCAGCGCGGCGCTGAAGTGGGCCGGCAGCAACTGGTCGGCCAGCGCCAGCATCTCGGGGAACGTCTTCGGTGGTTTGGCGTTGGCCACCCCGAAGGTGGTCAGCACCCAGGTGCCGTCCTCGTAGTGCAGCATGCCCAGCCCCAGCGACTCGTCGTGTGAGGCACCGGCGACCACCACCTTCTCCTGGATCAGGCCTTCGGGCATGCGGAATTGCTGGGTGGCGTAGCCGATGCCGATGTCGATGGCCTCTTCGATGGGGCGTTGATAACCCCACCGGGTCAGCCACACCGGCAGCCTGGTGCCCCGGCCGGCCGCGTCGACCACCAGGTCGGCGGCCACAAATTCGGAGTTGCCGTCACTGTCAGGGTCCAGCAGCACGCCGGTCACCCGCCGGCGGACAGGGTCGAACCGCGGCTCCAGGACGTGGCGCTGCACGACGTCCACGTTGTCGATGTCGAGGACCCGTCGCCGCAGCTGCCATTCCAGGTGCGGCCGGCTGGGCACGTAGGCGGTGAATTTGTCGCGCAGGGTTTGCCCTGTCCCCAGGACGTGGCCCGCGGCGCCGAGGTAGATGCAGTCCGGCCGGTTCTCCAGGATCGGCACGCCCGCGGCCACCATGTCTTGCAGCAATCCGGGGAAGAGGCTCTCGAATTCGATTGCGCCACGGGCCATCAACATGTGTAGGTGCCGGTCCTGGGGGACCGCGGCGCGGCTGGCCGGGGCGCCCGGCAGGTCGTCTCGCTCGAACACCGTCACCCGGGTGTAGTGGTCCGAGAGCACCCGCGCCGCGCACAATCCGGCGATGCTGCCCCCGATGACGACTGCGTGGTCTCTCGCGTTTTCCCCGTGAACGCGCATCAACGCGAGGTTACTCGGTACTGTGCGCTCACAACCAGTGTGATGAAAGGACGGGCAAATGGCCGGTCGATTGCGCACAAAGTCGGTCGAACAGTCGATCTCGGACACCGACGAGCCAGGTAAGCGGCTAAAAAAGGACCTCACCTGGTTGGACCTGGTGGTCTTCGGAGTCGCGGTGGTGATCGGCGCCGGGATCTTCACAGTTACCGCATCCACCACCGGCGACGTCACCGGCCCGGCCATCTGGATATCGTTCATCATCGCGGCGATCACCTGCGCGCTGGCGGCGCTGTGTTACGCGGAGTTCGCCTCGACGCTGCCGGTGGCGGGCAGCGCGTACACCTTCTCCTACGCGACCTTCGGCGAGTTCATAGCCTGGATTATCGGCTGGAACCTGTTGCTGGAGTTGGCGATTGGTGCGGCCGTGGTGTCCAAAGGCTGGTCCAGCTACCTGGGTTCGGTGTTCGGATTCGGCGGTGGCACGGTCAACATCGGATCGGTGAATCTGGACTGGGGCGCTCTGGTGATCGTCGGAGTGGTGGCGACATTGATCGCCCTGGGCACCAAGTTGTCATCAAGGTTTTCCGCGGTGGTCACCGGCATCAAGGTGGCCGTGGTGCTGCTGGTCATCGTGGTCGGCGCGTTCTACATCAAACCCGAGAACTATTCACCGTTCATCCCCAAGCCGGAGGCCGGAGCCGACATCAAAGGCATCGAACAGTCGGTGTTGTCGCTGCTGACCGGAGCGCACAGCAGCCATTACGGCTGGTACGGCGTATTGGCCGGGGCGTCGATCGTGTTCTTCGCATTCATCGGTTTCGACATCGTCGCCACCATGGCCGAGGAGACCAAGAATCCGCAGAAGGACGTCCCGAAGGGGATCCTGGCGTCGCTGGCGATCGTGACCGTCCTCTACGTCGCGGTCTCCGTGGTGCTGTCTGGCATGGTTTCCTACACGAAGCTCAAGACCGTCCCCGGGCGCCCGCACGCGAACCTGTCCACTGCCTTCGCCGAAAACGGGGTGAACTGGGCCAGCAAAATCATTGCCGTCGGAGCATTGGCGGGGCTTACCACGGTGGTGATGGTCCTGATGCTCGGGCAATGCCGGGTGCTCTTCGCGATGGCCCGAGACGGCTTGCTGCCGCGGGGCTTGGCAAAGACGGGTTCACGCGGCACCCCGATTCGGATCACCGTGCTGGTCGCGGTGGTGATCGCCATGACGGCATCGATATTCCCGATTGCCAAGCTCGAAGAGATGGTCAACGTCGGAACGCTGTTCGCGTTCGTGCTCGTCTCAGCCGGCGTCATCGTGCTGCGCCGGACGCGGCCCGACCTGCCACGGGGCTTCCGGGCGCCATGGGTTCCATACCTGCCGATCGCCTCGATCCTGGCGTGTGTCTGGCTGATGGTGAACCTGACCGCGCTGACCTGGGTCCGGTTCGTTGTCTGGCTGGTGGTCGGCACCCTGATTTACGTCGGCTACGGGCTGCGGAACTCGGTGCAGGGCAAGCGGCAGGCCGGACAGATCGACAAGGAACCCGATCCGGACACGACGACCGCGGTCGCGTAGGCCGGATCGACGCCCTGACCGGCTGCACGCGTGGGTCCCTGGGGTGAATCCTCGGCTTCTGGACGCTATCCGGTGGACAGTTTCAGCACCCGGTTGTTGTCTTTGTCGGCGACGTACACGTCTCCCGCACTGTCCAGTGCGAGACCGACGGGGTAGTGAAGACCAGTGAACGGCAATACGACTTGCGTGGTCGCACCGGCCGGCAACTTCAACACCCGGTTGTTGTCGCAGTCGGTGGCATATACGTTGGCTGCGGAGTCCACCCCCACCCCACACACGCCGCGGATGCCGGTGAACGGCACCTCGACAGGGGCGGTCGCACCAGCGGCCAGCTTCATTACCCGCGGTGGGTAGTAGTCAGTCAAATACACGGTGCCAGCGGTATCCACCGCCAAGCCGCCGGGGTTGTTGAGGTCGCCGAAGGGCAACTCGGTTGGGCTGGTCGCACCGGCGGCCAATTTCACGATTCGCTTGTTGCCCCAGTCGGTGACATAGACGGTTCCCGCCATGTCCACGGCGATTTCGGAGGGGTCCTTGATGCTGGTGAACGGCAGCTCGATTGGTGCGCTGGCTCCCGCCGGCAGCTTCCACACCCGGTTGCCGCGGCCGCCAGCAACGTATACAGAGCCAGCGCGGTCAACGGCCACCCCGCCGGGGTAGTCAAGGCCGGTGAAAGGTAGCTCTATCGGTGTAGTGGCCTCGGCCGGCAGTTTCAACACCCGATTATTGCTGGCGTCGGCGACATAGACCGCACCCGCGGTGTCCACCGCCACACCGACGGGGTCCTTCAGATTTCCGAAGGGCAGCGCGCTCTGGCGGGAAGTCGGCGATGCTGAGGCGGACGGGCCAGGGGGCGGCGTCTGGCCAGAAGACTGGGAGGACGACCCGGATGCAGGCTGGGAGCCCCCGCCGGACTGGCATCCCGTCGGCACACCGGCGATAAGAAGGATTGCGGCGGCGGCGACGATGATTTTCGGTGGATACGTCCACCGGTTAGCCACGAATTCAGCGTAAACAGTTTCGTCCTTGACAACCAGAGTCGCGGCCAGTGTCGGCACCCCGGAACGTTCTGAGCCCAGCCTCCCGCGCGAGCCAATGCGAAGCCGCTGGCAAGCACAGCCGACTCGCCATCGCTTTACAAAATGGTATCTCATGTCTAGACAGAAGACGCAAGCGCCTATATTGTCAACCAGGAACGTGGTGTGACACACAAGGAGGTTTGGCATATGACCACACAAATCAGTCCGGAAGTACTCGAAGCCCCCACCGAATGGCGGGACAAGAAGCGCTATCTATGGCTGATGGGGCTCATCGCCCCGACGGCGTTGTTCGTGATGCTGCCGATCATCTGGGGCATGAACCAGCTCGGTTGGCACGCCGCCGCGCAGGTGCCCCTGTGGATCGGTCCGATCCTGCTCTACATCCTGCTGCCGGCACTCGACCTGTTTTTCGGGCCGGACGGGCAGAACCCGCCCGACGAGGTGATGGAGCGGCTGGA
>NZ_DATJYB010000090.1:0-8636 GCF_035499775.1 Mycobacterium sp. | reverse complement strand
CTGCGCGCGGAGGCCAACAAGGGGCGCATGCTGCCGTATGTGATCGAGCTCGACGGGCAGTTCTGCGGTCAGTTGACCATCGGCAACGTCACGCATGGGGCGTTGCGGTCGGCGTGGATCGGCTACTGGGTGGCGAAGTCGGCGACCGGCGGCGGGGTGGCCACCGGGGCGCTGGCGCTGGGTCTCGACCACTGCTTCGGTCCGGTCATGCTGCATCGTGTCGAGGCCACCGTGCGCCCGGAGAATGCGGCGAGCCGCGCTGTACTGGCAAAGGTCGGGTTTCGCGAAGAGGGCCTGCTGCGCCGCTATCTCGAGGTCGACAGGGCCTGGCGCGACCACCTGTTGGTGGCCATCACCGTGGAAGAGGTGTACGGGTCGGTGACGTCGAGCCTGGTCCGCGCCGGCCACGCCAGCTGGCCCTGATCGGAATCGTTCGAGGTCGGCGATCTGGATTCGCGGCGTCGTATCCGGGGCAAAAGCCCAGCATTTCGGTGTGTTGCGAACGTGACACGAGTGACGCTTGGTGCTTGTAATGGGCAAATTACAGGTGTGTAATTGTCCTGGGCGTTTAGCCGCGGCCGCACAGGCCACCGATGGGCCTTGCCGGGGAATCGCCGCGAAAGGAGCAGGTCATCATGCCGAGCATCCCGCAATCTTTGTTGTGGATTTCACTCGTGGTGCTTTGGCTGTTCGTGCTGGTGCCGATGCTGATCAGCAAACGTGACGCAGTGCGGCGGACCAGCGACGTGGCGTTGGCGACGAGAGTCCTCAACGGAGGTGCCGGCGCCCGCCTGCTCAAGCGGACCGGTCCGGCGGCCGGTCACCGCAGCGACCCCGAATGGAAGCCGGACGACGAGTGGGAAGACGAGCCGGTCGACGGGGCGTATGCCGATGCCGACCGCGACGACGTCGGTTCCGAGGAAGAGGCACCTGCGCGCCCGGTCGTTATGAAGGGTGCGGTCGCCGAGCCGGCCGAGCCCGACTACCTGGACGTCGACATTGTCGAGGATTCCGAGGCGCTGCCCGCCGGCGTCGACGCCGAGGCGGCCGAGCCGGTGGCTTCGGGTGCGGTTGACGAGGCTGCTGTCGAGACCGAGCCGGAAGCCGAGGCTGACGAAGAGCACTCCGACTCGGACGAGGTGGCCGACGAATACGAATACGTCGAGGACTCGTCCGGTTTGGAGCCCGAGGCAGACGACGAGGATTCGTCGGAGCCGGCTGAACGCTTTGCGCCCTCCGCATCCCGGCGGCGCCGGTTCGACTCGAAGACCGCAGCGGCGGTCAGTGCGCGGAAATACGCGTTCCGCAAACGCCTGCTGGTGGGCCTGGCGCTCGTCTTGATCGGCTCTGCGATAGCGGCGTTCGAAGTGTCGTCGGCCGCCTGGTGGATCTGTGGCAGCGCAACGGCTTTCACGGTCCTCTACCTGGGGTACCTGCGCCGTCAGACGCGCATCGAGGAGAAGGTGCGCCGGCGTCGGGCGCAGCGGATGGCACGTGCGCGGCTCGGCGTGGAGAACGCATACGACAGCGACTACGAGGTGGTCCCGTCGCGGTTGCGGCGCCCGGGCGCGGTGGTCCTCGAGATCGACGACGAGGACCCGATCTTCGAGCACCTCGACGACACAGTGTCCATGCGCAACTTCGGCTACCCCCGGGACCTGCCGCGCGCCGTCGGCCAGTAGCTTTCAGAAACGCCCGCGGCGGTCGGTGTCCTGGAACTGGTAGCCTGCTAGCGATCAGGGGCTATGGCGCAGTTGGTAGCGCGACTCGTTCGCATCGAGTAGGTCAGGGGTTCGAATCCCCTTAGCTCCACAGGAATAACCGCAGCTCACATGCCTGAACCGGGCTGAACGCCGCGGTCACGTCAAGACCTCCGTCAAGACGAGGGTGTATTGTGCGCTGCCATGGCGCCCATTCGCGTCCGTACTCGCCAAGACGGCACCTCCTATACAGCGGTGCTCTACGTGCAGAACGGCAAGCAGACCAGTAGCTCGTTCAACGAGCACCGAGAGGCCTTGCGCTTCCAGGAACTGGTGAACCGGACCAGCCCCGCGAAGGCGTTGGAAGTCTGGGCGGCCACTAGTCGCGGTACCGAATGCTTCACGGTCGCTAGGAGCGTGGGTCGGTAGCGCTTCGGGTGGGTGTGGGTCGCCGACTGTGGGTGGAGATCGCGTTCGAGGTGGTGTGCTCGATCTGGGTGCACGCTCGGTGATAACGCGAGCCACGAAGCCCTCGTGGGTGTTTGACTGCGCGATGGTGTGATCTGGTGGGTGGTTCAGCGGGCCGGTAGTGCGGCCAGTCCGGTGACGCCGATGTGGCCGTACAGTTTTCGCAGGTTGTGGCACGCGGTGAGCAGCAGCCATTCTCCACGTCGGGTGCTGTGGCAGGGGGCATCGGTCCGCTGATGCCGGCGGGCAACGCGAGTCCGGGTGGCACGGTGTCGGTGGTGGTGTAGGCCGCCGCCGCGGCGCCCTGCTGTCGTCGATGCAGATCTGGCGCCGTGCGGGTCGGTGCAACTACCGCACGTCGAACCGCGCCTGCACCATCTCTGTGGTCAAACCGTAGTCCGTCAGCGAGTAACGGTGCTTCGGCGCGCCGGGACCGTGACTGCCCTCGGCGTGGGCCTGTTTCATGGCCAGCACCGCCTCGTCGGTCAGCGGCAGGCCGAAGCGCTTATAGACGCCGCGGGCGGTGCCGACTGGATCGGCAACGAAGTCGAAGTAGTCCACGTCGCAGAACTGCTCCGGGTTGTGGCCGGCACGGGCGGTGTTGAAGCGTTCGATGGCACGGGCCCAGGTGTCGAGTACGTCCTGGCCGATTTGCGAGCCGACGAACGTGTTCGACCATCCGTCGGTGGAGTGCTCGGCCAGCGAGCACATTGATGCCAGCAGGGTTTCCGGCGGGCGATGGCATTGGACGATGAGTGCGTCCGGGTACACCTCCAGAATGGCGTTGAGCGAGAACAGATGGCTGGGGTTCTTGAGCACCCAACGCTTTTCGACGTCGTTGAGCCCGATCAGTTGGAGGTTCTTACGATGTCGCCGGAAGGACGGCGCCCAGTCCTGCTCCGCCAACCACCGCGCATAGGTGGGCACATGGGCCAGCGATTCGAAGGACACCGAGTGCACGGACTGCCGAAGCAGCTGCCAGCACTCTTCGAGGACGTCCTCGGCGATGTAATGCAGACCTAGGAAATCGGGATTCGCCCGGTGAGCCTGCGCGTAATAGGCCCGCAATTGGCGGTATTCCGGATAAGATTCCCACTCCTCACGTGGCGGACGCGGCTGCGGATACTCCGCAAGCCATAGTTCCAGCCCTTGATGGGCTGGGTCGGCGCCAAGGAGGCGGTGTAGCGCGGTGGTCCCGGTCCGGGGTAACCCTGTTACGAAGATGGGGCGCTCGATCGTGACGTCCGCGTGCGCCGGGTAGCGCCTCCAGGCGGCCTCGCTAAGCAGCCTGGCCACCAGTCCGGCGCGCAGGTAGCGCCGCGTCATCGTGGCCCCCAGAGGTGTGAAGCTCGCTTCGCGCTCATACGAGTCGAGCAGCGCGGCGAGCGCTTCGCGGAAGTTGTCGTCGTCGGCACCGAAATCACCATGCCCGGCCGCCTCGACGGCTTCGGCGCACAGATCATCCACGGTGCCGACATCGGTTCGTGCCGTCATGCCTTGTACTCCCCACAGTTGACATCAAGGGTCTGGCCGGTGATGCCGCCGGCCATGTCGCTGATCAGAAATAAGATGGCCGAGGCGACATCGTCCTCGGTGACCAATCGCTTCAGGTCGGAATTGGCCGCGGCGACCGCATAGACCTCATCGACAGAGACGCCCAACTCCTGCGCCTGCTCCTCGAAGTAGCCCTGCAGCACCTGTCCCCAGATATAGCCCGGCGCAACCGAATTCACACGGATACCGTCAAGGCCAAGCTCGCTGGACAGTGAATGCGACATCGCCAGCAACGCCGTCTTCGCCAGTTTGTAGGGACCGTAGAGCGGATCGGAATGCCTGATCACCATCGAACTGAGGTTGACGATCGATCCATTGGATTCGGAAAGTGCAGGCGTAAACGCCTGTGTCATCCGTAGCGCGCCGAGAACGGTCAATTCGATGGAGTCCCGGATGTGGGCAAAAGTGGTCTCGGCGAACGACTTCATCGATGGGTACATGAACGCGTTGTTGATCAGGGCGTCGACCTTGCCGTAGGCCGCCAGGGCCGACCGGGCGAGGTCGGCGACGTCGGTGTCTACCGTGATGTCGGTACGCATCGTCACCGCACGCCGGCCTATGTCGGCGATGGTCTTGGCGACGTCGTGCAGACGCGTAGCCGATCGGGCAGCCAATACCAGGTCGGCACCTTCTTCGGCGCAGCGCCGCGCGAGCGTCGTGCCGAGACCTGGCCCGACCCCGCTGATCACGACGACTTTATTCGTGAGTAGTCCCGTCATTACTCAGCCCAGCATTCGTTGCCCGATTTGGGCTTGCCGCAGCGCGATTCGGGATTGCCAGTCCTTTTCAGAGATCTTGTTGTCGGCGAAGAACGGAAGGACGGCAGGTACCGCGTCGAAGTCGACCAGCTCCACGGTGGGTCCATCGGCCTCTGCCATCTCACGCGACAACCGCTGCCATCGGAACTGCAGATACCCGCGCCGATGGCCCAGTGTCTCGACCCAGTTCGTCACACCGGGATTGCGATCGGCGACGACGATGCGAACCTTGCCGTCCGGATCGACTTGCGTCTGAACGCCGTTCAGCGACGTCTGGTGGTTGATGTAATCCAGCGAGATGTACCACATGCTGCCCAGCTGGAAGCCCTGATACGGTGCGTCGTTGATCGGAAGCGTGATGATCAGCGCCTGGTCGGCGCGAAGGTCGAAGTGTCCGGCCGACGAGTACTGGGTGGTCAGCCCACCGGGGGTGACACGCGGGGCCACCAGGGTGTTCACCGGAAGGTCCAGGTAGAACCACTGCGGGAACTTCAGCCAGGTCTTAACCCGGTTGACGAGTTCGGATGCCGCGGAAGCGAACTGCGTCTCGACCAGGTCGCGCGTCGGTGGCAGGGGAGCGGTGCCGACGGTGTCGGTGCGGTAGACGGCCAGCGATCCTCGCCGCGCTGACCAGTCGTTGTAGACCTCGCGGATCACCAGCTGCCCGGACTGCGTTGGCTGAAAGCGCCATTCGAAACTACCGTCGGGTGCGATGTCGAGTTCACGGTCGTCGAAGGCCACTTCGCTGGCCGGAACATTGTCATCGGTGTACTGCCCGGCGAGATACTGAAAACTCAGGTCGGTGGTTGTGCCGCGGACGCCGGTGACCACGTACTCGTGGCCCGCTCGCATCTTGGTGCCGAAGTAGAGGGTGTCGGGATTGTCGAGTCCCATCTTGGTGAACGGTCCGGTACCGGACAGCAAAAAGGGATGGTCCTCGTGCTGATTGAGAGCAATGTGCGTACAGGCCGCCACCCCGCCGGCCAGGTATTGCAGACCTTCGAGCAGGTCGGCGTCACCCTCGATGTGCGGCGCGGCCGCGATCAGCTGTTCGGCTTCGGCGATCCCGCTTATGAGGGGGTCGGAGAACATACCCGCGGACGTTAGGCGGGCTGTACCGGGTGAAATCGGCAGCGTCCACTCAGCGGGACGCTTTCTTGGTAAAGTTGGTCATTTCGAGCGGCTTTGTAAGTTAGCTGAGCCCAATGATCGCCCTGGCTGCGCAATCTGGCTTGGCTCAGGGGGTTTGGGGCGATCTGCCCTCGATTGAACTGGCGGCAGGACGGTTAGCGCATCGCGGACGTGCGCTCGGCCTGGAGGTGTTCGCTGCGTTGTTTCAGTGCGCGGGCAGTGTCGTCGAATGCGCGTTTCACCCAGGCGCCGGTCTCGGCCATGATGTCGTGCGCGCGGTCCCCTAGGAATGCATCCGTGGAGTGATAGCGGCAGCTGTCAGCACCGATGGGCTCGAGGACCTGGTCGCGCCGCGCCGCTTGCGGCGACTCCGCAGTGGCTCTGAGCTCCCACGACAGCAGTCGCTCGGGAACGAACGCACACACGTACTCGGTATTAGGGAACGTGCCGCCCACGCCCGAGTAGTCGGCGAGAACCATTTCCACTGCGGCACCCAACTCGAGCGTCGATATCGCCGATAGGCAGAACGGATTCCACTGGTGGTAGTTGTCGAGGTCGGTGAGGACATCCCAAACGACGCCGCAGGAAGCGCCGATCTCGACAGTGATAGAGCACACGAGCGTGGCTAAGTCATAGTCGGGAATGAGCAGTTCAGACATCAGACCTTCCAATCGCGAAGTGCGAGCAGACGGCTCGCCGCTCGACAGTTATCGAGCCGGATGCTGGCACAGGCGGGTTGGACAGTGAGCGCGCTGTGCCAGTCAGCGGGATCCCGATGTTCGATTAGTCGAGATCGAGGCTGTCGCACCGCCGTCGGCCGGCCGGACCGTCGCCCCGGGGCTCGGCCGTTGGAGCGGACAGGTGAGATCACCAGACTTAAAGTGACCGCCCAGTGGCCGGAACGAACGATCCGGGGCGGCCACCCACTGGTGTCCAATCGCAGGGCGCGCATAACGGGGCCCTGCCCCCCTGCTTCACCGCGAATCGTCAATGCGCACCAAGGCATGACCTCAGAACCAGGATGCGCCGAGGAAAGGAACACTAGTGACACCACCTAATGGATCGCTGCGTGGGCGAGTAGCCGTTGTCACCGGCGCGGCCCGCGGGCAGGGACGATCCCACGCCGTGCGGCTGGCCCGCGAAGGCGCCGACATCATTGCCATCGACATCTGTGCGGCGGTGTCTAACACCATCACCTATGCGGCGGCCACCCCTGAGGAGCTCGCCGACACGGTGCACGCCGTCGAGGCCGAGGGACGAAAGGTCCTCGCCCGTGAGGTCGACGTTCGCGACGGCGCCGCTACCCGCCAGGTGGTGGCCGACGCCGTCGAGCAGTTCGGGCGTCTGGACATTCTGGTGGCCAACGCCGGGGTACTGAGCTGGGGACGGTTGTGGGAGATGTCCGAGGAGCAGTGGGACACCGTTATCGAGGTCAACCTCTCGGGGACGTGGCGCACGGTACGGGCGGTGGTCCCGGCGATGATCGAAGCCGGCAATGGCGGTTCCATCGTCATCGTCAGCTCGGTAGCCGGCCTGAAAGCCACCCCGGGTAATGGGCACTATTCGGCGTCCAAGCACGGCCTGGTCGGACTGACCAATGCGTTGGCGATTGAGGCGGGCGAGTTCGGGATCCGGGTGAACTCCATTCACCCGTACTCGGTCGATACTGCGATGATCGAGCAGGACGCGATGATGACCATCTTCGGCACGTACCCGAACTACCTACATAGCTTTGCCCGGATGCCCTATCGTCTGCTCAACCGGGACGGCAAGACGCGCCACGACGACTTCATGGCGCCGGACGAAGTGTCCGACGTCGTCGCCTGGCTGGCCGGGGACGGTTCCGCCACACTGTCGGGCTCCCAGATCGCGGTCGACCGAGGGGTGTTGAAGTATTGAGCAGCCCCTTCACTGTGGAAGGGATATCCCGGTCCCTACAGTCGGCTCTGGTCACACGAGTGGTGTTGCTGGACAGCGTGATTCGTAGACGGAGCCGACCTGCTAACAAGTGGGCCTCGCCTTACACCGCGACGAAACATGCCCATCGACGAAAAGGCAGCACATTTCGATGCGACTGCCCCAACCCTATTTGGTCGCTGAGGGCGCTCCGTCGACGATCGGCAATTCGCCGTGCCGTGCTGCGTCGATGATCGAGGCGCTGAGGGCAGAACATGTCAGAAACAATCCACGTCCTCCGTAGGCGCCTAATCGCTCGGCGTCGGCACGCTCGGGACAGCATGCCGATGCGGCACCATCCCACTGGACGCTGGTCTGATTCCAGCTGCTCTTGCGGACCAGGACCTCAGCGGCGCAGCGCTCGCGGCGCACGGCCGTCATAGGTGCGTCCGCCAGTCGGTTGTCGGCGCGCAGGGTCATCCCACGGTTCCCGACGCGGCGGTCTTGGCTGCCATGCTGTCTTCGATCTCTCTCATCCACGCCTCAGTTGGGCGGGTGGTGTCCAATTCAAACTCGAAGCGGTCCACCATGTCCGGGGTCCCTCGATGCGGGGAACGGTGACCTCAGCCGGAGGCGCTTTGCGTTCCGGGTCGTTCCATCCGAAGAGCATTCCGTCCTACTCAACGGTGGGCCAGGTCTTCGTGCGGGCCAAGCGAGGTACCCGCCTGCTGTAGGGCACGTTCTTGCATCTGCCGTCACCGCCCCAAGGGCCTTCGGTGATGCATCCCCGCATCCGGTCACCGCCTTCGGCCACAAGTTGGTGGTCTTCCGTACCATTTCGAGCTGCGGCGCATCGATGGCCGGTGGAGGATCACCAAACGCACCAGCCGCGTCCTAGATGGTCAACCCGGCGCACACGCCTTGCTGAGGACCGGGCTGGCGGGTGTGGCGGCACCGGCTCTGGATGCGGCCGCGACGTGAGAGACTGTCCGCTGGTGTTCTTTTCCTTTGTCGCGCTCGATAATCCGGAGCCCGATCTGCACCGTCGCTACGACGAGTGGCATCAACTCGACCATCGACCAGAGAACCTGGCGCTACCGGGAGTCGCATGGGGTGATCGGTGGGCGCG
>NZ_DATJYB010000089.1:0-13037 GCF_035499775.1 Mycobacterium sp. | reverse complement strand
ATGCCAACGCGCTGGGCGATTACCTGCGCGCGCGGCGCCAGCAGGTGCGGCCCGAGGATTGCGGGTTGGCTCCTGGCGTGCGCCGCCGTGTTCCGGGTTTGCGCCGCGAGGAGCTGGCCATGCTGGCGGGTATCAGCGCCGAGTATTACCTGCGCCTCGAGGTGGGCCGCGACAAGCATCCGTCGGCTCAGGTTCTTGATGCGCTCGCGAGGGTCCTGCAGCTTGACGCCAAGGGCGCGCAGCATCTGCACAACCTGGCCAACCCGACCGAATCGAACACCGATCCAGACAAGGCACGGGCCTACGGATTGGCCGAATTGGTCGACGAGTTTTTGCTGCCGGCCTTGGTGGCCAACAGATACGAAGACGTCTTGGCGGCAAATTCGCCTGCCCGCGCCCTGTCACCAGAATTCACACCGGGCCAGAACCTCCTGCGCTGGCGCCTTTTAGACCCGGCCGCCCGGGAGCTCTACCCTGATTGGGACGAGGTGACCGCCAGTGTGGTGAGTGGTCTACGTGAGCTGGCCAGCACGAATCCGGACGATCCGCGGCTGGGGTCGTTAACAGCTGAACTGTCCGCGGCCAGCGCACGTTTCCGCGAACTCTGGTGCGGCGGCACGGAAGTCGGTTACCACCTGATAGTCCGCCACATCCGTCATCCGCAGGTCGGCGACCTTCACCTCTATACGCACCGGCTCAACGCTCCCTATCCCGGCGGCGATCACGTGATCATGTATCGCGCCGAGCCGGGCAGCGACTCCGCACGAGCGCTCGAGAAGCTGCGGTCCCTTAGATGACGCAGAAAGCCAATGCGCTGGGCGATTACCTGCGCGCGCGGCGCCAGCAGGTGCGGCCCGAAGATGTCGGACTGATGCCCGGCACGCGCCGACGCGTCGCGGGATTGCGCCGAGAGGAACTGGCCATGCTGGCCGGCATCAGCGCCGAGTACTACCTGCGCCTCGAGGTGGGCCGCGACAAGAATCCGTCGGCTCAGGTTGTCGAGGCGCTGGCACGGACACTGCGGCTGGACATCAAGGCCACGAAATATTTGCATCATCTGGCCAACCCGATCATCAGCCACTGGGATCAGTGCGTTCTGGACGCACCGGCCGAGGGGCTGGACGAGCTGATTGATCAGTTGCCGTTGCCGGCAATCGTGGCGAGCAGGTACCAGGACATCCTGGCCGCAAATCCGGTCGCCCAGGCGCTGTCACCGGGGTTCGCACCGGGACAAAACTTCCTGCGCTGGCGTCTTCTGGACCCTGCCGCCCGAGAGCTTTACGTCAACTGGGAGGACGCGACCGACGCCGCGGTGGGTGGCTTACGGGAACTTGCCGGGGCAGTGCCGGACGATCCCCGTATGCAGGCGTTGATTGGCGAATTGTCCGCCGCCAGCCCACGTTTCCGCGAAGCGTGGGCGTGTGCGAATGTGGGCTACCGGTTGGGAGTCTTGCACATGCGTCATCCGCAAGTCGGCGATCTCTATCTGAGCCCAAACCAGCTCATCGTCCCGCATGTTCCAAACGCCGTCGGGCAGCATGTGCTCATCTATCGTGCCGAGCCGGGCAGCGACTCCGCCAGAGCGCTGGAGAAGCTGCGGTCCCTGTCGGACTCCTGATCCCGATCGGATCCTGTCCCCGCCAGTACCCGGGATAAGCACGGCATCCCCAGCCGATGGCCGGCGCCCTCATGGTGGACGTACGGCACGCACCATCGACCAAGGGGATGCGATCATGCTTTTCACCGCATTGCGTGACATGCAGTGGCGCGAATGGCGTTTCGCGATCGCGATCGTCGTCACGGGCCTGGTGTTCGCGATGACGCTCGTCCTCACCGGCCTCGCGAACGGGTTTCGGATGGAGGATGAGCGCACCGTCGATTCCCTTGGCGTCGACATGTTCTTGATCAAATCCGGCGCGAACGGGCCCTTCCTGGGTTCCGCACCGTTCTCGCAGGCAGAACTGCGAATGGTCGCCGGCGCCCCGGGCGTCGTGGCCGCGGCTCCCCTCACCTACAAGGGGGCGACGTTCAAAGACGGCGACGTGACGCGCGACGCGTCCGTGTTCGGCGCACCGACAGACGGTCCGGGTATGCCGGCCATGTCTGCGGGCCGGGCGCCGTCCAGCCCCGACGAGATGGCGGTATCGAGCACCATCGGCCACGGCATCGGCGAGCAGCTGGACGTCGGTCCGCGCCGTCTGCAGATCGTCGGCATCGTGGAGAATTCCACCGCGCTGGCCAAGACACCCAACTTCTTCCTGACCACCGAAGGCGTGCAACAACTGGTGTACGGCGGGCAGCCGCTGATCTCATCGATCGGGATTCAGGGCTCACTTACCCAGGCGCCCAAAGGATTCCGGATTGTCAGCCGGACAGTCGCGGTCGACGATCTGATGCGGCCGACCCGGGTCGCGGTCCAGGCGATCACGATCGTGGCTGTCCTGCTCTGGATCGTTGCGGCGTTGATCGTGGGAGGCGTCGTCTACCTGTCCGCGCTGGAACGCATGCGTGATTTCGCGGTATTCAAGGCGATCGGCGTCGCCACCCGATCAATTCTGGCCGGGCTGGTGCTGCAGGCGATTATCGTCGCGCTGCTTGCCGCCGCTTTCGGTGCAGGGCTGTCACGCCTACTCGGACCCCTGTTCCCGATGGACGTCATTGTGCCCACGTCGGCCTACCCGCTGCTGGCTGCGATCGCCGTAGGGGTCGGTCTGCTGGCCAGCGCCACCGCAGTCCGACGGGCTGCGACCGTCGATCCCGCACTCGCATTTGGAGGTCCCTGAACCATGCCCGATCTCAGCATCCAACAGCTCGTCGTCGAATACCCCAACGGCGACAACACCGTTCGCCCTCTCAACGGCCTGAACCTGGAACTCAACGCAGGCTCGCTGAGCATCCTGCTCGGCCCGTCCGGCTGCGGAAAAACGACATTGCTGTCGTGCCTCGGCGGCCTGCTGACACCGACTGCCGGCAGCATCAGGGTCGGTGACGTGGAAGTGACCAGGCTCGGCCGCCGCGCGATGACGGAATACCGGCGCCACACCGTCGGCATCGTCTTCCAGGCATTCAACCTGGTGCCGAGCCTGACGGCGCTCGAGAACGTGCTGGTGCCACTACGCGCGGCCGGAGAGTCGCGCCGGGCGGCACGCGAGCGCGCCGAGGAGCTGCTGACCCGGGTCGGTCTGCAGGACAGGATGACCCACCGTCCCGGCGACCTCAGCGGCGGCCAACAACAACGCGTTGCCGTGGCCCGTGCGATCGCTCTCGATCCGCCGCTGATTCTTGCTGACGAACCGACCGCACATCTGGACTACCTCCAGGTCGAGGAGATGCTCGGGCTGATTCGCGGCCTCGCCTCGGGTGAGCGCGTGGTCGTCGTGGCCACCCATGACGCCCGGCTGTTGCCTCTCGCTGATCGCGTGATCGAGATGGCGCCGACGGCCGTCCTGGTGAACCGTGCGCACGAAGCGATCCGGCTCGGCGCAGGAAACGTGCTGTTCAGCCAAGGTGCGGTAGCGGATCTGATCTACGTCGTCTCCGAGGGCGAGGTCGAGGTGATCCGTCAACGCGTCGGCGGTGGCCAGGAAGTTCTCCGAGTTGCCAAGGCCGGCGACTACTTCGGCGAGATCGGGCCGGTGTTCGGCTTGCAGCGCTCGGCAACGGTGCGTGCCCGCACCGACGCCGCGGTGGTCGGCTACAGCGTCCCGGAGTTCCGGGCACGCTTCGGCATCACCGCCCCAGCGGGCCCCATCGGGGGCCGCGAGCCGGTCATGGATTAGCAGGGTTTCGCGGTAGAGGGTGTCCAGGATCTAGCGGAAGAATCCGGAAAGACCGGTGCCCGTGTTGAATCCACCCGAGTTCGAGCCGCCCGAGTTACCGAAACCCGAGTTGTTGTCCGCGCCGGAATTGCCCACGCCCGAGCTGTGTTCGCCCTGGTTGAAGAAGCCCGTGTTGTAGTAGCCGGAGTTCATCAGGCCGATGTCGTGGTCGCCGGAGTTGAAGAAGCCGACCAGCAAGCCGCTGTCACCGCTGTTGAAGAAGCCGACGTCGGTGCCGGTGCTGCTGGAGTTGAAGAAGCCGGAGTTACCCGTGCCAGAGTTGCCGAACCCAGAGTTGCCGCTATGGCTGGCCGTACCGCCGATGCCCGTGTCTGCGGCGCCCGAGTTCCACAAACCGGTGTTGGTGTTGCCGGAGTTGAACAGGCCGGTATTGGTGAAGCCATCCCGCATACGGCGCTGCCGCGCCGGCCATCGCCGCCGCCGCGCTACCCTGCCACGGTCCCCCGACCAATCCCGAGGTCACCGCGCCGAACGAGTCCGCCGCCGAACCCAGCTCGTCGGCCAGGCCCTCCCAGGCCGCCGCGGCGGCCAGCATCGGCCCCGAACCCAGGCCCGAAAACATCTGCGCCGAATTGATCTCCGGTGGCAGCACAAGGAAACTCATGACGGGCATCCCTTCCCAGCAAGCCCAGATTCGCCCACCGCATCGCCCCCCGATAGCGCTGCCCAGGGGACATTACAGCGATCCGACCGTTTCCGAGGGCGGCTCAACGGGATCCAGAGCGAAAAGGCCGTCGAACGCCGTATCGTCACTTGTACGTGAGGTTACGTTCACATGGCGGACGGCAATTGCGCGCCTGATGTGCAAACATCGCTGACAGACTGACGGCCTGCGCGGCGGGCACACCGGTGCAGCGCCGCCCGCATCTCTAGGGAATAGGACACACCATGACCGATGTCGATCAGACGCCCTCCGACGGAATATCCGGCACCGGTTCCGTGCGGGCCGACCTGGTCGAGCCGACCCGCACCGGGATGCAGGCGGCTGCGCTACAGCGGGCGATCAACGACCACCTGCGCTACTCGATCGGCCGTCCGGCCGCCGCCCGCCGGCCCGAGCACTACTACCGGGCGCTCGCGCTGGCCGTGCGGGACCGGATGCAGGACCGCCGGGTGGTGTCGACGCAGACCTCGCTCGATCTCGGCCGCAAGGTGACCTGCTACCTGTCGGCCGAATTCCTGATGGGCCCGCAGTTGGGCAACAACCTGCTGAACCTCGGGCTGGAGCGGGCGGCCCGGGAGGCGCTGACGGCGATGGGCCAGAACCTCGACACGGTCCTTGCGTGCGAGGAGGAACCGGGGCTGGGCAACGGTGGCCTCGGCAGGCTCGCCGCCTGCTACCTGGACTCGCTGGCCACCCTGGAGCGTCCGGCGATCGGCTACGGCATCCGCTACGAGTTCGGCATCTTCGACCAGGAGATCCACGACGGCTGGCAGGTCGAGAAGACCGACAACTGGCTCGACAACGGAAACCCTTGGGAGATCCACAAACCCGACGTCACCTACCTCGTCAAGTGGGGCGGCTACGCGGAGCACTACACCGACGACACCGGCCATGACCGCTCCCGATGGGTGCCGGGACGGCTGCTGAAGGGCACCGCCTACGACACGCCCATCCAGGGCTACGGCGTCAACACCTGCAACGTGCTGACGTTGTGGAGCGCGCGGGCCGTCGATTCGTTCGCGCTGGAAGCCTTCAATACCGGCGACTACTACAAAGCCGTCGAGGACGAGGTCACCTCGGAGACCGTCACCAAGGTGCTGTACCCCAATGACGAGCCGGAGGCGGGCAAGCGGCTGCGTCTGCTCCAGCAGTACTTCTTCGTGTCCTGCTCGCTGCAGCATGTGCTGCACATCATTGATGATCTAGCCGACCTGTCGGTTAAGGAACTCCCCCAGCGGTTCGCCTTGCAGCTCAACGACACCCATCCGTCGATCGGGGTCGCCGAGCTGATGCGGCTGCTGGTCGACGAGCGCGACCTGCAGTGGGACGAGGCGTGGGACATCACGGTCGCGACGTTCGGCTACACCAACCACACCCTGCTGCCCGAAGCGCTGGAGAAATGGCCGCTGGAGATGTTCGCCGAGTCGCTGCCCCGTCACCTCGAGATCATCTACGAGATCAATGGGCGGTTCCTCGACGAGGTCCGCGCCCGCTTTCCCGGCGACGAGGACCGGGTCCGCCGGATGTCGCTGATCGGTGAGGACGGCGGTAAGAACGTCCGGATGGCGCATCTGGCGACCGTCGGCAGCCACGCCATAAACGGTGTCGCCGCGCTGCATTCGGAACTGCTGAAAGCCAGTGTGCTCAAAGACTTCTACGAGCTGTGGCCGGAGCGGTTCAGCAACAAGACCAACGGTGTGACGCCACGGCGCTTCCTCGCGCTGTCCAACCCCGGGCTGCGGGAACTGCTGGACCGCACCGTCGGTGAGGGCTGGCTCACCGAACTGGGGCGGCTGCGCCGGCTGGAGCCGTTCGTTGAGGATGCCTCGTTCCGTGCGCAGTGGCGCGACGTGAAGCGCAGCAACAAGGCGCGCCTCGCCAAGTACATCCAGCAGGCGGCCGGCGTGGAGCTGAACCCCAACTGGATGTTCGACGTCCAGGTCAAGCGCATCCACGAGTACAAGCGCCAGCACCTCAACGTACTGCACATCGTCGCGCTCTACCACCGGCTCAAGCAGAACCCGGGACTGTCGATTCCGCAGCGGGCCTTCATCTTTGGCGGTAAGGCCGCTCCCGGATATTTCCTCGCCAAGCGGATCATCAAGCTGATCAACTCGGTCGGGGAGACGGTCAACGCCGACCCGGATGTCAACAAGTTCATCAAGGTGGCGTTCGTGCCGAATTTCAACGTGCAGAACGCACACATGATTTACCCGGCCGCCAACCTGTCCGAGCAGATCTCTACCGCGGGCAAGGAGGCCTCGGGCACCGGGAACATGAAGTTCATGATCAACGGCGCCCTGACCATCGGCACGCTCGACGGCGCCAACGTCGAGATGCGCGAGGAGGTCGGAGCCGAGAACTTCTTCCTGTTCGGCCTGACCGTGGAGGAGGTCGAGGAGCTGAAGGCCAAGGGGTACCGCCCGGCCGATTACATCGACGGCCCCCAAGCTGGGAACGAGGAGCTAAGCACGGTCCTGGACCTGATTGCCGGCGGGACGTTCTCGCACGGCGACACCGAGGTGTTCCGGCCGCTGGTGGACAACCTCCGCTACGACGATCCATTCCTGGTGTGCGCCGACTACGCGTCCTACGTGCAATGCCAGGACCGGGTCAGCGCCGCGTGGCTGGACGGGGAGTCGTGGACGAAGATGTCCATCCTCAACACCGCGCGCAGCGGGAAGTTTTCGTCGGACCGCGCCATCGCCGAGTACTGCGACGACATCTGGAACGTCTGGCCGCTCACCGTGAAGATGTGAGCTGCTCGACCGACTGCCCGGGGGCGAAGGCTATTCGGCGCTAACCGATCTCGCTTGTGACATGCACGGCGACATAACCGATCGGGATCCCGGTCCGGAGGGCGATGCATTTCCGCGCCGCCAGTTCCACCGCGGCCCGACGGCTGGCGCGGGCGGTCCCGCCGACCTCGGGAATCCGGATCGTCCAACCGTCCGTATCGCGAGTGACTTCGATGTCGAAGCACTGGCCGACGGTCAGGTAATTCACGCGTCCAACAAGACGCTGGGTACGAGGGCTACGCAATGATCCTGGGCGCTGCGAAGGCATAGGTCTGTTCCTGAGTCGATTACGAACCGCGGGCAAGAATACTGCTACTCGAGGCCAAAACCTAATTTGCCCGAAGCCGGCCGGACGTGCGACCGGTCGGCGGCGCCGCAAAGCCCCCGTGACCAGCACCTTGACCGAGTGCCCCGAGACCCGCTAACCGCCGGCGGTCAACCACCCGCCGCCATCGACCACCAGCGTTGCTCCCGTGACGTAGGACGCCGCATCGCTGGCCAGGAATAACACCGTTTCGGCGACCTCGGTAGTCGAACCGGGACGCCGCAGCGGGTTCTGGGTGGTCCGCTGCTGGTTGTCGCCGGCGATTCGCTTGACTCCCTCGGTGCCCGACATCGCGCCGGGCGCAACGGCATTCACCCGGACCCCGTCGGGTCCCCACTCGATCGCGCAGGTACGGCTCAGCGCGTCGACGCCGGCCTTGGCCGACACCACGTGCGCCTGCTTGGCCATGCCGCGGTACTGGATCGCCGCGCTGATGTTTACCACGGCACCCCCGTGCTCGCGCAGCCAC
Organism: Mycobacterium sp.; assembly: GCF_035499775.1. Taxonomy (GTDB): domain Bacteria; phylum Actinomycetota; class Actinomycetes; order Mycobacteriales; family Mycobacteriaceae; genus Mycobacterium. The sequence goes on along the minus strand of NZ_DATJYB010000089.1, from coordinate 4,942 downwards.
AGGTCGTACGCTGCCTTCGACACATTGAATGTGCCCAGCAGGTCGATGTCGACGACGGCTTTGAATCCGTTGGGGCTGAGGTCGCTGATCGGGACGGGGAAGTTCCCGGCAGCGTTGTTGACCACGACGTCGAGCCGACCGTACGTTCGCAGGACTTCCTCCAGGACCGCGGTGACCTCGTCGTGGCGGCGGACGTCGCAGACGCCGTAGCTGGCCTCAATCCCCTTGTCCTGCAAGGCTGCAACCGCTTCCTGAAGATTGGGTTCCTTGCGGCTGCAGATGGCGACGCGAGCGCCGTGAGCGCCCAGTACCCGGGCGATCTCCAGGCCCAGACCAGTCGCGCCGCCGGTGACCACGGCCACCTTTCCCTGCAGAAGATCGGCTCGGAACGGGCTGCGGTAGGTAGTCACGGTAAGTCATGTTTGCACGCCGTCACGCGCCGAGCGCGGGCGCCGGGGACGGATCGCCGATCAAAACGCATGCATATCCCCCACGTTCGACGCGCCCGTCGTAGCCGCGCTTTCAGCGTGTTCTCAGCGCCTCATCGGCAGAGTGGGGACAGAACCGCTCAGAAAGGCGTTGGACCGTGCAGCATTTCATTGTCAGCTACGGACTGTTCGCGATATTCGTATTGATGGCGGCCGAATCAGCATGTCTGCCCGTCCCGTCCGAGGTCACCATGCTGCTCGGCGGCGCAATTTCCACCGGCGCGGTCGCCGGATCGCATCCCACTCTTGCCGCGGTCATCATCTCGGGCACCCTGGGCAATGTCGCGGGAAGTTACCTGGCGTGGTGGGCCGGACGGCGTTGGGGCCAGTCCGCGTTGCGTCGTTGGGGCCGTTACGCCTGGCTTCGGCCGCGGGATGTCGAGCGTGCTCAACGATGGTTCCTGCGCCGCGGGACGTCCTCGGTGTTCTGGGCCCGACTGCTGCCCGCCATCCGCACCTTCATTTCGCTGCCCGCCGGCATCGCCCAGATGCCCCCGATCCGATTCGGCCTGTACACCGTCGCCGGATGTCTGCCGTGGACCGGTGCGCTCGCGGTCGCCGGCTACGTCGTGGGCGCAAACTGGCGGTCGCTCGAAGAGGCGATGCGGGGCCCCAGCTATGTGGTCGCTGTTGCGTGTCTCGCCGGCGGAGCGGCGCTGGTCTATCTGGCTGCCCACCGAAACCGGATGAACGACGAAATCCTTTCGGGCACAGACATTTCCGACCGCATGCTGTCGAAGCGCTGATGCCGGGTCGCCACCGCGGCAGGATCGCGGCGACCGTCTTCGCTGGCGATGTGCCGGCCCGGGGTCCTACAGTCCGACAGTGATGAACCGTGACGAAGGCGCGCGGGCACCGGGCTGGCGCTGGGGGCGCTGGCACAGAGCCAGTCCGCGCTACTGGGGCATCGCCACCCGCGCAGCGGTGGTGTCCGCGGCAGTGGTGCTGGCCGCACTCGCGCTGGCCATCGCGGGTCTACTGATCTTGCTGAGTCAACTGCTGATGTCCGGCGTCGACGACGCCACGGGTGCCCGAGTCACCGAGATCGTGGCCGCGTTGCGCCTGGAAAACGTCACCCGGCTCGACGAGAGCCTGATGACGACGAACCAGCGTGTGGTGGCGGTGCAGATCCTCGACGCCGACGGACACGTGGTGCGCCGATCGTCGGGGGCGCCGGCCACGGCCCTGGTACCCGTTGGACTATTCGGGTCCGCAATCACGGTCGGCCTGCCCGACGATGCTTCACCGGGCGATGACATGCGGTTGAGCGGTCAGAGGGTGGTGAGCCCCGGTGGCACGTACACCGTCGTGGTCGGCGGCGCCAGCGAAGCCGCCGAGGCAACGGTTCGGACCGTGGCGATTCTGCTGGTGGGGGTGTCGCCACTGGTGATCGCTGCGGCCGCCTACGTCAGCTTTACGCTGGTCAAACGCTCGTTGCGGTCGGTGGATGCGATCCGCACCCGGGTGGCGGAGATCTCTGCTTCGGACCTGTCCGAGCGTGTTCCGGTGCCCGCGAGCGGTGACGAGATCGCGGCCTTGGCCGACACGATGAATGCGATGCTGGAGCGCGTCGAGGCGGGCAACCTGGCGCAGCGCCGGTTCGTCGGTGATGCCTCCCACGAATTGCGCAGCCCGCTGACGACCATCATCTACGCGCTCGAGGTCGTCGAATCCCACCCCGAGCTCCTCGACATCGAGATGGCGACCGGCACCTTGCTGCCCGAGGCGCATCGGATGAAAGTGCTGGTGGAGGATTTGCTGTTGCTGGCCCGTGCCGACGAGAAGGGTTTGGCGCTGCCCACCGCTGAGGTGGGCCTTTCAGACATGTCAGACATCGTCGAGACGCAGGCGGCGCGGCTGCGCCGTGACACCACGCTGGCCGTCTACACCGACATCGACGAGCACATTCTGGCGCTCGGTGACGAGACGGCCCTGGCGCGGATGGTGCGCAATCTTGTCGACAACGCCGCCCGCCACGCGGTGTCGCAGATCGAGCTGTCGGTGCATCGCGCCGACGGCAACACCACATTCGTCATCGCCGACGACGGACCGGGCATACCCGCGGCGGAGCGCAGTCGTGTCTTCGACCGCTTCGTCCGCCTCGACACCGACCGGTCACGCAAGGGCGGAGGCAGCGGCCTGGGACTGGCCATCGTCGCCGAAATCATCCGCGCATACCGCGGCAGCATCACGATCGGTGACCGGCCGGGTGGAGGCGCCCACATCACCGTCACCGTGCCGTCAGGGCAATAGCCGGTATCCGACACCCCGGATCGTCTCAATACTGTTGGTACCGAACGGGATATCGATCTTGCGCCGTAGGTAGCCGACGTAGACTTCCACCACATTCTCCGGCCCGCCGTAATTCACGTCCCACACGTTGGCCAGGATGTCGGATTTGGTGAGCACGCTGTCCTTGTTGCGCATCAAGTACTCCAAAACACCGAACTCACGCGCGGTCAAGGAGATCGCCGTGTCGTCGCGGGTCACCAGGCGCCGGGACGGATCCAGCGACAGCGTGCCCGCGGTGAGAACGACGGGGCGTTCCGGCGCGCCGCGACGCATCAGCGCCCGCAGCCGCGCCACCAGAATCTTGAACGAGAACGGCTTGGTCAGGTAATCGTCCGCACCCAGGTCGAATGCGTCGGTCTGGTCATATTCGCCGTCCTTGGCGGTCAGCATGAGCACCGGAGTCCACACCGCAGCGCTGCGCAGCCGGCGGAGAACTTCGTAGCCGCTGCGGCCGGGCAGCATGATGTCCAGGACGATCACGTCGAACTGGTGCTCTGTCGCCTCGTACAGGCCATCGTCACCGGTAGCGGCGGTGACCACGACGAAGCCTTCAGCGCGCAGGCCCATCGCCACCATCGACGACAGTCGTTCCTCGTCTTCGACGAGCAATACCCTCACGGTGCCACCCCTCGGTTCAGTGCGGTATGGCGCACTCAAGCTTTCCACCATGCCGATATCGCGCTGAGAAGACGCTGAAACTCGGCGCCGACTATCCCATCGCGTGGCCAACCACCCGATCGGACCTAGCCGGCAAAGCGATTGCACGACGCCAGCTGCTGCACAGCGCCGGCGGCCCCGTCGACGAAGTCGACGAGCACGACACCCAGGCTGCGGCCCACCTGTGCGTCGCCCTGGCGGCGGGCCGCCTCCCGCTGCAATCGAGGATTCAGGATGTCGGTGAGCAACCGCGGCGGCACCACCGCGCCGTTGGCCGACACGAAGCTGATCGTGATCTTGTCGGTGCTTGCCGAGGCCGCGTCCAGCGACGCGACGACGGAACGCCATTTGCGTTCGACTGCCTCTGCGGGCGCGAGGTAACCCATGTCCCAGTCGTCCTCGATGGACACCAGCGGGCCGGTCCAGCTGATCCCTCCTAGGCTGGGTAACTTGTTGGGCATCAGCACAATTCGGCCGCGAACCAGTCGCAGCTGCGGAATCGCCGGGGCGCGGTATATCCGGTCGTCGGCATCGGCCTCACGCACATGCCGCTCGAATGCCGCCACGAACTGCGGCTCGGGCATCGTGGACGCCTCCTGCTGCACCCGCATCAGCAACGCCTCGGTCGGGTTCGCCGCGAGGAACGCCACGCACTCGCGCAGCACATCGGTCAACGAGAGCTGCTCGTCGACGAACATGTGATGGATACGCAGCGTCCCGTCCGGTTCGGCGTGGCAGCGCACGTCGAGGAACCGGACCCCGGCGTTCAGCTGCTGCGTGACGGTCCAGTTCTGGCACTGCACCCACAGCGCGGTAACGAAATCGACTACCGGCGCCACACCACCGAAGCGTGCTCCGGAGTCGTGCGTGCCGGGGATGGTGATGCCGCTCAGCGGCGCGTCGTCGGCCAGCCGTGCCATCCAGCGCGGCAGGTCGATCGATTGTTCGTCGGCGCGCGCCACCAACGGTCGTGCCAGCATCGCGGCCGGAGCCAGCGCCGCGGCGCACAGCACAGTTCGTCGCCTTATGGTCACCCGTCGCCTTCCTCAGCGGTCAGCGTGGCTGCGGATGTGGTTCGTACTCGCGCACGATCACCGCGCCCGCCGGCGCGTCCGGCTGCAGCGGGCTGGCCGGATCGATCCCGAACAACCGGTTCGCTACGACGACCGCCCCGTACACGTCAATTCGCGTCGGGTCCGCCAGCGCGGCGGGGACGTCCAGCATGATCTTGCTGTTGCCCCGGTTCGCCCCATCGTGCCCGAACCATCTCATTCGATCGGCCTGGTCGAGCGACGGCTCCCGGTACTCGTGTTCGGCGAGCACCGACACGTCATCGAACAGCGTGATCCGCACCCCCGCCGCGCTTTCGGCGACGAGCGCGGCCGCTGCCGGGTCGACGGTCGCACGCACCGCACGCAGGACACGGCGATAGTTGACCGGCGATGCCGGAGGCGGCAGCGGGATGGGCTGATGGCCGGCAAGCAACTCGGGTGCATCCGCTGTCA
>NZ_DATJYB010000088.1:0-40447 GCF_035499775.1 Mycobacterium sp. | reverse complement strand
TTCGGCCTGCTCGAGGCGCTGTTCATAGTCACTGCGGGCCGGGGAGTCCAGTACGCCCGCCATCGAGGTGTAGTAATCACAGTGACGCGACCGGACGGCGTCGGCTTCGCCGGACTCGCCGAGCTTCTCCTGCGCGTACTGCCGTACCGTCTCGAGCAGTCGGTATCGCGTTGGGCCACTGGTATTTTCGGCAACCACCAGCGACTTGTCGACGAGCAGGGTGAGCTGATCCAAGACCTGGTATCGCTGCAATTGGTCGGCGCCGGCAACCGCCCGTGCGGCGTCGAGGTCGAATCCGCCGAGGAACACCGCCAGCCGGCGAAACAGGATGCGTTCGGCGTCGGTAAGCAAGGCATGCGACCAGTCCACCGACGCCCGCAAAGTCTGCTGCCGACGCACCGCGGTGCGCGAGCCACCGGTCAACAGGCGGAAACGGTCATGCAGGCTCTGGACGATGTCGGCCAGCGACAACGTGCGCACCCTTGCCGCGGCCAGCTCGATGGCCAGCGGCATCCCGTCCAGACGGCGACAGATTTCCGCCACCGCGGCGGCGTTGTCGTCGGTGAGCGTGAAGTCGGCCTGGGCCAGGCGGGCACGATCGGCGAACAACTCGATCGCCTCGTCGCCCAGCGACAGCGACGGCACCTGCCGCGTAGCCTCGCCGGTCACCAGGAGCGGCTCCCGACTGGTCGCGAGCACTTTGAGGCACGAGGCGCCACCGAGCAGCGCCACGACCACCTGGGCGCTGGCGTCGAGCAGGTGCTCGCAGTTGTCCAGCACCACCAGCAGCCGGCGGTCGCGAACAAATCGCAGCAGCGTGTCCATCGTCGAGCGACCCGGCTGGTCGACGAGACTCAGCGCGCGGGCCACCGTCAGCGGCACCACCTCGGGAACCGTGACCGGCGCCAAGTCCACGTACCAAACACCGTCGGCGAAATCCCGCGCCACCGCTTCGGCAACCTGCACGGCCAGCCGGGTCTTGCCCACCCCGCCGGCGCCGGTCAGGGTCACCAGCCGATTGGTGGCCAGCGCATCCCGCAGGCTGCGCATTTCGGCTTGGCGCCCAACGAAACTCGTCAGCTGCATCGGAAGGTTATGAACGTCGGCCTCAGTGGAGGTGCGCAACGGCGGGAAGTCGTTGCGCAGGTCGGGGTGGCACATTTGCGTCACCCGTTCGGGGCGCGGCAGATCGCGAAGCGGATGTGACCCCAAGTCGATCAGCGAAACACCATCGGGAAGCTGGTCGACGACAAGCGGCTCGGTGGCGCCGGACAGCACCGTCTGCCCGCCGTGGGCCAGATCGCGCAGTCGCGCCGCGCGGTTGACCGTCGGGCCGATGTAGTTTCCCTCGTCACGCAGCCGGACCTCACCGGTGTGCATCCCGATGCGCAACCGGATCGGCGCCAGCGGCGCCCGCTGCAGATCCAGCGCACAGGCCAGCGCATCGGAAGCGCGGCCGAACGCGATGACGAAGCTGTCTCCCTCGCCCTGTTCGACCGGGCGCACCCCGTCATGGGCGGCGACCGTCTCAGACAACGCCTGATCCAGACGTGCGACGGCGGCCGTCATTTCGTCGGGCTGGGTTTCCCACAGCCGCGTCGATCCTTCGACGTCGGCCAGCAGCAACGTCACGGTTCCCGTGGGTAGGTCGCTCACACCAACGTCGCTCCACTCAGTTGCGCTCATGCTAGCCAGCATGCGGCGAGCCGCGTCGCAAAACATCAGCGAAATAGCTAATACCCGCGGCCGACCGCGACGGGTGCCTACGCGTCAGCAGCCGAGCTGATCGGCGAGGTCGAGGAAGTCCGGCGCGTTGAAGTCGAACTCCTCGGAGTACTCGACGTCGGCGGCGCCGTCGACTCCGAACTCCAATGGACGTGCCACGAACGCGGTGCGGAAACCGAGACCGGCGGCGGCGCGGATGTCGTACTTGTGGCTGGCCACCATCATGATCTCGGGCGGGTCCAGGCCGAGGTAGGTCGCGGCCATCCGATAGATGACCGGATCAGGTTTGAAGACCCCGGCCATCTCGGCGGCGAAGATGGCGTCCCACGGCAAACCCGCTCGCTTGGAGATGTTGACCACCGCGCTGACGTCGGCGTTCGACAGGGTGGCCAGGGTGTACTTAGTTTTCAGCCGCGTCAGCCCGGGCACCACATCCGGCCACGGCGTCAGGCGCTGCCAGGCCAACGTGAGCTCCGCACGCTCGGCGGCCGAAAGTCCGGTGATGCCGGCCTCGTGCAGCACGGTGTCCAGCGCGGCGCGGTACACCGAGTGCACCGAAACCCATCCGTCGCCGCCGGCAGCCTCCAATGCGTCGAAATAGCCTGCGCGCCAATGCCGCACCAGTTCAGGCCAGTCGACGTCCGGGTAACGGCCGGCGCTGATCCGCTGCGCTTCGCCGCAGACGGTCGAAAGAAAATCCGTCGCCGTGCCTTGCACGTCGAACAACAACGCCTTAACCACGTGGGTCATCATGCTATTTTCCCGGCCCACGAATCTACGATGTGCCTCGTGGCCGACAACAGCACTAGGCCCGGCGACCCAGCGGGCCCGACCGAGACCGAGCCCGACTACCGGTTCACCCTGGCCAACGAGCGGACGTTCCTGTCCTGGCAGCGCACCTCGCTCGGATTGCTGGCCGCGGCCGTCGCGCTGGTGCAGCTGGTTCCGGAGCTGACGATCCCGGGCGCGCGTCGCATGCTCGGCGTCGGGCTCGCGGTCTTGGCCATCGCTACCAGCGGGATGGGGATGCTGCGCTGGCAGCAGGCCGATCGCGCCATGCGCCGGGGCTTGCCCTTGCCCCGTCACCCCACGCCGGGTTTTCTCGCGCTGGGCCTGATCGCGCTGGGAGTCGTCGCGCTCGGATTGGTCATCGCCAAGGCGTTGATGGGTTGAGCGCACCGGATCGCGGTCTGCAGGCCGAACGAACAACGTTGGCATGGACCCGGACGTCGTTCGCGTTCCTGGTCAATGGCGCGTTGCTGGCGTTCAAGAACCTGAACGGCGGTCCGGTCGCGCTTATCCCGACCGTCTTGGCCGCCATCGTGGCGCTGTGCGCCTATCTGATCGCGATACAGCGCGAGCGAACGCTGGCGATCCGCCCGCTACCGCCGCGCATCACTCCGCGCCGCCAGGTGTACATCATCGGGATGGGCACGCTGACGGTGGTTGTGGTGACCGCGGTGGTCCAGCTGATCTGAACGGCGCGCTCTCGCAAAATTGCTGTCCCAAGCGGGCGTTCGTCGTGTGTAGCGACAACCGTTGCGCGGCAGCGAAATTTGTCGCTTTGCCGCGGATTACCAGAGGTAGACCACCGCGTTGTTCCCGCCGGTGCACCTGATCCACGGGTTGGGGCCGTCCTGGCCGCACTGCATGAGAAAGTTCGCGTTATTTCGCGGATCGCAGTTGGTGCTGACCGTGGTACAGGGCACGGATCCGGGCGCCGACACCGATCGCGCCGCGAGGCTGGCGTTGTGGTATTCGTTCCAGTACGCGTTCAGGACCGAGTTCGCGAAAAAGCACGACGTCGCCACTGAGCCGCGTCCGCCGCGCGTGCCGAATCCGGTGGCATTCGGAAGGGGAAAGCCTCCGTCGCAGGTTTGGTGGGCGGCGTCCGCGCCGGTCACGAGCGGCGGAGGTATGTTGCCACTCGGGAGCGACTCGGTCGGACTCGGTAGCGACGACGATGCGGTCGACGACGGCTCACGGGGGTACGTGGCGGTAGTCGTCGACTCGGCCGTCGGGGTCGGTGCGGAACTCGAATTCATCTTTGCGACAAGACCGATGCTGACGCCGATCGCGACGAGAACCACCAGCGCGGCGACGACGATCACCCACCGCGACCCACCTGACCGTTCACCCTGACTGGCGGGCGCGGCCGCGGGCGGGGGTGGGGGTGGCCGAAAATCCGGCGCGGACGGCGGGAAATATTGCGGAACAGCTTCTTTCGGCCGCGCCGGCGGCCAGGCCGCGTACTGAGTGGGAGCGGCCTCTGGCGTGCCGTACTGGGTGGGAGCGGCGTGCGGCGTGCCGAACTGGGTGGGCGCCACTTCCGGCGTGCTGACCGGGACGGTGCCCTGGGTCCGTAGTGCCCGAGTGGCCGCCCGCGCGAATGCGCCTGCGCTGCCGTATCGATCGTCGGGTTCTTTTGCCATGCCGCGGGCGATGACTTCGTCGAAGGCCGGCGAAATTCTGCGATTCGTGACACTCGGCCGGGGCGGCGGCGTCGTGATGTGCGCCGCGATCACCGCCTGCTGACTGGCGTTGGCAAACGGCATCACACCCGTCAGGCTTTCGTACAGCACGCACGCCAGCGAGTAGATATCGACCGCGGGAGTGATCTCCTTGTCGGCAAACCGTTCCGGCGCCATGTACGACCAGGAGCCGATCGCCGAGCCGACCTGCGTCAGCCGGGTGTTGCCGCTATCGCCCATCGCTTCGGCAATGCCGAAATCGACGAGGTAAGCGAAATCGGCCGGGGTGACAAGGATGTTCTGCGGCTTGATGTCACGGTGGATTAGGCCTTCGGCGTGGGCGGCGTCGAGCGCCGCGGCGATCTGGCTGATTATCGCGACTGCCCGATCCGGCTCGAGGGGGTGCTTTTCCAGAATGGTTTGCAGGTCGGTGCCGCGGACCAGCCGCATGTCGATGAACAGCGAGCCGTCGATCTCGCCGTATCCGTGAATCGGGATGACATGTGGTTCTTGCAGCTTCGCCGCGGCGTGCGACTCGCGTTCGAACCGCAAGCGGTACGTGCGGTCGTTCGCGTACTGGGTTTTGATGATCTTCAGCGCGACCGTTCTGTTGATCTCGTTGTCGTAGGCCTCGTAGACCTCTCCCATTCCCCCTTTGCCCAGAACGCCGGTGATGTTGTATTTGCCGAATGTCGTACCGACCCGCGGATCCGTTGCAGACACCGTCACCTCCTGTCGCACGGACAGTATGCGGCACCATACCGACCTTTGCGCAGTGTTTGCCGCCCGAGACAATCGGATGGGGCCGACAACGGTTGCCGGTCAACGGTGTTCAAGTCACCCGCTGGCGCATTTTCCGGCGGGCAGCGCAGCGAGGTGATCGTTAAGCCAGTCGGCAATCTCCCCGAGGTCCTTGGTGCCGTCGTCGAACTGCCCCGACGAGGGTTCCGCGGCGATCGCCACCGCGACCTTTCCGGTTGGCGCCGTGAGGATGCCCATCTGTCGCACCAGGTACTTGCCGGTCGGCCACGGTCCCCAGCCCCCTTTGAACTGCGTGCCGGCGATGGTCCCGATCCCCCAACTCTGCCCCGGCACGACCTGACTCATCAGCGCGAATATCGGGTCGTTCTTGCTGTCGCAGGAGGCGCTGGCAAGGAACCGGACTTGATTGGTCAGCGACCAAATGGTCTGCCCGAAGGGGGTGTAAGGCGGCCGCACCCTTAAATACTGGACGACGGTGGGATCGCCGGTTCCTTTCAGCACGTCTTGCACCCGTTGGCCGGCGGTGACCGGCTCCCCCAGTTGCGCCCAGATTGCTTCGGCCGCCGCATTGTCGGATTCGGTGATGGTGGCCTTCATTGTGTCGGTGACTTGTTGCGTGCCCTGCTGCCGGAGCGCCGCGATCACCAAGGGCACTTTGATGGTCGACCAGGCCGGTCCCTCGGTCCAGTCGCTGCCCAACGTCATCGGGCCCTGCCCGCTGCCGACCGGGCTGACGACGACACCGATCTTGGCGTTCAGTCTGCTCTGCAATTTGGCGAAGTCCGCGCTCAGCGCGTCGTTCGGTGCATTCTGCGGTGCCGGCTGCGGTGCGGGCGAGGTGGCGGGCGCCGGTCGGGCTGGTGCGCCGGTCGGCTTTGGGGCCGGCGCCGCCTTGGGTTGTGGTGCGTGGTCGTAGGTGAACACGGCCGCGATCGTCACGATCGCGGCCATCAGGATCAGCGCCAAGAGAATGGCGATCACCCGCCGACTGCGCCAGGTTCGCCTTTGCGGGACGCGGCTGTGCCGCCCACCGGGTTTCCCAGGGACTGTCACCGCCGGCTCGCAACGGGGCTGATGCGGCGCACTGCTGACATAGCTCTCCTAGCCGGTTCCCGCCTTGGCGTTCAGATACGCAACTATCCCTTTGGTGACAGCCGCGGCATATTGCGCCCGGCCGTCCGGACTTTGGATCTTCGCCGCGTCGTCCGCGTTCTTCATGTTGCCGAGTTCCACCAGAACCGCAGGGAACTCGGCAAGGTTCAGGCCGGCCAGGTCTTCGCGGCCATACAGTCCGTCGGACCCGATGTAGTTGGCCGGCTGCATACCGGAGGCGACCAGGGCGTCGCGCATCGTGTGCGCCAACTGGATGGCGGGCCCGGATTGGGCGGCGTTGAGCGGCGGGCTGGAGTAGTTCACGTGGAACCCGTGGCCGGACGAGGGTCCACCGTCGGCGTGGATGCTCACGATGGCGTCCGGGTGCATCGCGTTGGCCAACGCGGCGCGCCGGTCGACACAGGGTCCTACCGAACCGTCGTTCTCCCGCGACAGCTGTGTGCGCACGCCCGCTTGATTGAGTTCCGCCGCAATGCGCCCGACGACGTCCCAGGTGAACGCGTGCTCCGGGTAGCCGCTGTCGGTAGCCGTCCCCGACGTGTTGCACTGCTTCGTCCCACCCCGGCCGTTGGGAACTTGGCTGTTGATCGAGGCGTCGGCCACGGCATTGTGACCCGGGTCGAGGAAGACGGCCATTCCGGAGATGCCGGCCGACGCGCTTGGGGGGTCGATCAACACGGCGCCCAGTATCACCGGCGCAGCACCGGCATACTTCAAAACATCGCGCCTGCTCAACGGTCGCATTCGGCCAAACCCCACCGGATCGCTCACCGCGCGATGGTAACAACCCGGCCGTTTACCCGCCCCTCACGGCACTATGGCCCCCGGCTGGACCGCTTGACCGGGCGCCTCGCCACATCCAGCGCCGGATAGAGAAAGTGCATGAGTTTCGCGCCCTCGATGCCGTAAATCCCGCGGTCGTCGCCCTGCAACACCCAGCTGTGCTGTTCATCGGCACGAGCGGCAAGGCCGTCCCGATACCGCGCGTATTCGGCGGAGCGTTTGCTGTACCAGCGCGCGACGGCCCGCGCGACGAAGAAGATGCCGACGAGGACCAAGGCCCCGAGGATCCACCAGATGAATTTGATGACGATGGCTATCAGGAACAGCACCGCCACCAGCCCGCCGAACCCGCCGTTCGCGCTCGCCCTGGAAGTACTCATGCCGGCAAGGTACTCAAACCCACCGACAAGCCCACCGCGAAGTGCTATGACAAAGCTTGACCTGACTCACTTTGCCGAGGGGACACACTAGATGCAGATCACGAAGCTGGCGCTGATCGCGTCCGCGTCGGTCGCGGCGACGATCGCCTTCCCGTCAACCGCGCACGCGAGTAGCCAGAATTTTCAATCGCCGTCGGGAAACATCGCCTGCATCCTGGACAGCGGGGGTGCCGCGTGCGATATCGCCGAATACACCTACCAAGTGCCGCCGGGTCCGGAATGCTCCAAACACATCAAATGGGGCAACCGCTTCACCCTGAACGCGGGCCAGCTGGGCGCCATGGCGTGCCATGGCGACACGCTGCGTGTCGCGGGCGAGCAGACGCTGAACTACGGCCAAACCCTCTCCGCCGGCAGCATCACGTGCGCGAGCGACCCCTCGGGCATGAAGTGCACCGACAACAGCAGTGGCCACTTCTTCCAGGTTTCGAAGGACTCCTACAACCTTGGCTGACAACGGCTTTCGGCAGTTGCTGGCCGTGCCGCCACGGCGGCCGTCGTCGCGACGGGAGTGGCGGGGTGCTCGTCGCACACCGCGCCTCCGACCGCAACGCCAGCGAAAGCCACTGTGCCACAGTCGTTGTGGCAGCAGCAGGATCTGAGCGCGCTGACCGGCGCCCCGGACGCGGTGCTGGGCGGCATCGCCAGTTACGTGTCCCAGCCCGACGGCGGCCAGCACGTGTTGTACGTCAAAGTCCAAGGCCACATCGAGGACCTGTGGCACGACGGGACCGGCTGGCACCACAAGGATCTGAGCACGGCCGCCGGCGGAGCTCCGCCTTCGAGATTGGACGTTTCGGGGTATTCCTTCCAGGGCGCCCAGCACGCGATCTATCTGGGCACAGACCACCACATCCAGGATCTGTGGTGGGACCAAAGCGGTTCGCACGTCGAGGATCTCACCGCGCTGACCCACTCCCCGCTTGCCACGGACGCGATCACCGGCTACGGGTTCGAGGCCCAGGGCACCCAGCATGTGGTCTATTTCAGTTGGCCCGATGACCATGTTCACGAGCTGTGGTCGGACCGCACGGGCTGGCATCACACGGATATGGCCGCGGTGCTGGCCGCCCCGCCCGCCGACCAGGGCGGTCATCCCGCGGCGTACCTCTTCGGTGGCGGTCAGCATGTGATCTACTGCGGCCAGGACCGCCACATGCATGAACTGTGGTCGGACGCGGGCGGCTGGCACCTCGGCGATGTGAGCGCAGCGGCCGGCGCGGAATCCTCGATCGGCGGGTTCTTTACCGCCTATGCGTTTGCGGCGCAGGGCACCCAGCATGTCATCTACAAGAGCGCGCCCCTCGAGGACATTCATCTGCGCGAGCTGTGGTGGGATCACAACGGCTGGCACACCGACGATCTGACCGCTACCGTGGGCGCGCCGGGCAGTCCGTGGTCGGTGTCGGGATATGCGTTCGAAGCCCAGGGCACCCAGCATGTCATCGTCGACGCCGATCACATTGTGGAGCTGTGGTCCGATCGCGACGGCTGGCACACCGACGACCTCACCACCGCTCTCGGTGCGCCGTTATCGGGCGGCAACGGCGCGGTCGGGTACGCATTCGACGCGCAGGGCACCCAGCACGTCGTCTACGTCGGCAGGAACGACCGCCACATCCACGAACTGTGGTGGGGCCCCAAGGCGCCTTAGCATACCAAAAAGTATGGTACGGTCGACGGCATGCCAGCGCACGGGATCACCGACGACTTCGTCGCGCGGCTAGCCGAGCGCGCCGAGGAGGCCGAGCGGCTGCGCCGCCTGCCCGCGGCGACGGTGAGCGAGTTCAGGCAGACGGACCTGTTTCGGCTTCTGCTCCCGGCTCGGTTCGGTGGGATTCAAGCGTCGTTTCCCGAACTGCTGGAACCGGTTCGGCGGATGGCGCATGGCTGCGCGTCGAGTGCCTGGACCCTGGGTTTCTACGCGCTGCACAACTGGCTGCTGTCGTTGTTCTACCCGCAGCTTCAGGAGGAAGTGTTCGCCGCGGGACCGGTGCTGGCACCGGCTCCGCTGGCCCCGACCGGGCGGGGCAGCCCGGTCGACGACGGAGTGCGCCTGACCGGTCGGTGGTCGTGGGCGACCGGCGCGATGGATGCCGAGTGGATGATCCTCGGGGCGATCATCGAGCGGACCGACAAGATCGAGCCCGCCCTGGTGGTGGTGCCGGCCGACGACGTCGTGGTCGACGATGTATGGCACACCGCGGGCATGCGGGGCACCGGTTCCCACGACGTCGTCGCCACCGGGATCTTCGTACCCGAGCACCGGATTGTGTTGGTGGCCGACATCTATGGCGGCACCTCGCCCGGAGCGCACGCGCACGCGGTGCCGACCTACCGGTGGCCGATGGTTCCCGCCCTCGCGTTGCTGGCGTCGATGCCGGTGCTCGGGGCCGCCGAGCGGGTGACCGAACTCTATGCCGAGCGGCTCGGCGCCCGGGTGCTGGCGTATTCCGGTGTCGCGCAAAAGGATCAGCCGGCCGCCCAGATCAGGCTGGGCAATGCGCGGGTGCGGCTGCGCGCAGTGCGGGCGCTGGTCGCCGAGACCGCCGACGGTATCGAACAACTCGTGACCAGCGGCACGCGAGTCACCCGATCGGTACGCGCCGACGCGCGCCTGGCCGCAGCCCACACGGTGCGCGAGTGCCGGGCGATCATCGCCGACCTCATGGAAGCGTCCGGTGCCAGCGCCCAGTTCTTGTCGAATCCCATGCAGCGCTTCAAGCGCGACGTGGACATCGCAGCGGGGCATGTGGTGTTCGACTACGACATGAGTTGCGAGTTGGCCGGGGCGTTGGCGATCGGCGCGAAAATCTCCCCGATCGCGATGATCTAGCCCGAGCGGGCCCGCAATGCGCGATACGCGGCGCGGCCGACGATGTCGGCCAGGGTATCCGGCGACCACGTGTCGGGTTGCTCGAGCATCATCCGCGCCGCGGTTTCGCAGAGCCCGACGAATATTTCGGTGAGTACCGGTGTGACGCGGTCGACATCTTCGACCTGCCACCTTTCGAACAGTGGGCGCATCACCGCGGCAACCTGCTCGCTGATTCGTCGCCGGCCACGCGAGATCGCCTCGGCGAGAAGCGGATCAGGGTCATTGGCGAAGATGATCCGCCAGGAGGCCGGACGCCGCTTGACGTCCTCGAGGAGGGATCGAAATCCGTCGACGAACATCTGCTCAACCGAGGTGGTCTTGAGCGGCGGCAGGATCGCCAGCAGCGCGTTGAGGGCGACATCCGACTCCCGATCGAGCAGCGCCCGCAGTACCTCACCGCGCCCGTTGTAGCAGTCGTAGACGACCGGCCGGCTGACGCCCATGCGCGCCGAAATCGCTCCCATGGTGACTCCGGAAACCCCTTCGGCCGCAGCGATTTCCAGCGCCACGTCGAGCACCTGCGGGCGGCGGCGCTGCGGGCCGAGGTGTTCGGCGCGCACGCGATCGCCGGCCGCGTTGCGCGGGGTCACACGACGGAACCGAGGATCGGCTGGGACTCGATGATGCCCTCTTCGCTGGGCGTCAGGCCCTCGTCGAACACCCTGGCCTTCTGGCGGTCACGGAACTGCTTGTGCGCCAACGCTGGAGCATCGAAGCCGAACCGGGCCTGCGCCTGACTCGGTGTGGTGGTCACCGGATCCCGTGCCGGAACGGAACGCAGCACCGGGGCCGCGACCTCGACCGTGGTGGGCGACAGCAGTTGCAACAGCATCAGCTGGAATCGGGTGCTCATGCTGATCGTCTTGAATGCGACCCGCAGCACCGGGACCACCGCCGCGTCCAGCGCGGAATTTACCGGGAGCCCGGACATTTGCCGCATCCACTTGGGCATCGTGGCCAGCGTCCCCTGCCGCAGGACTGTGGCGACGAGCAGGGCGCCGGGCCGTAGCGCCGGCGGCATCGGCGGCAACATCACTTCGGCGCGCAGCAGGTGGTTCATCGCTTTCTTGGCGATGCCGGAACCCAGCAACTGGGGCCGCATTTCGTCGAAGTACTGGCGGATGCCCTCGCGGGTAGTCGGCACGTCGGCCGGGGCGCAGGTTTGCAACTCGGCCGCCAACGCGCACTCGGCCCAGTACCGCTTTTCCTCTTCAGGCGAGAGCTTGCCGGGACCGTACTTCTCGTAGGCGACGAGGATCGAGTGCCACGCCGTGAGGTGAATCCACAACTGCGACGCCGGGTCGTTCGCGTCATAGCGGATACCGGTCACCTCGTCGGTGCCGACCGCCTTCGAGTGGATCTTCACCAGCACGTCGGCCGCCTTGACCGTGGATGCGCTGTCGCCGAAGGCGACCATGGCGAAGTAGCGCAACGTGCGGTCGTAGCGGGTGCGGGGACGCTTGTAGATTTCGTGGGTCTTGTCGACGGCCGCCACCAGTGCGGGGTCGAGTTCTTCGATCACCACCGAGCGCTGAAACCCGATCGTCAGCGAGGTCGGATAGCTCCACACCTTCCAGGTCACCGAATCGGGGCCGAAGAAGCCATAGTCTTCGGCCGCCTCGACCTGCGGCAACGACATCAAATCGCGGATCCCGATCATGCGGTCCCCCTGTTTCCGACACTGTGTAGGAATTTCCGACAACGTGTAGGATAGCCCGTTATCGGGTTTGCCTGTCAAGCTGTCGGCTACGTCGGGTCGGCCAGCATCAGGTCGAGGAATCGTTCGCGTTGGGCCGCCTTTTGCGCCTGGGCCGCCGACCCGGCGAGGTGCAGCAGCCCGATTCCGGCGGCGAAGGTCAGCTCGGCGCGCAGCTTGGCGTCGGCGGGACTGAAACCGAAGTCGGCGTAGGCCTTTGTCACCGAGCGGATCAGGCGCCGGTCGGCCGCACGGACATTGGCGGCTGCGACGGGGTCGGTACGGGCCCATTCGCGCATCGCGCGCTCCAGTATCCAGTGCTGCGGGCTGATCAACGCGGTCATCATGGCGGACAACCGCTTTCGCGGTGGCAATGCGTCGAGCTCGGCCAGGTCGTGACGGTCCCGTTCCAGGAACGTGTTCCACGATTCGACGAGCGCGGCCCGGTAGCCGTCCATGTCCTCGAAGTGCCAGTAGAAGCTGCCGCGGGTGACACCCGCCTGCTGGCAGAGGCGGTCGACCTTGAGCGCGCGCACCCCCTGCTCGGCCAGCAAGGTGTAGCCGGCCTGCAGCCAGTCCTCTACCGAAAGGCGGGAGTGGGGCTTCTGCGCTGCCACGCGTGCCACGTTACGGGTAGTCCCGCGAGCAGACGCAGAATCGCATTGCGCGGGCCTCCCGCGCGCGATTCTGCGTCTGCTCGCCGGCGTCAGTCGTCCTCGGCGTCGGCGACCGTCAGGGGCAGGGCCAGTTCTTCCAGGGGGCGCTGCTCGGCGGCGACGCCGAGCCAGATTTCCACCAGACCGGCAATCGCCATCACCACCGCTCCGATCAGGAATGACCAGACCACCTGACCGCGCTGACCCGAATTGATCAGCTCGCCGAACAACAGCGGCCCGGTGATACCGCCGATCGCCGTTCCCACCGCGTAGAAGAACGCGATCGCCAGCGCCCTGGTCTCCATCGGGAAGATCTCGCTGACGGTCAAATACGCCGCGCTCGCACCCGTCGAGGCCAGGAAGAACGTCGCTGCCAGCACGGCGATGAACAACCACACACCGCCGGTCTGGTTGCCGAACAGCACGGCGAGTACCACGGCCATCGCCGCCGAACCAAGATAGGAAAGCGCGATGATCGGCTTGCGGCCCACGGTGTCCATCAGCCGCCCGAGCAGCAGTGGGCCGGCGAAATTGCTCAGCGCCCACAGGATGAAGAACAGCGGCACCATCGCGGCCGCGACGCCGTAGAACTTGGTCAGCAGCGTCCCGAGATTGAATGTCACGCCGTTGTACAGGAACGCCTGCCCGATGAACAGCGCCAGCCCCAGCACCGCGCGACGCGGATAGAGCTTGAACGCCACCCTGGCGATCTCCACGAACGAAATCGTCTCGCGCTGCCTGACCGTCAACGGCTTCCCGCGTGGCTCGGGCAGCGCTTCGCCGGTTTCCCGCTGGACTTCGGCTTCTATCTCGCCGACCACTTGCTCGGCTTCCTGGTTGCGGCCGTGGATGAACAGCCACCGCGGACTTTCCGGCACGTTGCGCCGCACGACAAGGACAAAGATGCCGAAAATGGCCCCGATGCCGAACGCAAGCCGCCAGCCGACGTCCGCCGGGAAGTTCGACGTGTTCAGCAGGACCAGCGAGCCGGCCGCACCCAGGGCAGACCCCAGCCAATAGGTCCCATTGATCACCAGGTCAACGTGACCGCGCACGCGCGCGGGGATCAATTCGTCGATCGCCGAGTTGATGGCCGCGTATTCGCCCCCGATGCCGGCGCCGGTGAAGAAACGGGTGACGAAGAAATACCAAGGGGCGAAGGCGAATGCGGTCGCAACGGTGGCGGCCAAGTACACCACGAGGGTCAGCACGAACAGATTGCGCCGCCCGAAGCGGTCGGTCAGGTGACCGAAGAACAATGCGCCCAGGCACGCCCCCGCGATGTAGATCGCCGCTGCCATGCCGATGTCTGCGGGGTTGAGCTCGATGCCGCTGCCGTGTTCGACCAGGCGGCCCGACACATTGCCGACCATCGTGACTTCAAGCCCGTCGAGAATCCACACGCCGCCCAGCCCGACCACTACGCGCCAGTGAAAGCGCGACCAGGGCAGCCGATCCAGCCTCGCTGGGACCTGCGTCGTGATGGTTCCGGTTTGCACGCTTTCGCTCATCGTTATCCCAGTACCCGCCGTGGAGTGGTCAGAAGCAATTCGTTGCCCCCTCGGGTGAAAAGATAGTGCTCGGTCTCTCTTGGCGGCTTGGCGGCTTGGCGGCTCGGCGGCGCGCTGGGGTGTTGATTCTGCGTTGGCGGCGCACCCTACTCGCAGTTTGTCGCCCTAGACGCAGAGTCAACGGGCCTGTCGGTGGCTGCTGGCATGATTCGCGGCATGAGCGATTGGTTCGAACGCCTCACCGGGTTTCCCGAGGCCGGCTACGAGTCGACGCGGAGCCGGCTGCGTGTCGAGGGCGACGAATTGGTCTCGACGGTCAACGGCAGGCGGTACGCGTGTGGGGAGTTGTCGATTCCCACCTTGGCCGAGCTGCGCTCTCGGGTGAATGTTCCTGTAGCGCAACGCAGTACCGTGAGCTCTCTGGTCGGCGACGCCAGGGCGCTGCACGCCGAACCCGAATTCGCCGGCGCGCTGTTCCAGGTCGCCTCGCAGTTCAACCTGCTGGAAATGACCGACTACAGCGTCCGCCCTGAAGAGGGAGTGACCCGATACGCCTACGACCGCACCCAGGGCCCGGCGTGTGCGATCGCGGCCGGCGCCGCCACGATCTACCGCAACTACTGCGTGCCCGTCGCCGGCGGAACCGGGCAGACCAGCGATCGCCAGCTCGACGCGCTGGCCGGCCTGGGTGACGCGCTGTCAGCCGAACTCGGGCAACCGGCCCGTGCGCTCTGGACGACGCGAAACGGCTACGCGCTGTGCACCGAAGAGGGCCTCAACGCAATTGCCGGGCTGCTCGCAGGAGCGTCGGAGGGCCTTCGGGACGCGCTGCGCGGACAGCTGGCCGTCGGGTTACACCGCAACGTGGAGGTCACCGACGTGACCGAAGGCCCGCGGCGCATCGTCTCGCAGGCGTTCTGCTCGGCGCTGCCCGTTTCGTATTCGATGGTCCCGCGTGCCGCGTGGGAATCGTTCGCGCGACTGGTCCTCGAAGCGGCCTACGAAGCGACCGTGCTGGCCGCGGCCGAGCAGGCGGCCTCCGGCGGCTCGAACACCGTGCTGCTGACCCGCCTGGGCGGTGGGGCCTTCGGCAACGCCGACGCCTGGATCGACGACGCGATGAGACGTGCACTGGCCGTCGTGGAATACGCCGGCCTGGACATCCGGGTGGTCGGCTACGGCGCCGTGCACCCGTCGGTGCGCACCATCATCGATGAATGGGGGTAAGTCCATTGGCAGATAACAACTTTGAGAGTTCAGCGCCGACATGGAGACATGACAAGGTCATGCATGCGTGGTGGGTGGAACCCGATCGGTTGCTCGCCGGTGAGTACCCGGGATCTCTCTCGGAAGACAAAGCGAAGGAGAAGGTCCGTCTGCTCATGGCTGCCGGTATCAACTCGTTCGTCGATCTGACCGAATCCGATGAACTGCGCCCGTATGCCCCAAAGCTGCTCGTCGACGCAGCCGAGCAGGCGGGGCGGCCAGTGCCGAGTCACCACCGGTTCGCGATCCGCGATATGAGCATCCTCGCCGACGAAGCAGGCTACGACGTGATTGTGGCTCACATCCGAAGCGAGCTGGACGCCGGCAAGGGCGTGTACATCCACTGCTGGGGCGGCAAGGGCCGCACCGGCACGGTAGTCGGGTGCTGGCTGATCGACAACTACGGACTCGATTACAAAGGCGCGATCCAACGCATGCGGGATTTGCGGGCCGGGACCAGGAAGTCGGTCTACGCCCCAATCATTCCGGAGACCGAACAGCAGCACGGCGTCCTTCGCCGCCGAGCCGCGCGCACTAGCGCGTGAATCCGCTTGGTCCGCAGACGATTACCACTGGTGACCGCACTCCGCGCAGACCCACTCCCAGGGCTCTACAACGCAGCCCATCGCCTCGGTCCAGGGCGGCACCGCCGAGTAGGACGACAGCCTCCCGTACAGCGTCGATAGCGAGCGCTGTGCACAGCAGGATGGACAGCGCGGGTGAAGAGACAATCTGAAGTCCAGAAAGCTGGTGAGCCCGTCGTGGCGCGTCCTTTCATGACATGAATCGCAAAGCGCGGCAGGCCAATCCGTGGGTAATTCCCGTGGATACCACGGGAGAATCACTATCGAGGCCGCGTCGTACCTACCGCCGACCCGGCCAGATCCGCCGCTCTGCGACTTCTGCAGTGCGCGACGTCGTGGCTCCCCCGGCCGAGGGACGGTGTGGATATGCACCCGGTCGCGGGCATCCTCGTACGCCAGATCGAGTTGCAGCCCGCACCCCGTGCAACGGCCGCCGGACCTCAGCAAGACCCGTCCGGCGGCCAGGGAAGTTTCCCCGAACAGCGCCCGGCTGTCGAAGGTGGAAACCGCCGATCAGAGACACAACGTCGTCAAGCGGCGTCCTGGTATACAACCGCGGGCTTTCCGGATGGACCACAAAGTTCGCCAGCATGTGAGCTGACACCGGCTTTCCCCATAGGACCATTCTCCCGGGCAGGTCCGACAAGCCGCCCGGAATGCGAGGGACGCCGTGACGTGCGTGAATTGGAGGACGCCGCGACGGTCGCGAACACCGATCATGCCGGGCTGAGGCCGCGGATATCGACGCAGAGGAGGAATCCGTGTCCGAAAAGACGCCCGACGATATCTTCAAGCTCGTCAAGGACCAGGACATTGAGTATGTCGACGTCCGCTTCTGTGACCTGCCGGGCACCATGCAGCACTTCACAATTCCGATTTACGTCTTCGACGAGAACGTGTTCGAGGAAGGCTTGGCGTTCGACGGCTCCTCGATTCGCGGGTTCCAATCGATCCACGAGTCGGACATGCTGCTGCTCCCCGATCCGGAAACCGCCACCCTTGACCCGTTCCGGGACGCCAAGACGCTGAACGTGAACTTCTTCGTGCACGACCCGTTCACCCTCGAGTTGTACTCACGCGACCCGCGCAACGTCGCCCGCAAGGCCGAGAACTACCTGATCAGCTCCGGCATCGCGGACACCGCCTACTTCGGCCCCGAGGCCGAGTTCTACATCTTCGACTCGGTGAAATTCGACTCCACCATCAACGGCTCGTTCTACAAGGTGGACGCGACATCGGGGTGGTGGAACACCGGAGAAGATAACGAGGCAGACGGCAGCCCCAACCGCGGCTACAAGGTCCGCCCCAAGGGCGGCTACTTCCCGGTCGCCCCCACCGACCACTACGTCGACCTGCGCGACCGGATTCTCACCAACCTGACCAACGCCGGCTTCTTTCTGGAGAAGGGCCATCACGAAGTGGGCGGCGGCGGCCAGACCGAGATCAACTACAAGTTCAACACGCTGCTGCACGCGGCCGACGACCATCAAATGTACAAGTACATCGTCAAGCAAACCGCCTGGCAGGCGGGCAAAACCGTGACGTTCATGCCCAAGCCGCTGTTCGGCGACAACGGCTCTGGGATGCACTGCCACCAGTCGCTGTGGAAAGACGGCGTCCCGCTGATGTACGACGCGACGGGGTACGCCGGTCTGTCGGACACCGCGCGCCACTACATCGGCGGTTTGCTGTACCACGCTCCCTCGTTGCTGGCCTTCACCAACCCAACGGTCAACTCCTACAAGCGGCTGGTTCCCGGCTATGAGGCCCCGATCAACCTGGTCTACAGCCAGCGGAACCGCTCGGCGTGCGTGCGTATCCCCATCACCGGCAACAACCCGAAGGCCAAACGGTTGGAGTTCCGCTGCCCCGACTCCTCGGGCAACCCCTACCTGTCGTTCGCGGCCATGCTGATGGCCGGCCTGGACGGCATCAAGAACAAGATCGAGCCGCCTCCCCCGGTCGACAAGGACCTCTACGAGCTGCCGCCGGAAGAGGCCGCGGAAATCGTGCAGGCACCTACCCAGCTGTCCGCGGTGATCGACCGGCTGGAGGAAGACAGCGAATACCTCACCGAGGGAGGCGTTTTCACGCCTGACCTGATCGAGACGTGGATCAACTACAAACGCGACTTCGAGATTGCGCCGTTCAACCTGCGGGTGACGCCGTACGAGTTTGCGCTCTACTACGACGTGTAACTCACCACTGCGCTACCGGGTAATACGGCCTCAGCCAGTTCAGCGAATCGTCGGTATGCCCTATGTACTGCGGGCAGTAGGCGGACATGGAAGCGCCGACGAAGTAGCTGGATTGTTTCAGCGAGAGAACGGTGTGCTTCGCCAGATTCATCGCCAGAAAGCTTGTGTTTCGGTTGGTATCGAGTTGGTCGCACACGCCATGGGCCATCGCAACCGCGGTGCCGGGGCCAGACATGGTGATGCCGCCCTTCGCAAGGGCCGCGACAAACGTGTCATCAATTGGATCTGCTGATGCTGGCGCTGCGGAAAGGAGCGCGGTGGCGGACAGCAGGACCGCGCACACTGTCGACCACGTCCACTTCCCCGGACCGACGGTCGTGTGGGTCATGGACTTCTCTCTGTGCGGGCCGAATCGGCTTCTAGTCAAGGAGACTCAAGAGAAGATTAGGCGAAATCAAAACACCTTTCTTTACGGCCACGTAAAAGTTCAGCACCGATCCCGTGTCGCTGTTCGGCCGCGAAGTGCGCTTCGATAACCACCACAGCTCTCGGAAGCCAACGCGCACAACGTAGTTCGCGCTCGCTAACCGTCCGGGTCCGGCGCCCATTTCGGCAGGCGCACTTCCGACCGGTGCGAACGCGCCGCCGCCAGGGTCGCCGCGCGCTCGCCGTTGATCGCGGTCTGCGGTGGCGGCTGGCCCTTGCGCAGCGTCGCGATCAGCTCACGGTAAGGGCCGATGAGGTAGACGGTGTCGCCGGCTTTCAGTCGGGCGTCGCGGCGCGGACGTAGCCTGACCGGCCCTTCCGGTCGAATGATCGCGATGACCCGCGTTTGGGTCGACAGTTGCACCATCGTTAGTCCATCCAGCTCGCTGCCCTCCGCCACGAGCATTCCGCCGACCATGAACGAGCGCTGACCGACCCAGAAGGTTCCGAGCACCTGCAGGCCCATCGCGGCGCCGATGAACCAGGGGGCCGCCAGGTCGACGATCGAGCGCACGTTTTCGAAACCGAACCGCTGATTGATCGCGGTGCCCAGCGCCCGTCCTTGTACCCGCATGACGATGGGCGACTTGGTGTCGGATCCCAAGATCTCGAGCAGCACGATCCCGGTCTCGATGTTCGCCATGTCGTCGCTGGTCACCACCGCCACCCCGCGGGCGCGCTCGGGGTGCGCCGATTCCAGCGTCTGGCGCATCGTCGGGTCACCGAAAATTACCGGGACGTCGAGTTTGGCCGCGGTCGGCAGGAAGCGGTTGTTCTCGTCGTTCTCGATGATCAGGACGTCGTATCCCGCGGCGGCCAGGTCACTGACGACGCGAATGCCCACCGAACCCAATCCGACGACGACGACGTGGTCGCGCATGTGGCGTGCCCGCCGGAGTCCGGCTCCTTGGACGAAGCGGCGCGACAGCAGCAGGTCCGCCAGGAAAGCGACGAGGATGGCGGTGACGATCGCGCCGCCGAACATCAACCCGACAACGAACAGTCGCAGCGCGCTGGACTGTTGGCCGAAGCTGAATTCGCCATAGCCGACGGTCGTAATCGTTTCGGAGGCGAAGTACAGGGCGTCGAGCCACGACATCGGCGGGTTCCGGTAGTTGAAATGCACGACCGCTGTCGAGCCGAGCGTCAGCAACAGCGCGAATGCCAACGAGGGATAAAGCATCGGGTTCACGTCGTCGCGCATCGCGCGCACGGCGTCGATCACCCGTCGCACCCGGGAGTGTCGAGCACGAGTCGCGGTCGGGGGCGGCACATTGATCCCGCGGGCTTCCAGCTCGTCCTTGACGCCGATCATCGAGGTCCAGTCGCGGGGGTAGACCTGCAGATCCCGTCCCGGACATGGCACCACCTCACCTGGGGTAGGTGAGTTCTTGCCGTGGACCACCGCCACCGGTGCCAGGTCGCCGTAGATGTCGCGCAGCGTCCCTTTGTGCGGCGCCTCGGATCCCCAGACGACGAATTTGATACCGGCGGTCTCGAACTGGTGCGCGTTGCGCGAGAGCGCTGCCTCGACGAGGGATGGTGCGGCGAGTTCGGCGACGTCCAAGATCGCACCGGGGCCGCTGACGTCGGCCACCGCGCGGCGCAGCACATCGTTGGCCAGTCGTGCCACGACGCGGACTGTCGGACTGTATTCTCTTGCCAGTAGCGCGATTTCGAGATTTACGGCGTCGCTGGGCCCAGCGCAGACGACGGCCCGTGCGCGATGCACGCCGGCGCCGAGGAGATCGGCGGCGGTGTTGATCTTGATGATCCGCGCGCCAGCGCCCCGTAGCTCCTCGGCGATAGTCCTGGACAGCGCATCGTCACCCGCGACGATGATTTCGCGGTGAAATTGAAAGATCTCGCCCATTTTCGCGCGCTTGTTACCAAGGTCGAGCGCGACAACTAGTCGACATAGGTGCTCCCTCGTTCATATCTCGTTCATATGACTATCGGGCACGATGACGGATAGTGCCACCGGAGGAGCCTGGATGACGAAGGTCACTGTCCCACAAGCGGAGTCGCCTATCACGGAACGTGGCCTCAGCCCAATCGGAAGCCGCCTCTTCTTGCGGCGCAACAGATTCGACCCGAGCTTGTCACGCAGACGAAATAGTTGAGGCGTACGCGGCCTACCTCGGCGAGCAGACGCAGAATCGCACTCCGCGGGTGTCCCGCGTGCGATTCTGCGTCTGCTCGCGGCTCACTGGGGGGCCACCGCGGATCACTAGCAACCGCTGATCTCCAAGTGTCGGCCACGCGGTCTACGCTGCGCATGACCATTGGGGGATCCTTGGCTACGGATTTCGAGAACGCAGCGTTGGCGGTTTTGCGCCGCGCGCTAGGCCCGTCAGCAATGTTTCGCGAGGGCCAGTTGGAGGCCATTGAAGGTCTGGTCCAGCGGCGGAGTCGCCTTCTGGTCGTACAGCGCACCGGATGGGGCAAAAGTGCGGTCTACTTCGTAGCGACCCGGTTGCTTCGCGACGAGGGCGCCGGCGTCACGATCATCGTCTCGCCACTTCTGGCGCTTATGCGCGATCAAATCGCCGCGGCCACCCGTTTGCATCTGAACGCGAGGACTATCAATAGCAGCAACAGAGACGACTGGGACGAGATCGAAAGAGACCTACTGGCAGGGCGGGTGGATCTGCTCTTGATCTCCCCTGAAAGGTTCAACAACGCGGACTTCAGAGACCGACTCCTCGAACCGGTGACCCGTAAGGCCGGGCTACTGGTAATCGACGAAGGGCACTGCATCAGCGACTGGGGCCATGATTTCCGACCCGACTACCGACGACTCGTCTGGGTGCTCGACCTGATGCCTAAGAACGTACCGGTGCTGTGCACCACGGCTACCGCCAACGACCGTGTGGTTCAAGACATTCGCCACCAACTCGGTGAGAATCTCGAGGTTATCCGCGGCAGTCTTGACCGTGAGAGTCTGTCGGTGAGCTCCGTCAAAATCTCGTTGACTGTGCAACGGCTGGCCTGGCTGGCTGAGTGGGTTCCGAAATTCGCGGGTTCCGGCATCGTTTATTGCCTGACCGTTGCAGACACACTGCGGGTAGCGGAGTGGCTGAACGCAAACGGAATCAGCGCGGCGGCATACTCCGGAGAAACCGAGCCGGATCAACGCCTGGTGATCGAGAAGCAATTGATGGACAACGACCTGAAGGTGGTCGCCGCGACATCGGCACTCGGCATGGGGTTCGACAAGCCGGACTTATCGTTC
Organism: Mycobacterium sp.; assembly: GCF_035499775.1. Lineage (GTDB taxonomy): Bacteria > Actinomycetota > Actinomycetes > Mycobacteriales > Mycobacteriaceae > Mycobacterium. The sequence goes on along the minus strand of NZ_DATJYB010000088.1, from coordinate 18,643 downwards.
GTCATCCACTTCCAATCACCCGATTCCCCCGTTGCCTATTACCAGCAGGTGGGACGGGCGGGCCGCTCAGTCGACCATGCCGAGGTGGTGCTGCTGTGGGGTGAAAGTGACAAGGATATTTGGGTGTACTTCCTGGAGCACGGCCTGCCGCTGCAGTGGCACGCCGAGCAAATCGTCGATTACCTCGCGGCTGAGGCTGACTGGGTGGGGCAGGGCGAGATCGAAGAGAACGTCAACATGCCCAGGGGGCGCATCGTCGCCATTCTCAAAGTCCTCGAGGTTGAGGGTGCGGTGCAAAAACAACGGTCGAAGTATCGCCGGTCCCTTCGCCCCTGGACGTTCGACACAGAACGGATCGAACGGGTACGAGCAGCGCGACTGGCCGAGCACCAAGCGATGCGTGACTACGCCACGACGACACTGTGCCGAATGGCATTCATCCGCGATGCGCTCGACGACACCGACGTGCAGCCCTGCGGCAGGTGCGACAATTGCACGGGCAAGCGCTACGACGCCGCAACCGACCCGCGGATGGTGGCCCGGGCCCTCAGTTTCATCAGGCAGCGACCCATCGCTATCGAGCCGCGAAAACGCTGGCTGGGGCATCGATCCGGCACTATCGCCCACCCCATCGAGCCGGGCCGAGCCCTTTGCTACATCACCGACCCGGGCTGGGGGGATGCATTTCTGGACGCCAAGCGCACCGGCCAGCCGTTGCCCGACGAGATGGTCACGGCCGCTGCGGATCTGATCAGCGAATGGCTACCTGGGTTCGACGGTGTCATTGTGTGCGTACCGACACGCGACACAAGCCGCATCCTGGTGCCGAATTTCGCGACACGGCTCGGTGGGCAATTGGGTGTCAAGGTTACCGACTGTCTGGTCAAGGTGCGCGACAACGCCCCGCAGAAGCTGATGGAGAACAGCGCTCAGCAGATCGCCAACGTCACCGACGTTTTCGAAACGCGCGGCAGAGTGCCCACTGGACCCGTGCTGTTGGTAGACGATATCAGCGACTCCAGGTGGACGATGACCATACTGGGTGAGCTACTGATAACCGCCGGCAGCGGCCCGGTCTACCCTTTCGCAGTAGCCAAGACCAAGGGATGAGGATGCTAGACGAGCAAGGGCTGGCCGCATTGGCATTGACCAGTCGCCTGGTCGAATCCACAGCCAAGCCCTTGTCTGCGCGCGAATTCTGGTCACTGCGGCGGCAGGTCGAGCCATCCTCGCTGCGAGGCATGACAGCGGACGAGATAGCCACGGAGTTAGCTGTGGGCACTGAAGACGGCGAGCGTATCGCCACGCTCTTCGATCGCGGCGCCGGACTGGCGATCGCCCTTGAGCGGTTGAATCACTCGGGAACGTGGACCGTCACGTGCGTCGACGCCGACTACCCCGCGCGTCTGCGCCGCCGGTTGGGCGACAACGCGCCAGCTGTCCTGCACGGCGTCGGTGACGCAACTCTGCTGGCCACCGACGGAGTGGGCGTCGTCGGCTCACGCAACGTCACGCAGGAGGGCTCCCAGGTCGCCGCCGATATCGCGCACACTGCCGTTAAGTTGGGCTTCCCCGTGGTATCCGGCGCAGCGCGCGGCGTCGATCAGTCCGCGATGAATGGCGCCTTTGAGGTCGGAGGGCAAGTAGTCGGGATCCTCGCTGACTCCCTGGAGCGAACGGTTGCGCGACCCCGAATCAGGCGAGGAGTGGTCAACGGGCAGATCTGCCTTATTACGCCCTACAGCCCGAGCGCACCGTTCTCGGTGGGAAATGCCATGGGACGCAACAAGATCATCTACGGGCTAGCGGTCTGCACAATAGTGGTTGCCACCGACCGCAAGACCGGCGGAACCTGGGGCGGTGCGACCGAGGCGCTGAAGAATAAGTTCGGGCGCGTCGCCGCATGGACCGGGTCCGGTGCAGCGGCGGGTAACGGCGCACTCATCGACTTGGGCGCCCAGGAGCTGTCCGACACTGCTGCTCTCGACAGGCTTCTCAGCGCTGACGACGATCCAGCGCCGGCAGACAAGAAGCCGTTGGGTGACCAACTCTCCTTTGGCTTTTGAGCACGCGATCTCTTCCGCCGCCGAGCAGACGCAGAATCGCACTCCGCGGGTGTCCCGCGTGCGATTCTGCGTCTGCTCGCGGCTCAGCCCGGTGCGCGGGATCGGCGGCGTGTTCCGTCGTCGAAGTCGGCGCCGAGCGCCTGGTAGGCGGTGGCGTACTTGCGGGTCAACCGGTCACGGTCGGACTCGCTCAGTGTCGCCATGCGAGCCGGATCGGTGTTGTCGGCCAGATCGGCGAGCTTGACCTCGCGAGCGATCGCGTGTTCACGGATGCACCGGTAGTAGTCGGCGGGCTGCTGGTTGGCGCGACGAGTGAGGAGTTCGACGGCGTCGATCGCCTCCGTGGGGATGCCCCGGTCGGCCAGTTCGGCAGCGGTGACGCCGGAGTCTTCGATGACGTCGTGCAGCAACGCCGCCACCACGGCTGCTGGAATGGCGGGGTCCACATAGGACGCGACGCGCCGGACGTGTCCCACGTAGGGCATGCCGGCCTTGTCGACCTGGCTCGCGTGCGCTGCCGCTGCGATCGCGTCAGCGGTGGCGATGGGATCCATGAATACTCACCATAGCGTCTACGGCGCCACCCGCCCGATTGTGCGCTCAGCAAACACTGCGTACGCTCCCCATCACTGGGTTGAGCCTCCTCGTGAGGAGTGGATCAATGACGATTCGTGCAGTACTCGTCGCCGGAGCCAATGCCGTCGCCAGCTGCGCCAGCGCGGCCGTCGTCGCAACCATGGCAAAGACCGGGCCGACGTGCAACGAGGCATCTAGCACGACGCATCCTGTCGAGGGAAGCACGCAATACAACTGATCGGCCGTTCGCCATACGCGGACTGGCCGTGAGGCGCCGCAAAATGCCGGCCGATGCGGTGTTTTCGGGTACATATGAGCGCGCTCGCGGCGGCGGGTGGTGCGTGACGATCGCTCGGTGTTACACCGGGTCGGTGAGTGTTACACTGCACACATGCCCACCAACCGTCGGCGCCACGCCATTACCGAAACCGACGACATCGCGGATGCGCTGAAGATCGCCCGCCGCGCGTGGCCGGACCTCGCCGACAAGCCGGGTGCACTGTTGCGTCACCTCATCCTCGCGGGCCGGAACACGCTCGCCCGCGATCACGGTGCCGTGGCTCGCCAGCGCCGGCAAGCGGTCAAAAATACCAGCGGTGCGCTGTCCGGCGCCTTCGGAGCTGACTATCTCAAGGAGCTGCGTCAGGATTGGCCCGAGTGATCGTCCTCGACGCGAGCGTCTTGATCGGGCATTTCGAGTCGGCCGACGCACACCATGCTGACGCAACGGCTCTGCTGCGGGCATGGTCCCTGGAGTCGTTCGCCGCCAGCGTTATTACGCTCGCCGAGGTCTACGTCGGTGCCGCGCGGGCCGGGCAAGCCGACAAGCTTCAACGGTTGCTGGGACAGTTGCAGATCGAGAGCCTGGACCTGCCGGCGCGTGCTGCCCGTCGCCTCGGCGAGCTGCGCGCGACCACGAAGCTCAAGATGCCGGACTGCTGCGTGCTCTACACCGCGCAGCAGCACAGTGCCGCGATCGCCACCTTCGATGACAGACTCGCAGCCCGGGCAAGCGAGCTAGGCCTGACTGTCGCGACCGACGAACCGTAACCGGGGGCTATACCCAACACGTCACCCTCACCCGCCTCATCTGCACCACTTTGGTGTGCCACGCGGCGTGGTCGGGCGCTCTTGTCGGACCCCGTCGTTACGGTTGCGGCCATGCAGTCACTGATGTATCCGCCGATCGACCTTGACAGCACGGTCGACGTCCTTGACGCCGATACCTGGCGCCGTGGCGTGTCCTACGCGCAGGAGGGTCGGGTGCTGAGTTGCGTGTGGGACCCCAAGCTGCACAGCCTTTTCGGTGGTGTTTGCGGCAGCAACGACCGCATCTACACCACCAGGGTGCAGCTGTGGTCAGCAGACTTCGCTACGTGGGATGTCGAAAGCGGGTCCTGTAGCTGCCCGGTGCAGGTCAACTGCAAGCACGTCGCGGCGATCGTCCTCGCCGCCGCTGTGCCGAACGGGGTGTCTGCCCAACGTCAGCCGCCCCTTCCCCTTCCCCCGGCTCCCCCGGCATGGCGCCAGTCGTTAGACGCGCTGCTTCCGTCGGCCCCGACGACCGATCGCATCGGGACACCGCTGGCGATCGAGCTGAGCCTGACGGTGAGCGGGGCGTCGCGCACCCTCGACGCACGGGTGGTGCGGCCAGGCAAGCGTGGCGGGTGGGTCGCCGGCGAACTGAGCTGGGGCAAGCTGCACATGCTACGCCACAGCGGTTACTGCGAAGCTCACCTTCGAGTGCTGCAGCAGCTCTACGCGGCCTGCGGGGCCTCGAACTCGAATCAACTTGGCTACTATCGCTATTCGTACGGGTCGTATTCGTACGGCGACGGGAAGACGATCTCGCTATTGCGATTTGATTCCCCGCAGTTGTGGCCACTGTTGGACGAAGCGCGCCGGGTCGGGTTGCGGCTGCTGCAGGCACGACCACAGCTCGAAGTGCCGGCGTACGCCACGGCACAATTGTGCCTGGATGTGACGGTCGACGAAGCGGACGATCTCGCCGTCGCGCCCACGCTCCGGGTAGACGGCATTGTCGCCCGGGCGTTGGCGTTCATCGGATCATCGGGTCACGGCGTCGCATACGCCGACGGCAGGTTGCGGCTGGCCAGACTCGACAAGCCGGCGCCTGAGGCGTTACAGCGCATGGCGCTCGCGGGTACGCCGCTGGTCATACCCGCCGACGAGGCGCAGCGCTTCGCCGCCGAGTACTACCCGAGGTTGCGACACATCGCTGACATCACATCGTCGGACGAATCGTTCACCCCGCCCGCGATCGCAGGGCCCACGCTGGTGCTGCGGGCCGACTACCAGGACGAGCACCGGCTCGAGTTGACGTGGGAATGGGAATACAGCCTGGGCGGCAAAGCTTTTCGCCTTCCTGTCGGCGGGTCGGAGTATGCCGATTACCGTGACCTGCCAGCGGAGCAGGCGCTCGCCGCGAGCCTCGAAGCGCCGTTGGAGCAGTTGGGGCTTCGAGCCGCGGCCGGCACGCTCAGCGGAAAGTCGCTGTCCGGCCTGGACACAATGCAATTCGCCACCGAAGTCCAACCCCTGATCACCGACATCCCCGATGTCACGCTGGAGATGATCGGCGACCCGGTCGACTATCGGGAAGCGGGCGGCTCTCTCGTCATCGCGGTGACGACGGACGCGGTGGCCGGCGAGACGGACTGGTTCGACCTGGGCGTCACGATCAGCATTGAAGGCAAACAGGTTCCATTCGTCAACGTGTTCACCGCGCTCGCATCCGGCCAATCGCACCTGCTGCTTCAAGACGGCGCTTATTTCGCCCTCGACAAGCCGGAGCTAGTGAAGCTGCGTCAGCTTATCGAAGAGGCCCGCGCTCTCACCGACGCCGAAGAGGGACCACCCCGGATCAGCCGATTCCAACTTGGGTTGTTCGACGAGCTCGCCGAACTCGGCGTCGTGACGAGGCAGGCCGACGAGTGGCGGCGCCAGGTCGACGGGCTGCGCGCGCTGCAGGGCGTAGAACCGGCGACGATACCGACCGGCCTGCGCGCCGAACTTAGGCCATACCAGGCCGACGGCTACTCGTGGCTGGCAACGCTCTACGCCCACGGGCTCGGTGGCATCCTCGCCGACGACATGGGCCTGGGCAAGACCATCCAGACGCTGGCGCTCATCTGCCAAATCCGTCAGCAAAACCCGAGCATGGCACCATTCCTGGTAGTGGCGCCCGCCAGCGTGGTGGCGAACTGGGCCGCCGAGGCCGCGCGATTCGCCCCCGAGCTGTCGGTAGTGCCGCTCTACGACACCCTGCGCCGCGCGGGCGCCGACCTCGACGAGCTGGCGGCGGGCGCACACATCGTGGTCACCTCCTACACGCTGTTTCGGCTCGACTTCGACACCCACGCCGCCCGAACGTGGTCCGGGCTGATTCTCGACGAAGCCCAATTCGTCAAGAACCGCCACGCCAAGACCTACCAGTGCGCACGGAGGCTGGCCGCACCGTTCAAGCTGGCCATCACCGGTACACCGATGGAGAACAACCTTATGGAGCTGTGGTCACTGCTGTCGATCACCGCACCCGGGATGTTCCCCAGCCCGACCAAGTTCGCCGACTTCTATGCCAAACCCATCGAAAAGACCGGCGATCCCGAACTTTTGGGCCTGTTCCGCCGGCGCATCAAGCCGTTGGTCAAGCGCCGCACCAAAGAACTCGTGGCCGCCGAGCTGCCCGCCAAGCAAGAGCAGGTGCTCGATATCGAGCTGCCGCCGCGCCACCGTGCCCTCTACAACCGGCGACTGCAACGAGAGCGGCAGAAAGTGCTCGGCCTGCTGGATGACCTGCAGCGCAACCAGTTTACAATCCTGAAGTCGCTGACGGTGCTGCGACAGATGGCGCTGCACCCCGGGCTCGTCGACCCCGCGCACGACACGTTGGCCTGCGCAAAGATCGACGCGCTCGCCGAACATCTGCGCGACGTCATTGACGGCGGCCATCGCGCACTGGTGTTCAGTCAGTTCACCCGTTTCCTCGGCCGCGTCCGCGACCGCCTTGACGCCGAGGGAATCAACTACTGCTATTTGGATGGGCGAACCCGCAGCCGCGCGAACGTGATACAGCGGTTCAAGGACGGAAACGCACCGGTCTTCCTGATCAGCCTCAAGGCCGGTGGATTCGGGCTGAACCTCACCGAGGCCGACTACTGCTTTCTGCTCGACCCGTGGTGGAACCCGGCCACCGAGGCCCAGGCCATCGACCGCACACACCGCATCGGCCAGACCCGAAACGTCATGGTGTACCGGCTCATCGCCCGCGACACTATAGAAGAGAAAGTAGTGGCTCTCAACGCCCGCAAGGCGAAGCTATTCGCCAGTGTCATCGACGACGGCAACGCGTTCGGCTCCACACTCACCGCCGACGACATCCGCGGACTGCTCGCCTGAGCCGTGCCGCAAGCTATTTCATCGGTGTTCCGCAGTTGGTGCGGTCGCGCCCGTGGCGCCGATGTCGTGGCGATCGAGCCAACGCGCGACGGCGCGGATCACTTCGTCGGGTGCCTCGAGTTGCGGTGTGTGTCCGACGTCATGGAGAAACTCGTTGTCCCACCGGGGATTAGCGGCGGCCGCGATGTGTGCGGCGGCGATGGGCACTAGCCGATCCCGATCGCCGTGGATGAGCAGCACCGGCTGCGCCAGCGACCGCATGGTGTTCTTGAACTGCCGCGGCCTGAGCCCGGCCCGCACAATCGACCGTGCGGCCTGCAGGAAGGCGGCATCTTGGGGGGGCATGTGACGGCGACGGTACGCGACGAGTTCGGTGGCGGCGTCCATCACCTCGGGGGAGCTTCGGCGCGGATCGGCGAAGCACAGGTTGATGACTCGTTCGACGAGCTCGCGGTCGGTTCTGGATCGTCTGCTGATGTCCATGAAGGCCTCGCCGATTCCGGGAAGGGCGTACATCAGGAACTGTGCGGCGACTTGGGGGTCGGGTACCTCGACGGGTCGTGGCAGCGCCGGATCGACCAGTACGGCCGCGGCGACGGCCCGCGGGTTGGCGGCCGCTTCCAGGATCGTGACGGCGCCGCCCATCGAGTTGCCCATCAAAATGACTGGACCACCGACGATTTCGTTGATGAAGCGGTCGAGCACCTTCGTGTTGGCTTCGATGCTGGTCCTTCTGCCCGCAGCGGGTGAGAACCCGAATCCGGGCAGGTCGATGGCGATCACTCGGTTGCGCTCGGTGAGCGGTCGGGCGATCCTGACCCAGTTCAGGTGGGAGCCCCCCAGTCCGTGCACCGCGACGATGGGCGGAGCTCCCGTCGGCCCGCCGAAGTCCGCCCAGTGCACCGGTCCAGCGATGTCGCTGACGTGACTGGTGCCGCCCCAGGGCTGGGCGAGTTGTGGATGCGTCATGTGTTCGGTCCTATTCGGTGGGTGCGTTGACGAGGCGAAGGGCTAACTGGGAGTGGAGCTTGGCAACGGTTTCAGGATCGGCGTAGCGCCCGGCCGGGAACCAGCGGCAGACGTCGACACACAGCGAAATGATCGCGAGGGTCACGCCCTCGGCGTCGGGAACCGCAAAAGACCCGTCGGCGGCGCCTGCTTCCACGATCTCTCGAAGATGCCGGGTCAGTTTGCGGCGCAGCCCGACGATCACTCGGTAGTGGTCCGGCGAGAGTGCTGTCAACTCGAACTCGACCACCTTTGACCGGCCGTGGTAAGCGGCCTGCGTGCGGGCAAATTCGGCAACAACGGCCCGTAGGCGATCGGCGGGCGATTCGCTGACCGGATCGGCGGCCTTGAGCCATTCGACGGTCTTTTCATGGCCCTCGTAGGCGATGACGAAAAGTAGTTCTTCCTTCGATTTGTAGTGCGGATACATCGCGGCGGCGCTCAATCCGAGGCGTGCCGCGATGTCACGGGTGGTCGTACCGCCGTAACCATGTTCGGCGAAGGCTTCGATCGCGGCGGCCCTGATGCGCGCGGCGGCCTTGGAAGTGCTGACGACGCTCGCCGTCGTCACGCTCACCGGGCCCTCGGCATGATGCGACTGTAAGCGAGCGCTTATTTATAAGCAATGGCTTAGTCGATTCGCAAAACTCGGCCTCGGAACCACAGTGAACGCCGCCGTGATCCGGGATCGGCGGCTGAAAGGCGGGTGTAAGAAGCTTCCCGTCTGGGCGCTCTCTATCAGCACTTCCAAGGCTCCAGTCCTTCACACGAACCTTGTCACGGTAGAGGTCGATTCAGCACACCCGGAGAGGGTTCGAGTCGTCGGAGACGACAAGGGCCGCTGGTCCGCCTGAACCCTCACGCTTCCGTTCAAGGATGAACGCGCGCACGATGGAGTGGTCCGCGGTCTCACGAGGACGCGAAGGGAGCGGGCGATGAAGGCGAATGTCGGCGACTACCTCGTCGTGAAGGGCACCACCACCGAACGGCATGATCAACATGCTGAGATCATCGAGGTGCGCTCTCAAGACGGCTCTCCGCCGTACGTGGTGCGTTGGCTGGTGACGGGCCACGAGGCGACGGTGTACCCCGGGTGTGACGCGGTGGTCGTCACCGCCGCCGAGCACACGGAAGCCGCACGGCGCGCTGCGGCACGGGCCGGTCACGCCACGACATAGCCACACGGCCGTTCCGCCAGACCCGCTGGGGCAGTTCCAAGTTCGACGAAGATCTTGTCCTTAGCCGCTACGAACGCCACCGGGCCGGTCGGAATACAGACCGCTGGCGTCGTCGGGAATCCGCGGGTCCGGCTTTGACATCTTGCCCTTCGGAGCCGCGGCCGCGGCAGAGGGCGTCGCGGCTTCGTCGTCCCGGCTCCCGGATGCCTGCGGTGTTGCTCGTTCTAAGAACCGGAGCAGTTCGACGGGGAAGGGAAGCACCAGGGTGGAGTTCTTCTCCGCGGCGACCTCGACCACGGTTTCCAAGAGCCGCAACTGAAGCGCAGCCGGGTGCAGAGCCATCGTCTCGGCCGCTTGAGCCAGTTTTTCAGACGCCTGCAGTTCACCATCGGCGGTGATCACCCGAGCCCGCCGCTCACGTTCCGCCTCGGCTTGGCGCGCGATCGACCGCTTCATCGAATCCGGCAGTACGACGTCCTTAATTTCCACCCGATCGATGTGCACACCCCAGCCCACCGCCGGGCTGTCGATCATCAACTCCAGGCCCTGGTTGAGTCCCTCGCGATTGCACAGTAGGTCGTCCAAGTCGCTTTTGCCGATGATCGAACGCAGCGATGTCTGCGCGACCTGGCCAATAGCGGACACATAGTCCTGCACGTCGACAACCACACGCACCGGGTCCGCGACTTTGAAATAGATGACGGCATCCACGCGCACGGTCACGTTGTCGCGGGTGATGCCATCCTGGGCGGGCACCGGCAGCGTGATGATCTGCATGTTCACCTTCTTGAGGCGATCGGCGATGGGCATCAGCAACGTGAGTCCCGGTCCACGGACCCCGGTTTGCACGCGCCCGAAACGAAAGACGACGCCTTGTTCGAATTGCTTGACGACCCGGACGTTGGCGCCCAGCAAGAGCACACCAAGGCCGAACACTGCGGCCACTACGTAAAGGATGATCATGATGTCCTCCACTTCCGCCTCGGCAAGATCTGATGCTCGGCAAAGGCGGGCGACTTACGGCCGATGAGATGTCGACACCCATCCAGTATGGACCGATAACTTCCAGACGTGCTCGAACCGAGGTGCGCAGCCTTGGCCGTCATAACCGGCCACGCGCGGTGACTCAGGCGACAGCGTCCTCGTCCTTCGGGATGTCCGACGCGGGCTTGCGCCGGGGGAATCCGCGCCCGCCGAGGGCGGTCTGCAGCTGCTGGATACCCGTTTTGTCGAGCAGCGGCCGCTCGAGTTCCTGGTTGACGAGGACGTGACGCAGCCGGGGCGCGAGAGTGGGCAGTTGGGTTCGGTCGATGACCTTCCAGCGCGGACAATCCGGCAATGCGAAGTCCTGCGGCACGTCGGTGTTGGGCAGGACGACGATGTGGTCCCACCGAAGTCGGCCCCGGGTCCAGCGCGGGTCTCGTTCGACGAAGTTGCGAAGCGCATAGCAGGCTTCCCGGGCCTGGCGGACGGGTTCGATTTTGACGTCCTTATTGCGTCGCTTCTGCCGCCAGTGGGTGCCGTCATGCCAGACTTCGCCGCCCTTGACCTCGACGCACGCGATCCCGGCTCCCTCGATGGCGACGGTGAAGTCGATCTCGTGGTCCTTCAGGTGGTCGGTGACGCGCTGGCCGACGATGACGAGGTCGGCGGGTAGAAGCTGCTCGATCAGGGCTTCCCACACCATGCGCTCGGCGCCGTTGGCCAGATTCGGCATGTCGTCACGAGTGATCGTCATGGGGCCGTCGATTCCGTGCGCTCGCCGATCACCGCCGTGCTGAGCGTCTGGGCTGCGCGGAGCATCGCGACCTGCCACGGAAGTTTCTCGGGCAGCGCTGGGCGGCGCGCCGGGTGGCCCGAAGCTACGACGGGTGGACGTCTCGTCGGACGCGCCGCCACCCCCCTGCCTGCCGGCCCCAACGGCGGGGACCAGCAGCCCGGCGGCGCCGGCGGTGGGGCCGGCGCCGAGCGATGGCCCGCCGGCACCCCCGGCCCGCGGCACCATCGTCTCAGCGAGGTTGCCGATCAGCGGGCGGCCTGACAGCGCCACGGGCGGACTGAGCACACTTTGCACTGGCGGGCTTTGCAACGGCGCGGCGTTGGCCGCCTCGGTGGCCGAATACGAACCCCCAGAGTCCCTCAGGGCCTGCGCAAACTGCTGATGAAACTCGTCGGCCTTGGCGCTGAGCGCCTGAAAGTCCTGGGCGTGCGTTGAGAAATACGCGGCGATAGCCACCGATACCTCGTCACCGGCCGCGGCCACGACCGCGGTGGTCTGCGCTGCCGCCACCGCGTTGGCCGCGACTAGCGAGGTACCGATTTCCTCCACACTCGTCACCGCCGTCACCAGCAGCTCAGGGATCACCGTCAGAAGCGACACCGCGCTGTCCTCTCCTCGGTCACCCCCGTCGGCAGGTACCAGCATAAACCGCGATGCTGGGTCTCTCGCACTATCTTTTCCACGTTTGGGCGCTGATGCCCGGGATGGCGCCGGCGATCAGCCCTTGACCAGGGCGCGCTCGAGGACGGGGGCGAGATCCAGCCCCGTCGGCAGCGTGCCGAACGCCCCTCCCCACTGCCCGCCCATCCGGGTGGCCAGGAACGCCTCGGCGACCGCGGGGTGGCCGTGGCGCACCAGCAGCGAGCCCTGCAGCGCGAGGCTGATGTCCTCGGCGATCTTGCGGGCGCGGTACTGGATGGTCTGCAGATCTTCCAGGTCGGCTCGCAGTGCTGCGACATGCTTATCCAGCCGCGCGTCGTGGCCGGTGGTGGTGGCCAGTTCGTCGAAGAGCACCTCGACGCAGGCCGGTCGGGTGGCCATGGCGCGCAGGGTGTCCAGCGCGCTGACGTTGCCGGACCCTTCCCAGATGCCCATCAGCGGGGCTTCGCGGTACAGCCTCGGCATGCCCGAATCCTCGACGTAGCCGTTGCCGCCCAGGCATTCCAAGGCTTCGGCGGCATGTGAGACGGCGCGTTTGCACACCCAGTACTTGCTCGCCGCCAGTCCGATCCGGCGCAGCAGCGTTTCTCGTTGGTCGCCGCGCACCGCCTTGTCGGTGGCGCCGGCCATGCGCATCGCCACGATGGTGGCGGCTTCGGCTTCCACCGCCAGGTCGGCCAGCACATTGCGCATCAGCGGCTGGTCGATCAGATAGGCGCCGAACGCCTTCCGGTGCTGGGCGTGATGAATCGCCCGGGTCAGCCCGGTGTGCATGCTGGCGACGCTGCCCAGAGTGCAGTCCAGCCTGGTGAGGTTCACCATCTCGATGATGGTCGGCACGCCGCGACCCTCCTCGCCCACCAGCCACGCCGTGGCGCCGTCGTATTCGACCTCGCTGGACGCGTTGGCGTGATTGCCGAGCTTGTTCTTCAGCCGCTGCAGGAACATCCGGTTGTGGCTGCCGTCGGGCAGCACGCGCGGCAGCAGGAAGCAGGACAGGCCGTTGGGTGCTTGGGCGAGCACCAGGACGATGTCGCTCATCGTTGCCGAGGTGAACCACTTGTGGCCGACGAGGCTGTAGCTGCCATCAGCATTGGGGCCGTTGGGCGTGGCCCGGGTGGTGCCGGCCCGCACGTCCGAGCCGCCCTGCTTCTCGGTCATCGACATGGTCGCGGTGATGCCGGCTTTGGTGGTGGGCGGCTTGAGTTCGGGGTCGTAGTGGCGGCTGGTCAGCAGCGGCTCGTAGATCTTGGCGAGCTCGGGGTTGTAGCGCAGCGAGGGGACGACGGCATAGGTCGCCGAGATCGGGCACACGTGACCGGGCTCGGGGGTCCAGACCAACATCTTGGCTGCGCGCACGACATGGGCGCCCGGACGGTCGTCAGCCCACGGGGCGGCGTGCACGCCGTGGGTGATCGCCGTGCGCATCAGCTCGTGGTAGGCCGGGTCGAATTCGATCTCGTCGATGCGGTGGCCGTAGCGGTCGTGGGTGTGCAGGATCGGGCGGTTACGGTCGGCCAACTCGCCCCAGCGCTGGGCCTGCGCGCCGCCCGCGATGGCGCCGAGTTCGGTGACCTCGTCCAGACCCCACTGGCCGCCCTCGCGGATGAGTGCTTCGACGATCACCGGCGAGGTCGCTGGGTTGTGGTCCGTCAGGGGCGGGACCTGGTTGGTGACGAGGTGCGTGTCGGGCATGTTGGGTAGCGTTACAGTTCGTCGACAGTCGCACAAGAGTGTGTAATGCCGGCAATTACCGGAGCTACCCGCCGCGGACTCCTGCGATTACGGGTTGGCTCGGGTCCGCCTCATGCGCCGGCGGCGCGATGGAGTGACCGTCGTTCAGCCCGAGACGTTTGTGTAGCCGGACCAGCGGCGCGGGAGCCCACCAGTTCCGTTGTCCGAGGACGTGCATGAATGCCGGCACCAGCACCATGCGCACCAAGGTGGCATCGGCGAGGACGGCCAGCGTGAGGCCCAGCCCGAACATCCGCAGGAAGGACACGTGGGCCGCGATCAGTGCCGCGAACGAGATCGACATGATCAGGGCGGCGGCGGTGATGACCGGGCCGGTGCGGGCGATTCCCCGCGCCACGCTTTCGTCGTTGTCCCCGTTGGTCTTTCCGGACGCCAGTGCGAATTCGCGTATCCGGGAGACGAGGAACACCTCGTAGTCCATCGACAAGCCGAAGGCGATACAGAACAGCAGCACCGGGATGTTGGCGACCAAGACCCCGCTGGGCGTCGTCCCCAGCGCGCCGAGGTGCCCGTCCTGGAAGATCCACACCATCGCGCCGAAGGCGGCGGTGAGTGAAAGGACGTTGAGTACCAACGCTTTCAGTGGCATCACGACGCTGCCCGTCAACAGGAAAAGAAGTATGAACATGAAGCCGGCGATCAGCCCGACCACCAAAGGCAAGTGTGATGCGATGGCATCGAGGCTGTCTCGATTGATCTGGGCGGTGCCGGTGAAATCGACTTCCTCGCCGCCAGGAGTCGGGACCGCGTGTAGGCGGTCAAGTTGAGTTTCGGAGCGATCGGAGAACAGCGGAGCTGTGCTGTCGACGGTGAGGAACGTGCTGCCCTGCTTCTCTGCGGTGGGCGCTGACGGTGGTCCGACCGGGACGCCGTTGACAAACGTGCCCGTTGGGACCGACACGCCCGAGACGTCGGGTACGCGAGACAGATCCGCCGCGTATCGGCTGATGTCGTCGCCGGTCAGGCGACCAGTGTGCGGGATGACGATCGTCACCGCGGTTTCGGAGTTGTTGGCGAAGTCGTTGCGCAGTTCGTCGCCAACTCGGTGCGCAGAGGCCGAGTGCGGCAGCACGCGGTCGTCGGGGAAACCCCATTTGATGTTCAGGAACGGCAGACCAAGGAACATCAAGAAGGCGACCCCGGTCAATCCGATCGGTAGGGCTCGGCGGATGACGAACCTGGTCCAGCGATACCAGAACTGCCGCTGGAGGGGAGTCGGGACGGGCTCCGGCCGGCCCGACAGGCGGCGGACGAGCCGTCGGACATCCCACGACTCCAGCCGGTCGCCGAGCAGGATCAGCGCGGCAGGCGTGACAACCACGGCGGCGAAGGCGGCGAACGCGACGGTGGCGACACCCGCGTAGGCGAAGGACTTCAAGAAGTGCATCGGGAACAGCACCATCAGGGCCATCGAGAGCGCGACCGTCGTCGCCGAGAACAACACGGTGCGACCCGCCGTGACCACCGTGCGAACGACGGCGACCTCGCGGTCTGTGCCGTCGGCCAACTCGTCGCGGTACCGGCTGACTATCAACAGCGTGTAGTCGATGGCCAGCGCCAGACCCAGGGCGGTGGTCAGGTTGAGGGCGAATATCGAGACGTCGGTGGCGAACGAGATCGTGCGCAGCACCGCCAGGGTGCCGAAAATCGCCATTCCACCCACGGCTACGGGAAGCGCTGCGGCGAGCAGACCGCCGAACACCCAGACCAGTACGACGAAGCTGAGCGGAATCGCGATCGATTCCACCAGCCGCAAGTCGCGCTGCGACTGCCCGGTGATCTGCACATTGACCATCGCGACGCCGCCGGTCTGCACGGTGACACCGTTACGGTCGTGCTTCACCTGCGCCGAAAGCTTTTGGGCAATCTTCTGCTGCTCGCCTTCGTTTCCCTTGATGCCCGCAATGATCAGCCCGGATGTCCGATCCTTGCTGACGAGCGCGGCGGCGGCCTGCGGCGGGACTGTCCACGGCGAGGTGACGCTCACGACATGCGGCGAGCTTTTCAGTTGGTCGACGATTTCGGTGCCCGCGGCTCGGGCGGCTGGACTCTCAACGCCGTCTGGCGTCGAGACGGTGACGAGCAGCTGCACGTCACCCTGACGGTACTTGTCGGTCAGGAGCTTGGTCGCCCGTGCCGATTGCGATGTCGGGTCTTGAAATCCGCTGGCGGACAGGCTGCTTGCGACGGGGATACCAAAGATGGCCGCGGCCACCGTCACGAGCACTGCGATCCCGAGGGTCCGCCTCGGCGCCGCGATCGCGAGCCCAGCGATGCGGTCTAGTACGCCAATCCGATGCTCGCCCATCACCGTCTTACGAGTCGCGATGCCAGACCGTTCAATGCCGCCAGCCATGGGGACCACCCGCCGTCCAAGAGCTCGATTTCAACAATCGGTGACTTTTGTCAACATTCGGTGACTTAGACCGTACGCCGTCCTGGCCGCCGAAGTCAACAGCGGCTGACATAGAGTTTGGGGATGAGCACAAAACGGCCTCGCAACGCCGCCCAGACTCGCGCCGACATCCTCTCGGCGGCGCGCCGCCGTTTCGCGACGGAAGGTTTTGAACGCACCACCCTGCGCGCCATCGCGGCGGACGTCGGTGTGGATGCGGCGTTGGTGATCCGCTACTTCGGCAGCAAGCAGGACTTGTTCGCCACGGCTACCGACTTCAGGATCGAGCTGCCGGACCTGACCGGGGCGGATCCGGACCACATTGCGGACATGCTGTTGCCGCGGTATTTCGCGGTGTGGGAAGACGACCACACGTTCCTGGCGCTGCTGCGGGCGGCGATGACGAGCCGGATCGCAGCGAACACCCTGAACGAGACGCTGGCCAAGCATGTAGCGCCGACGTTGATGGGCGCCACACCAGACCATCACCTGCAGCGGATTGCGTTGACGGATGCGTTCGTCATCGGGCTCGCCACGACCAGGTCTGTGCTCGCCAATCCGCCGGTGGCCAACCTCAGTCGTGAAGAACTCAGCCGCTGGGCGGCTCCGATCTTCCGGCAGTTGCTGGTTGGACCGGCACCGACGGAATGACTCGGATATGACCAAGACGCGACCTCGCAATGCCAGCCAGACGCGCGCCGACATCCTGTCGGCGGCACGACGCCGCTTCGGCGCCGAGGGATACGAACGGACGACCCTGCGGGCCGTCGCCGCGGACGTCGGTGTGGATGCGGCGCTGGTGATCCGCTACTTCGGCAGCAAGCAGGACTTGTTCGCGGCAGCAGCCGATTTCGCGATCGAATTGCCGGACCTGTCGGATGTCGATCCCGACGAAGTTGCGGGCCTGTTGCTGCCGCGGTTCTTCGCGGTGTGGGAAGACGAGACGTTCGTGGCGCTCTTGCGCGCCGCGATAACGAGTCAGGTCGCGGCCGATACGCTGCGGCGGGTGTTCGCGGAGCAAGTCGCGCCCAAATTGATCACCGCCACGCCAGACAATCCGGTTCAGCGAATCGGGTTGATGGGTGCGTTCGTGATTGGGCTTGCCACGACGAGATATGTGTTGGCTAATCCACCGGTGGCCCACCTCAGCCGCGAGGAACTCAGCCGCTGGGCCGCCCCGGTCATTCGGCAGCTGTTGGTTGGGCCGGCGCCCGCCTAGTCGTCCTGGTCTCGGGTTCGGCGATCCGCGTTTTGCTGAATGCGTTGTGGCGCTTCGATTTCGGCCCTACATCTGCTGTGCCGGCTTCAGCACGCTGAACACTGCGCCCTGCGGGTCGGTCAAGACAGCCGACCGCCCCACCGACGGTATGTCGAACGGCTGGACCATGACCTGCCCGCCGCCCTCGGCCGCCTTGGCCGCTGTGGCGTCGGCATCGTCGACGGCGAAGTAGACATGCCAAACGTTGGGGACACCTTGCATCGGCGGTTCGGTGCAACCGCCGACATCGTTTCCACCGACCTTGAGCAGCGTGTAGTTCTGACCGGGTGCCATCTCCACAGCGGAGTGCGTCAAGCCGACCACGGCTTCATAGAAGGCCAGCGCAGATTCCGGCTTGTCCGTGATCAATTCGTTCCAGATAGGCGCGCCTGGCTCGCCGACCAGCGTCGCGCCGATGTGGCGGTTGGCCTGCCACAGCCCCACGGCCGGGCCGGTCGGATCGGCGACGACAGCCATCCGGCCGGCTTCGCCGATATCAAAGGGTGCCATCAACACCTGCCCGCCCGCGGGTCCCACCTTGTCGACCGCCGCATCGACGTCATCCACCGCGATGTAGGTGTTCCACATCGGCGGCCTGCCCTCTGCACCCGGCGGCATCGGCGCGATTGCCGCCACCGTTTCTCCGTTCACCGTGGCCATGGAGTACACGCCGCCTTGAGGCATCGGGTTGTCGTCGTAACTCCAGCCCAATAGCGATGCGTAGAACTGCTTAGCCGCGGACTGATCGGTGGTTTGCAGGTCGACCCAGTTGGGCGTGCCCTGGGCGTATTGGCTTATCTGAGGCATGATTCACCTTCCATCTGGCGAACGCACCCGCCGGTGTAGCAGACGAGTCGATCGAGGATTCCGGCATCGGGCCCGGTAGCAACGGTTCGACGAAGGTCGCATGGCCACGCCTTCCGCGTGACGAGCTTGCGGCAAACCCCCAGCACATACCCGGACACCGGCTCTCAGACTACGCCCTGCCGACCGGTAGCCATAGCGAAATCCCAAGTGTGGAATCGAAATTCGAGGGAGCTGGCGTGACTGGCCTGGACGATTCGGCGTTCGTTCCTGCACCCGTCGAACACAGGACTCTCGGCGACCCACCGACGCAGGGGTTTTAAGGTCGCGCCGCCGCTCGGCCGCGGGCTGCGCAAACGGCGGCGAACGTGAACGTTTCGTCGCACCCTGGGCGGCGCATCATGGAAGGGTGCGGATCGGAGTTGGGGTTTCCACCACGCCCGATGCACGGCAGGCCGCGGTGGAGGCCACCGCGCACGCGCGCGACGAGCTCGCGGGTGAGGCGCCGTCGCTGGCGGTGCTACTTGGATCGCGATCACACACCGACAAGGCTGCGGACGTCCTCAACACGGTGCAAGAGATGGTCGAGGCGCCCGCGCTGATCGGCTGCATCGCCCAGGCAATCGTCGCCGGCCGCCACGAGATCGAGGACGAGCCCGCGGTGGCGGTGTGGCTGGCGTCGGGCCTGGCCGCCGAGACGTTCCAGCAGGACTTCGTCCGCACCGGCTCGGGTGGCCTGATCAC
>NZ_DATJYB010000087.1:0-2067 GCF_035499775.1 Mycobacterium sp. | reverse complement strand
CGCGAACGCGAGCGAGATCTTCCGGTTGGCCCGCCACCCGCGCAGCTTCGTCTCGCTCGAGGGCTCCGATCACCTGCTCACCAAGCGCGGCCAGGCTCATCGGGCGGGCCGGATCATCGGCGCCTGGGCCGACGCATACCTCGGCGATCCGCGCTAGGTTGACATGTCTTCCCGGTTTACTGCCTACCTTTACCCGGATCGGACATGTTTAATGGCGATTGGGTTAGGGCAGAGGCGGCAGCACTGGGAAATTGGCCTCGGTGTCGAAAGTGCCCCGCGCGATAACCAGGCCTGCCCCAGCGGAGAGGGTCATCCGACTGTGGCCGTGTAATCAGCGCAGCGCGAGGCTAAGGTTTGAACGGTCCACATCTGTTTGGGGTTCGATACGCCCGCCGGGACATTCGCTCTGCTGCGACAGATCCGACGCCGCGGCAAGCCGAGCTTACTTAGACACCTCAGAAGTAGTGTCATGGTTCAGCCTTGGCACTCCTTCTCGCCACGAGAAGCTGCCCGTGCGTAACGGGCTCTTCGTATCACAAGGTGATTCGGATTCAAGCTTTGCGCCGAGGTGCCGTTGGTCATGGTGATCGAGCCTTACTCAGCGGATCCGCTCATATGGTGAGTAATCGGTTTTCTCGTTCTGCTCAGGCACGGACTTGTGGTGCAGCGCCGGGGCGTTGTGACGGCCCGGCCGGGGATCGACTTCCCGTGCAGTGCTGCCGCCTCAGTCGGCGGCCCGCATAACTTGGCGTGCCGCATCGCGGATCTGCCTGGACAACTCCGGCGAGAAGGGCAGGTCGGTTGGCTGGGGAACGTCGATGACGGTGGTGATGAGGCCCGGTTCGTCGTGCTGCCACCGTGCCCCACACCGGTCCAGAATCTCGCGCATCGAGGAATTCTGGGACAAGACCCGCGCGGAGAAGCGTTCGACGCCGTCGTATCGCGCCGCCACCGCGAGCGCGCCCATCAGGAACGCGCCGATGCCACGGCCCTGGTAGGCGTCGCCGACGGTGAACGCGATTTCGGCAATCGTCGGGTCGTCCTCGTAGCGAACGAACCGTGCGTCGGCCACCGCGGGTCCATCGGCGCCGTCGGTCATCACCCAGGCGAAGTGATCCAAATAGTCCACCTCGAACAGATAAGTGATCAGCGTCCCGGTGGGCATCCCCGTCGTTTGGAATCGGCGGTACAACGTGTCGCTGGAGAATCGGACGGTGCGCTCATTGTCGCCGGGTAAAACCGGCCGCAGATGCAGCCCCGTGCCGCCGCGCACGCGTACCGGAATCGGCTTGATGAAAGCCGCAAGGCGCTGGCGCACGATCCGCACCAACTTGTCCATCCTGCCCGGCATTTCGAGCAGGGTGGAGAATGCGTCTCGATCACCGACCCAGCCGGACAGGGGTTCGGTCGCGATCACTGTCGCGCTCCGCGGCGCGTTGCGCAGCAAGGCGATCTCTCCGACGATCAAACCCGGAGACACTTCGGCGACGGTGCGCACGCCATCGGCTCCGGTGTGGGTGACCTCCGCCCGTCCGGATCCGATGGCCAAGAAGGACACCGCCCGCTCGCCCCGGCGCATCAGCACTTGTCCCGGCGCCGCCGCCAGCGGGCGCAGTTGGGCCGCCAACGGCACCAGCGACTCGGTGGAGCAGTCTGCGAAGAAATCCAGTGCGGCAAGTTCGTCGGCACTGGCGGTAGTCAGCCCGGCCACGTGTTCCGCTCGATCTGCGGCCCAGTCGTCACGTGCGCCTCCGGTGAGATGCCTTCGCGGCGTGGCCACGCGGGATCCGCCACGGATTCGACGTGACGAGGTTAAGCGTAGTCATCGTGGCGGGCAAGGACGCCCGCTACCACACCACCATAGTCGATGCGAACGAAATTACCTTGATGGGTTTGCGGTCCAGCCTGAGTTGGCTGTTCGGGAAACTAGCAGGTCAGCGGGTTTAGCAGCGGGTTGTTGCTCGGTGAGAGCCCTTCGGTGATCACGTCCAGCGCGAACCGGATCCGCTCGGCGTCGCGCCAGTCCAGATGCGCATCTGAAAACAGCTCATCCACCGTGGTGCAGCC
>NZ_DATJYB010000086.1:0-35010 GCF_035499775.1 Mycobacterium sp. | reverse complement strand
CCGACGGCAGCTGGATGCGGGAACGCACCATCTGGGTGCCCGCGCACCAGACGATGTACAGCTGCTACGGCGGCTCCGACCGGTCCTACTCCCGCACCTGCACGGGTGGGTACTGGATCAACGAGCGCCTGGTCAGCAACGAAACCTACCCGGTGCGACCCGAGACCGTGCTGCCCGACGAACCAGGACACCTGGGCTGACCGGCATCGTCGAAAGTGCGGGCGGAGGGACTCGAACCCTCAAGCTCTTCCGAGCAATGGCACCTAAAGCCATCATGTTTGCCAATTTCATCACGCCCGCAGGGTGCCGATCGTACCGCTCACGTCTCGACGCGGTCGTCGGGCCGAAGTCCTGAAATTTCCCAGGCGGTACCGTCGTGGGGTGTCCACTACCCGTCGTCGCAGGCCCGCGATGATCGCTTTGGTGATTATTGCCGCCTGCGGTTGCCTGGCTTTGGGTTGGTGGCAGTGGACCAGGTATCAGGCGGCAACGGGGACCTTCCAGAACCTCGGCTACGCACTGCAGTGGCCGATGTTCGCCTGGTTCTGCGTCTACGCGTACCGCAGGTTCGTTCGCTTGGAAGAGGCGGACGCGGAGCCCCGCAAGAATGCCGCAATGACCGAGATACCCGCCGGACTGCTGCCCGAACGTCCCAAGCCGGCGCAGCAACCGCCCGACGATCCCGCACTGCAGGAATACAACGCCTACCTGGCCGAGCTCGCGAAAAACGATGCCGAAAAGCAGAACAGGACCACCGCATGACCACACCGGAGACGCCCGAGGCAACCGCATCGGTTTTCCCCATCGAGAAGATCCGTACCGCGTTGCGCGCCTACCGAATCATGGCGTGGACGACGGGTATCTGGCTGATCGTGCTGTGCGGCGAGCTCGTGTCGCACCTGGTTTACCACCACGAGGTCCGCTGGATCGGTTTCGTGCACGGCTGGGTGTATCTCGCTTACGTGGTGGCCGCGTTCAACCTGGCGATGAAGGTCAGATGGCCGATCGGCAAGACGATCGGCGTGCTGCTGGCCGGCACCATCCCACTGCTGGGCGTCATCGTCGAGCACTTCCAGACCAGGGACGTGAAGGCGCGCTTC
Organism: Mycobacterium sp.; assembly: GCF_035499775.1. Taxonomy (GTDB): domain Bacteria; phylum Actinomycetota; class Actinomycetes; order Mycobacteriales; family Mycobacteriaceae; genus Mycobacterium. The sequence goes on along the minus strand of NZ_DATJYB010000086.1, from coordinate 33,910 downwards.
GGGCTGTAGTGGCGCTAGCGGCCGCGAGCGCGCCTATTTGTCCGGCGATACGCCGTCACCGGCGTACATTTGCGGCCGCTCGCGCGGCGGTGGAAGCGAGTGACTACGCCTCGACGACCAGAGCCCGCAGCGCCGGTAACAACAGCGCCAGCGCGCGACCTCGATGCGACATCGCATCCTTCTCATCCGGGCTCAGCTCGGCGGCCGTGCACTCGCACCCTTCCGGAACGAAGACGGGGTCATAGCCGAACCCGCCGTCGCCGCGGGCTTCCCGGGCAATCGTGCCCGGCCACTCTCCACGCACCACGACCTCACCCAATCCGGAGACCAGCGCGCACGCCGACACGAACGCCGCACTTCGGCGCTCGTCGGGCACATCCAGCAACTGCGCCAACAGCAGCGCGGTGTTGCGGGCGTCGTCGCGGTGGTTTCCCGACCAGCGCGCCGACAGCACGCCTGGCATGCCGTTCAACGCCGCCACCTCCAAACCGGAGTCGTCGGCCACTGTCGCCAGACCTGTCGCGGCGAACGCATCACGCGCCTTGGCCAGCGCGTTGTCCTCGAACGTCGCACCCGTCTCGGGTGCCTCGTCGAAAGGCGCCACGTCGGACAGCGACACCAACGTCAACCCCGACAGACCCGCGCCGTCGAGCATCCGGCGCAGTTCGGCCAGCTTCTTGCGGTTGCGGCTGGCGACCAGAAGCCTGGTCACCAGTTATTCCCAAACATCTGTTTCATCGAAGCACGGTTCCACGGGTCCCAAGGCTAAGGGCACGTTACCGTTGCTGTCGTGACGACCAGGCGCAAGGAGGTGCTTGCTGTTGCCTCCACGGTCCGATACGAGTCCGCTACGAAGGGACGGGACTCGTGATTCCAGCAAAGTGCCGGCGCTCAGGCTGAGTTCGTTGCCAACATCGATCATTTCGTCGTCCGGGCCGACGAGTCTGGCGGGGCGGTCATCCCGGGTCACCGATGCGTCGGATACTCCCTTCGCACTTTGCACCACCCTGTCAAACAAGTTGACGACCCGATGGCCGAGGAAAACGAGCCCACCAGCAGCGGATGTGTAAGCGACCAAGTCAACTGGCGATGCATACGTGAGCCCCAAAAAATCGGGGAAGTGAACCGGCCAGGCTCCTCGGCAATCCACCAGTCCCCATTTCAGTAGTCGGTTACTTAAGCCCGTCCCGTCGATCCGGGCGAGGCTGGGTTGCGCAATACCTGCTCACTTCCACACACAGGAAGGGTGGACAGAGATGTCGGCTGTGATTGTCGTGCCAAAGCTGATGGCCGAAGCAGCAACAGACTTAGCCGCAATTGGGTCGGACCTCAGCGCAGCCCATATAGCGGCGGCGACCCCAACCATTAGGCTGGTGCCCGCAGCCGCCGATGAGGTGTCGGCGAGTATCGCGCACCTGTTCTCTCAGCACGCCGCGGACTATCAGGCGCTGGCCGGGCAGGCGGCGGCGTCTCAACATCAGTTTGCGCAAAACTTGAAAGCAAGCGCGGCCTCCTATGCCAGCGCCGAGGACACCATCGCCTCGTTGTTGAACGGATTCAGCGGCTGGATTGACCCCCTTCTGTTCTGGTTGAGCGAGATACCATATATTCTCTCTAATTTTCCCGAATTCTTGACCTACGTATTTCTTCAGTCCCTTCTTGGCGCTATTGTCCTTCCTATTCTTGCTTTGGGCATTGTAATTGGCCTACTCGCGGCATTATTCGGTCTGACGTGAGGTCGGGTGCATTGCCGCCCGGCGCCTGAGCGCGCCGCGCGGGCCGAGGCTCGGGAGAAGTACCGGCCCGTGGGCTACAGCAAACTTGGGGTGAGTTCGATATCCCCGTCTAACCCGGTCGTCGCGCGTTGAGCGCCGCTACCCTCGCACCTAGGCCGGGTCAGCTTCCGAACGCCTTAGGCTGCGTCGGTCCGTCGGGCAGCACACCCGGGTAGGGCAGTTCCAAGGCCTCCCGCTGTGCGGCAAACAATTTGTCGCAGGCTCCCAGCGCCATGTCGAGTAGCTTGTCCAGCGTCGAACGCGGGAATGTGGCGCCCTCGCCGGTCCCTTGGATCTCCACCAGGGTCCCCGTGTCGGTGGCGACGACGTTCATGTCGACCTCGGCGCGCGAGTCCTCCTCGTAGGGCAGGTCCACCCGGATGCGGCCGTCGACCACACCGACGCTGACCGCCGCGATGGCACACGACAGCGGCCGCGGATCGGACAGCTTGCCGTGCGCCGATAGGTAGGTCACCGCATCGGCCAGCGCCACATAGGCGCCGGTGATGGCCGCGGTGCGGGTACCGCCGTCGGCCTGCAACACGTCGCAGTCGACGGCGATCGTGTTCTCCCCCAGCGCCCTCAGGTCGATGCACGCCCGCAGCGAGCGCCCGACCAGTCGGCTGATCTCCTGGGTGCGTCCGCCGACTCGGCCCTTCACCGATTCGCGGTCTGAGCGAGTGTGGGTGGCCGACGGCAGCATCGCGTACTCCGCGGTGAGCCACCCCAGACCCGACCCCTTGCGCCAGCGCGGCACTCCCTCGGTGACACTGGCCGTGCACATGACTTTGGTTTGGCCGAATTCGATCAACACAGATCCGGCCGGGTGAACGGTGAAGCCGCGGGTGATGACCACGGGGCGAAGCTCGTCGTCAGACCGCCCATCTTCTCGTTTGGACACGACGCCAACCCTAGCCTTCGAACAAAGTGCATCGCGTCGAGCGTCACGCTGGGGTGACGCCTGGCACGCGTCGCCGAACGACTATTCCGCGCGCGGGACGTCGAAGGTCTCGCCGCACACCACGGCGTGCACCGGACCGTGGAACTCCGCCTTGGCCTCGCTGATCACGTCCTCCCGCGAAGTCCACGGCGGGATATGGGTCAGCAGCAGCTCGCGCACACCTGCCTCCGCGGCGGCCCTGCCCGCTTCCGTGCCGGACAGGTGCAGGGCCGGTGGACGGTCCTTCGGCGCGTGCGTCCAAGAGGCCTCGCACAGGAAAACGTCTGCGCCACGGGCCAATTCGACGATCTGGTCGCAGACGCCGGTGTCGCCGCTGTAGACCAGCGTCGCCCCGCTGGGATCGGTGATTCGCAAGCCGTACGACTCGGTTGGGTGAGCCACCACCCGTGGCTCTATCGTCAGCGCGCCCACGGTGACGGGCTCACCGTCCACCCAGTGGTGAATGTCGAAGATGTCCGAGCAGTCGTCGATCTCCCCGCCGTAGGGTGACGACGCCGCACCGAGCCGAGACCAGGTGTCACTCGGCCCATACAGCAACGCCTTGCCGACGGGCTTCGAAGGGTGGTAGCGGCGCCACACGAACAGCCCCGGCATGTCCAAACAATGGTCGGCGTGCAGATGCGACAACAGCACATGCACTGAGCCGGGGTCTGTGTACCGTTGCAGCGCACCGAGCACTCCCCCACCGAAGTCGACGACCAAGGGCGGGGTGTCCGGTGCCCGAACCAGATAGCCCGACGCAGGCGAATCCGGACCGACGACGCTACCCGAGCAGCCGAGCACGGTTATTCGCACGGACACTACTGTGCCATGCCCGATACCTGGATGAGGAAAACATCGCCCATTCGGTGGTCAGAATCTCTACGTGAGGCTTAGCGGGCGCGTGAGTGATGGACAGGTTGCACACCCGTCACGGCGGGACCGAGGAACCGCGCCGCCAGTTTGGTGAACGCCTCGGGGTCGCCCGTGGCCTCGAATACCCGCGTGGCGGGTGGCGCGTCATGCGGACGCAGTAGGTCCTGTTCGGACAGCACTCGTAGTACCTCTTTAGCGGTCTCCTCGGCGCTGGAGACCAGCGTGACGTTGTCACCCATCGCCAGTTGAATCAGTCCGGACAGCAGCGGGTAGTGCGTGCAACCCAGCACCAGCGTGTCGACCTCGGCCCGCTGCAGCGGCTCCAGATAGCCCTCGGCCAAACCGAGGACCTGCCGGCCGCTCGTCACCCCACGCTCGACGAAGTCGACGAACCGCGGGCACGCTGCCGCGGTGATCTCGGTGTCGCGCGCGGCGGCGAACGCGTCCTGGTAGGCGTGCGAGGTGATGGTCGCCTTGGTGCCGATCACGCCGATGCGCCCGTTGCGCGTGGCGGCGACGGCACGGCGCACCGCCGGCAGGATCACTTCGACGACGGGCACGTCGTAGCGTTCCCGGGCGTCCCGCAGGCACGCCGCCGACGCCGAGTTGCATGCGATCACCAGCACCTTGACGCCGCGGCTGACCAGGTCGTCGCCGATGGCCAGCGCATGCGCCCGGATCTCGGGGATGGTGAGCGGGCCGTAGGGGCCGTTGCCGGTGTCGCCGACGTAGACGATGTCCTCGTCGGGCAGTTGGTCGATGATCGCCCGCGCGACCGTCAATCCCCCCACGCCGGAGTCGAAGACCCCGACGGGCGCTAACGGCGAACTCATGATTTCAAGGCTTTTTTCTGCGCGCGCGCCTTGCGTTCCGGAGAAGACAACATATACGCCGCCAGCACGCCGGCGATGGCGCCGCACAGGTGACCCTGCCAGGACACGCCGCCGCACTGGTGCAGCACGGGCATCGCTCCCAGCAGCACGCTGCCGTATAGCAAAAACACCACCAGCCCAATGACGATGTGCGACAGCTTGCGAATGAAGAACCCGAACACCAGCAGGAAGGTCAGGTAGCCGAAGATCAGCCCCGAGGCGCCGATGTGGTCGGTCGGGCCGCAGCTGCTGCCCCAGTTGCCGATGACCCAGGTGCCGAAGCCGCCGACGATCCAGATGATCGCGGTGGCCCAGACGAACCGGGACAGTCCGGCCAGTGTCATCAGGAACCCCAGCACCAGCAGGGGGATCGTGTTGGCCATCAGGTGCGCCCAGTTGGCGTGCAGCAGCGGCGCGAAGATGATGCCCCACAGGCCGTCCGTTGTCCCCGGCCTGATGCCGTTGTCATCCAGCGAGTGACCGGGCGTGGCCGTCAGCTGGTCGATGAGTTCGATCAGATACAGCAGCGCCACGAAGGTGATGATCGTGGCCCCGCCAACCACCCACTGGGGCCGTTTCTGCTCCCGTGTCGCTGGCCGATTGCCCGACCCTCTTAAGCCCATAGCTGCCCTTCCAGAGCGTTCCCCGCATCATCCAGGCTACCGGCGTGTACGCGCTGGTGGTCAGGTCCCAAACGCTCCGGGCAACACGTCGCGATAGGTCGGTATTCCGGCCACCGACTCCGCGGCCAGCGCACCGACCAGAACCGCGCGGGCCAGGCAATCAGCCGCCGCCGCGCCCACCGCGGTGACCAGCGCGGTGTCCGGAGACAGCGCGGCGGGCGTATCGGCCGACGATGGCACCTCGACCGCCCCGGTCGCCAGCGCGAACACCGTGTCGCCGTCCAGCGGCGTGTGCGCCGGCCGGATGGTTCGGGCCAGGCCGTCCTGCGCGGCGATCGCGACGCGCCGGCACGCCGCGGTACCCAGTACGGCGTCCGTCGCAACCACCGCGATGGTGGTGTTGAGCGCGCTCAACGGAGATGGCAGCTCCGCGAACGCCGTGATCTGGTCGGGGGGCGGCGGCGTCAGCGCGAATTCGGCGATCAGGTCCGCCATCCACGGCAGGCCGGTGGCCGGGTCGGCGATCTCACCCGCGGAGTTCGCCACGACGATCGCGCCGACGGTCACGCCCGACGGCAGCGTGGTTGACGCCGTGCCGACGCCGCCCTTGAGTACACCGGCACGCGCGCCCACCCCGGCGCCGACGGTGCCGACGGCCACGGTGGCCACGTCGTCACTGGCGGCGTTCGCCGCCTGCGCGGCGGCGTAGCCGAACTCCGCCGTCGGCCGGCACTGCCAGCCGCCAACGGGCAGGTCGAAAATCACCGCACCCGGCACGATGGGCACCACGCCGCCACCCATCGCCACGCCGCGCTGGTTTTCCTCGAGCCAGCGCATGACGCCGTCGGCGGCCGCCAGCCCGTAGGCGCTGCCGCCGGCCAGCAGCACCGCATCGACGAAGCGCACCGTGTTGGCCGGGTCCAGCAGATCGGTCTCCCGGGTGCCGGGCGCGCCGCCCCGGCAGTCGACCGCACCGACGGTTCCCGGCGGTGTCAGCACGACCGTGACACCGCTGGCCCAGCCCGCACCCAGGGACGCATCCGGATCCAGCCTGTCGTGATGACCGATTCGGATGCCCTCGACGTCGCTGATGGAGTTCATCCGGCCGGCTTTCCCATCAGCACCAGAACCAGATATTCCTGCAACACAGTCAGCCACTGATACACGTCGAGGTGTGCGGCCAGCGGATGGTCGGCCGGCAGGCGCTCCGGGCCCTGCGGGCCGATCTCGAGCAGGACGCCCAACGTCAGCCGAAGGTCGTTGACCGCTGCGATCCAGGAGTTCGCGGCCTGCTCGGTCAGCTCGAAGCGGCCGCCGTTGTCCGGAACCGTGTCCAACAACTGCCGTGCGGCAATCCGTTTCGCGTCGATGATCTCCGGTTCGTGCAAGCTGCGCAGCGCAGCGTTGAGGCTCTCGGAGGTATCCGGAGGGTCCGCGGAGACCTCGCCGTCGGGCTTGTGGAAATCTGGCAGCAGCCGGCGCAGCATCGGATCCCCCGGAGGCTGTGTATTCCCCGTCTTTATGCCGGTGATCTCCTCGAGTTCGTCTGACGGTGAAGACGATTCGCGCTCGTCGAGCAAGTCGATCATCGCCGTGACGAGGTTCTTCAGTAGTGCCGCCTCATGCGAGGCCAAGGAGGACCGAAAACGGGGACCGTTGGCGGTCTCGACGCGCTTCCATTTGCGCACAAGGAATCCCGGATGCCCTCGAATCTCACCGGTCCTGCTGCATCGTCGCCCACAAACCGGCGGCATGCAGCTTGGACACGTCGACTTCCATGGTCTCCCGACTACCCGCCGACACCACAGCTCTTCCCTCGTGGTGCACCTGCAGCATCAGCTTGGTGGCGTGCGGTTCGCTGTAGCCGAACAATTTCTGGAACACATACGTCACGTAGGTCATCAGATTGACGGGATCGTCCCAGACGATCGTGACCCAGGGACTCTCGGTGACGTCTACCGGTGCCGACTCGCGTTGACCGGTAGTGCCCGGCTTGGTCGGTGCCGACGTAGCAACCATGGCCTATAGGATACCGACGCCACCGCGCGCCAGGACGCGAACCGATACCGTTTGCGGTGTGAACGAGCCGACCTTGGCTGGCCTGCTGACCGACAAGTACGAGTTGACGATGCTGGCCGCGGCGCTGCATGACGGCACCGCCGATCGTCGGACCACGTTCGAAGTGTTCGCCCGCCGACTCCCGGCCGGCCGCCGGTACGGTGTGGTCGCCGGAACTGGCCGGCTGCTGGAAACCTTGCCGCAGTTCAGGTTCGACGACGACGCGGGTCAGTTGCTGGCGCAATTCCTGGACCCGGACACGTTGCGCTATCTGCGCGGTTTCCGGTTCCGCGGCGACATCGACGGCTACGCCGAGGGTGAGCTGTACTTCCCCGGGTCGCCGGTACTGTCGGTCCGCGGCAGCTTCGCCGAGTGCGTGGTGATCGAAACGCTGGTGCTGTCGATCTTCAACCACGACACCGCGATCGCCTCCGCGGCGGCCCGCATGGTCAGTGCCGCAGGAGAGCGCCCGCTGATCGAGATGGGATCTCGGCGCACCCATGAGCGCGCCGCGGTCGCCGCGGGCCGGGCGGCCTATATCGCCGGCTTCGCCGCCTCGTCCAACTTGCAGGCCCAGCGGCAATACGGGATACCCGCGGAGGGCACCGCCGCGCACGCCTTCACGATGCTGCACACCCACCCGAACGGGCCGGACGAGTTGGCTGCGTTTCGCGCCCAGGTCGGCGCGCTGGGCACCGGCACCACACTGCTGGTGGACACCTATGACGTGACGACCGGCGTGGCCAATGCCGTGGCCGCCGCGGGTGCCACACTCGGAGCGGTCCGCATCGATTCCGGCGAGCTGGGGGTGCTGGCCCGGCAGGTACGCGAGCAGCTCGACCAGCTCGGAGCCACCCAGACCCGCATCGTGGTGTCCGGCGACCTTGACGAGTTCTCCATCGCGTCGCTGCAAGCGTCGCCAGTCGACAGCTACGGCGTCGGCACGTCGCTGGTCACCGGTTCGGGCGCACCGACCGCGAACATGGTCTACAAACTGGTCGAGGTCGACGGCATTCCGGTGGAAAAACGCAGCACCCACAAGGAATCCCACGGCGGCGGCAAGGAGGCGCTGCGCTTGTCGCGCGCGACGGGCACCATCACCGAGGAGATTGTGTATCCGGTCGGGCACCGGCCCGAGACCACCGGATCGTGCCGCGTGTTGACGACGCCGCTGGTCCGCGAGGGACAGGTGGTGGCCGACAGCGACCTGGCCGCGGCGCGCAAGCGGGTGGCTTCCGGCCTGCACAGCCTGCCGTGGGAGGGGCTCAAATTGGCGCCCGGCGAGCCGGCGATTCCGACGACAACAATAAAGGCCTGACTCGACTACGGTCGAGGACGTGACGTCCGCGTCTCCGTCTGTGAACGAGCTGCTGGCAGTTGCGGTGGCCGCGCTCGGTGGCAGCGAACGCCGCGGCCAGTTGGAGATGGCCACCGCGGTCGCCCAGGCCTTCGAGACCGGCGAGCACCTGGTCGTGCAGGCCGGCACCGGCACCGGCAAGTCGCTGGCGTATCTGATACCCGCGATCGTGCGCGCGGTCAACGACGACGCTCCGGTAGTGGTGTCGACGGCGACGATCGCCCTGCAGCGCCAACTCGTCGATCGCGACCTGCCGCGGCTGGCTGATTCGCTGGCCGACGCGCTGCCCCGCCGCCCACAGTTCGCCCTGCTCAAAGGGCGTCGGAACTATTTGTGCCTGAACAAGATCCACGGCACTGAGTCGGACGCGGACGATGAGAGGCCGCAGGAAGAGCTCTTCGACCCGGTGGCGGTCAGTGCGTTGGGCCGCGACGTGCAGCGGCTCACCACGTGGGCGTCGAGCACCGAGTCCGGTGACCGTGACGACCTCAAGCCCGGCGTGCCGGACCGATCCTGGTCTCAAGTCAGCGTTTCCGCGCGGGAATGCATCGGCGTGGCCAGGTGCCCGTTCGGTTCCGAGTGCTTTTCCGAACGGGCAAGAGGCCGGGCCGGCGCCGCCGATATTGTCGTCACCAACCATGCGCTGCTGGCGATCGACGCCGTCGCGGAATCCGCGGTGCTGCCCGAGCACGCGCTGCTGGTCGTCGACGAGGCGCACGAGTTGGTGGACCGGATGACGTCGGTGGCCACCGCCGAGCTGACGTCGGCCACCCTCGGTGTCGCGTCACGACGCATCACCCGATTGGTCGGACCGGAACTGACCCAGCGGCTGGAGGCGGCGACGGCAAACTTCGCGGCGGCGATCCACGACTCGACACCGGGCCGCATCGACTATCTCGACGACGAGCTGGCGACGTACCTGACCGCGCTGCGCGACGCGTCCGGTGCGGCACGGTCGGCCATCGACACCACCAGCGATGCCAAGGCAGCGTCGGCACGCGCCGAAGCGATCGCGGCGCTGAACGAGATATCCGACACCGCGTCGCGGGTCCTGGCGTCGTTCACCCCGGCAATCCCCGATCGCACCGAAGTCGTCTGGCTGGACCACGAGGACAACCGGGGCTCGCCGCGCGCTGTGCTGCGGGTGGCGCCGCTGACCGTGGCGGACCAGCTGCGCAATCACGTGTTCGCCCGTTCCACGTCGGTGTTGACGTCGGCGACGCTGACGGTCGGCGGTTCGTTCGACGCGATGGCGACGGCCTGGGGCCTGTCCGAAAGCACCCCCTGGCGCGGCCTGGACGTCGGATCGCCGTTCCACCACGCCAAGTCGGGGATTCTCTACGTCGCCGCCCATCTCCCGCCGCCCGGCCGCGACGGCACCGGGTCGGCCGAGCAGCTGACCGAAATCGCCGAACTCGTCGCGGCGGCCGGCGGGCGCACCCTGGGACTGTTCTCGTCGATGCGGGCGGCGCGGGCCGCCGCGGACGCCATGCGCGACCGGCTGTCGACGCCCGTGCTGTGTCAGGGCGACGACAGCACCTCGACGCTGGTGGAGCAATTCACCGACGACCCGGCGACCTCACTGTTCGGCACGCTGTCGCTGTGGCAGGGCGTCGACGTGCCAGGGCCGTCGCTGTCGTTGGTGCTGATCGATCGCATCCCGTTCCCCCGGCCGGACGATCCGCTGCTGAGCGCCCGCCAGCGCGCGGTGGCCGCCCGTGGTGGAAACGGCTTCATGGCCGTGGCAGCCAGCCACGCCGCGCTACTGCTGGCGCAGGGTTCGGGCCGGTTGCTGCGCCGAGTCACCGACCGGGGCGTGGTGGCGGTGCTCGACTCCCGGATGGTCACCGCGCGTTACGGCGATTACCTGCGCGCCTCACTGCCCCCGTTCTGGCAGACCACCAACTCGGCGCAGGTGCGTGCGGCGCTGGAGCGGCTCCGCGCCACACCAGACAGCCTGTCGGCCTAGGGCACGGCCGAAACCGGTCGGCGAGCGTGCACAAAATGCCAGCCGCACCGGCGTGTCTCTGTACATCTGCGCACGCTCGCGACTGCGAGCCGGCCTAACGGCGATCAGGCCAGGGTGACCAGGCCGAGCTCGTTGCCGGCAGCAAGCATCGGATGGCGTGGCAGTACCCGCACCGTGTACCCGAGCGCCCCCGCCAGCGGCAGCGGCGTCGTCGTCGTAAAGACCTGGTTTCCGCCTTCGGCACTTCCGGTGTACGACATTTCCACGGTGACCGGATCCAGCAGCACATCGCTGGCGTCCACCCTGCCCAGCACCGCCTCCACGGTCACCTCGTCGGCGCCCAGCCCGGCCAGGTACACGGTGGCGGTCAGCGTGAGCTTCGACCCGAGCAGCGGAGTGTCCGGCAGGCCGGTGCTGTCGACGTCGGTGATGTCGATCTTCGGCCAGGCTTCCTGGGCGCGGCGGCAGTAGGCCGCAAGCTCTCGGGCCGCACCGAACTCGCCGTCTCCATCGGCGGCGCTGATCGTCCGGCGCAACGACTGCGCGGCGGGCAGGTAGTAGTGCTCGACGTAATCGCGAACCATGCGGGACGCCAGCACTTTCGGACCGAGTGTCTGCAGGGTGTGCCGGACCATCTCGATCCACCGCGGCGGCACGCCGTGGTCGTCGCGTTCGTAGAACTTCGGCACGACGGCGTGTTCGAGGAGGTCGTAGAGCGCGCTGGACTCCAGGTCGTCGCGACGTGCCTCATCGGTCACGCCGTCGGCAGACGGTATCGCCCAACCGTTTTCGCCGTCGTACCACTCATCCCACCAGCCGTCGAGGATGGACAGATTCAGGCCGCCGTTGAGCGCGCTCTTCATTCCCGAGGTGCCGCAGGCCTCCAGCGGCCGCAGCGGGTTGTTCAGCCAGACGTCGCAGCCCCAATACAGCAGCCGGGCCATCGACATGTCGTAGTTGGGCAGGAAGGCGATGCGGTGGCGCACCTGCGGCCGGTCGGCGAAGCGCACGATCTGCTGGATCAGGGCCTTGCCGCCGTCGTCGGCGGGGTGGGACTTGCCGGCAACGATCAGCTGAATCGGCCTTTCGTCGTTGAGCAGCAGCCGTTCCAGTCGCTCCGGGTCGCGCAGCATCAGGGTCAACCGCTTGTACGTCGGCACCCGGCGGGCGAACCCGACGGTGAGCACATTCGGGTCGAACGCCTTGGCGATCCAGCCCAGTTCGGCGGCCGACGCCCCGCGTTCCAGCCAGGACTGGCGCAGCCGCACCCGCACGTCGTCGACCAGTAGCGAGCGGAGTTGCGAACGGATCCACCAGAGATGACCGGGGTCGACCTCCTGCAGTCGCAGCCAGACTCCGGGGTCGGCGAACGAGTCCGACCCGGCCAGCTCCCGTCCTAGCTGCAACCATTGCGGCGCCGCCCAGGTACGCGCGTGAACACCGTTGGTGATCGATCCGATCGGGACTTCGCCGGGGTCGAATCCGGCCCACAGCTCGCTGAACATGACCCGGCTCACCCGGCCGTGCAGCAACGAGACACCGTTGGCCCGCTGCGCCAGCCGCAGACCCATGTGGGCCATGTTGAACTTGGTCGGATCGTCCTCGGATCCCAGCGCGATGATGCGGTCCGCTTCCACGCCCGGCAACAGCGTGGACACTCCTCTGCCGTCCCTGCCGCCGTCGAAGTAGCGCTGCACCATCTCCAGTGGGAACCGGTCGATACCGGCGGGCACCGGCGTGTGCGTGGTGAACACTGTGCTGGACCGCACGACGGTCAGCGCGGTGTCGAAGTCCAATCCCGAATCGGTGATCAGCTCGCGGATCCGCTCCGCTCCGAGGAACCCGGCGTGGCCCTCGTTCATGTGGAATACCTCGGGGGCGGGCAGCCCCTCCAGGGCGGTGAACGCGCGGATCGCCCGTACCCCACCGATACCGGCCAGGATTTCCTGCCGGATGCGATGTTCCTGATCGCCGCCGTACAGCCGATCGGTGACGCTGCGCAGATCGTGCTCGTTCTCCGGCACGTCGGAATCCAGCAGCAGCAGCGGGACCCGGCCGACTTGCGCGACCCAGACCCGGGCCCGCAGCTGCGCGTCGTCCGGCAGGGTCAGCTCGACCAGCACCGGGTCCCCCGCTGCGTCGGTGAGCAGCCGCAGTGGAAGCCCTTGCGGGTCCAGCGACGGGTACGTCTCCTGTTGCCAGCCGTCCGCGGTCAGCGACTGCCGGAAATAGCCGGAGCGATAGTACAGGCCCACCGCGATCAGCGGAACCCCCAGGTCGGACGAAGCCTTCAGGTGATCGCCGGCCAGGATCCCAAGCCCACCTGAGTAATTGGGCAACACCTCGGCAACGCCGAACTCCATCGAGAAGTACGCGATTCCGCTCGGCATCGCGGCGCCTGCTTCTGCCTGCTGCTGGTACCACAGCGGACGGGTCAGGTAGTCGTTCAACTCGGCCGCCAGCTCGTCGAGCCGGTTCAGGAAGCCTTCGTCGAGCGCCAATTCGTCGAGTCGCGTGGGCTTGACCGCGCCCAGCAGCTCCACCGGGTCGTAACCGCACTGCGCCCACAGCGTCGGGTCGATCGCGTCGAACAGGTCCTGCGTCGGTTTATCCCAGGACCATCGCAGGTTGGTGGACAACTGTTCCAGGGCGGCGAGCCGCTCGGGCAGGTGAGCACGGACGGTAAACCGACGGAGGGCTTTCACCGTCATTAGCTTACTGAGAATCGACGCGCGCGCAGGGCTGAAAGCTTCCCGAGAGCTTCTCGGGAAGCGACCGTTTACCTCGCGGTTGTGTGACCGGACAGTAGGGTGGGTACCGGGTAGGTATTGGGGCGCTTGGGTAGTCAACGAAGCTTCCCGGCGAGAGGAAGTTCCCCAGACGAGAGGAAATTCCCAACGAACAGAAGTTCCCAAGGAGTTTCCCGGAGAGGCATTCCGCGACGAAGTGCACCGCGGTTTGGCCGCCACAATCGGAACGGAACGGAGTAGTCGGTGCCCGGTCGTGTCGAGATCGATGACGTCCAGCCCGTTGTCTCATGTGGCGCGTACCCCGCCAAGGCGGTGGTCGGTGAAGTGGTCCCGGTCAGTGCGGCGGTATGGCGGGAAGGCCATGAGGCGGTAGCGGCGACGTTGGTCGTGCGCTACCACGGGCCGCGCTACCCACAGCTGACGGAGATGCGCCGGATCAAGGCGGTGCAGGCCCCCGAAGCCGGCGTCGATGTCGCCGCCGCCGAGACGCCGCGGGTCAAGCCTCAGCTGCTCTCCATGACCATGGGATTGGAGCCCTACGTCTTCCACGGTCAGTTCACGCCCGACAGCGTCGGATTGTGGACCTTCCGGGTGGACGGTTGGGGTGACCCGATCCACACCTGGCGGCATGGGCTGCTTGCCAAGCTGGACGCCGGCCAGGGCGAGAAGGAACTGTCCAACGATCTGCTGGTCGGTGCCGCGCTGTACGAGCGTGCCGCGACGGGTGTGCCACGCGCGCAGCGTTGGCCGCTCATGGAAGCCGCGGCCGCGCTGCGCAAGCCCGGTGATCCGGTAACGCGCTCCGCGCCGGCACTGGCACCCGAGATCGACGAAATCCTGACCGCCTACCCGCTGCGCGATCTGGTCACCCGGGGCGAGCAGTTCGGGATCTGGGTGGACCGCCCGCTGGCCCGCTTCGGCTCGTGGTACGAGATGTTTCCGCGCTCGACCGGGGGCTGGGACGACGACGGCAACCCGGTGCACGGGACCTTCGCGACCGCGGTCGCGGGCCTGCCCCGCATCGCCGAGATGGGCTTCGACGTCGTGTACCTGCCGCCGATCCATCCGATCGGCAAGGTGCACCGAAAGGGCCGCAACAACAACCCCACCGCCGCGCCCGGCGATGTCGGATCGCCGTGGGCGATCGGCAGCGACGAGGGCGGCCACGACGCGGTTCATCCGGCCTTGGGCACCATCGACGACTTCGACGAATTCGTCGCCGCGGCGCGCGACCTGGGTATGGAGGTCGCCCTGGACCTGGCGCTGCAATGCGCCCCCGATCACCCGTGGGCCCGCGCGCACCGGCAGTGGTTCACCGAGTTGCCGGACGGCACCATCGCGTACGCGGAGAACCCGCCGAAGAAGTACCAGGACATCTATCCACTGAACTACGACAACGATCCCGCCGGGCTGTACGACGAAGTGCTGCGGGTGGTGCTGCACTGGGTTGACCACGGCGTCAAGTTCTTTCGGGTCGACAACCCACACACCAAGCCGCCCGACTTCTGGGTCTGGCTGATCGGTCAGGTCAAAGCCACCGACCCCGATGTGCTCTTCTTGTCCGAAGCCTTCACCCCGCCGGCCCGCCAGTATGGCCTGGCCAAACTCGGCTTCACACAGTCCTACAGCTATTTCACCTGGCGGACCGCCAAGTGGGAGCTCACCGAATTCGGCAACGACATCGCCGCCCTGGCTGATTACCGCCGCCCGAACCTGTTCGTCAACACCCCCGACATCCTGCATGCCGTGCTGCAGCACAACGGCCCGGGCATGTTCGCCATCCGCGCGGCGCTGGCGGCAACCATGAGTCCGGCCTGGGGGGTGTATTCCGGTTACGAGCTCTTCGAGCACCGCGCGGTGCGCGAGGGCAGCGAGGAATACCTGGACTCCGAAAAGTACGAATTGCGTCCGCGCGACTTCGCCGGCGCGCTGGCCGAAGGCAGGTCGCTGGAGCCGTTTATCGCCAGGCTCAACGCGATTCGCAAGCTGCACCCCGCGCTTCAACAATTGCGGACGATCCATTTCCACGGCGTCGACAACGATGCGCTGATGGCCTACAGCAAGTTCGACCCGGCCACCGGCGACTGCGTGTTGGTGGTGGTGACTCTCAACGCCTTCGGGCCAGAAGAAGCAACGCTGTGGTTGGACATGGCGGCGTTGGGTATGGAGCCCTACGAACGGTTTTGGGTGCGCGATGAGATCACCGGCGAGGAATACCAATGGGGGCAGGGAAATTACGTGCGCATCGACCCTGGGCGAGCAGTCGCCCACATCATCAACATGCCAGTGGTGCCAGACGAAGCCCGAATGACGCTGCTGCGCAGGAGGTAAGGGACCATGAGCAGGACTGACCAACTTCCCGGGACGCACCTGGCGCCGGACCCCGCCGACTTGGCGCGACTGGTGGCCGGGGCGCATCACAACCCGCACAGCATCCTGGGCGCTCACGAGTACGGCGACCACACCATCATCCGGGCCTACCGGCCGCATGCGCTCGAAGTCGTCGCTGTCGTCGGTGATGAGCGATTCCCGTTGCAGCACATCGAATCCGGTCTGTTCGCAGTGGCGCTGCCGTTCGTGAACCTCATCGACTACCGGCTCGAAGTGCGCTACAGCGGAGCCAGTGATACTCAGGTGCACACCGTCGCCGACGCCTACCGCTTCCTGCCCACCCTGGGCGAAGTCGACCTCCACCTGTTCGCCGAGGGTCGCCACGAGCGACTCTGGGAAGTCCTCGGCGCCCATCCCCGCTCGTTCAAGACGGCCGACGGTGTGGTGGAAGGGGTCTCGTTCGCGGTGTGGGCGCCCAACGCCAAGGGCGTCAGTTTGATCGGCGAGTTCAACGGCTGGACCGGCACTGAGGCCCCGATGCGGGTGCTGGGCTCATCGGGAGTCTGGGAGTTGTTCTGGCCCGGATTCGAAGCCGGCGGTCTCTACAAGTTCCAGGTGCACGGCGCCGACGGCGTCGTCACCGAGCGGGCCGATCCGTTCGCCTTCGGCACCGAGGTGCCGCCGCAGACGGCATCGCGGGTGACGATCAGCGACTACACCTGGGCCGACGTCGACTGGATGACGCGGCGCGCGAAGCGCAACCCGGTGTTCGAGCCGATGAGCACCTATGAAGTCCATCTGGGCTCCTGGCGCCCCGGCCTCAGCTACCGCCAGCTCGCCCGCGAGCTGACGGATTATGTTGTAGCGCATCGCTTTACCCATGTGGAGCTGCTGCCGGTGGCCGAGCACCCATTCGCCGGATCGTGGGGATACCAGGTCACCTCCTACTACGCGCCGACGTCGCGGTTCGGCACACCCGACGACTTCCGGGCGCTGGTCGACGCCCTGCACCAGGCCGGCATCGGTGTGATCGTGGACTGGGTGCCGGCGCACTTCCCGAAGGACGCGTGGGCGCTGGGCCGCTTTGACGGCACCCCGCTCTACGAGCATTCCGATCCCAAGCGCGGTGAGCAATTAGACTGGGGCACTTACGTATTCGACTTCGGTCGCCCGGAGGTGCGAAACTTCCTGGTGGCCAACGCCCTGTACTGGCTCGAAGAGTTCCACATCGACGGGCTGCGGGTGGATGCGGTGGCGTCGATGCTCTACCTGGACTACTCGCGCCCCGAGGGCGGCTGGACGCCGAACATCTACGGCGGGCGCGAGAACCTGGAGGCGGTGCAGTTCCTGCAGGAGATGAACGCCACGGCACACAGGGCGGCACCGGGCATCGTCACCATCGCCGAGGAGTCGACTTCGTGGCCCGGGGTGACCCGTCCGACCAGCATTGGCGGCCTTGGCTTTTCGATGAAGTGGAACATGGGCTGGATGCACGACACGCTCGACTACGTCAGCCGCGATCCGGTGCACCGCAGCTACCACCACCACGAGATGACGTTCTCGATGCTGTACGCGTTCAGCGAGAACTACGTGCTGCCGCTCAGCCACGACGAGGTGGTGCACGGCAAGGGCACGCTGTGGAGTCGGATGCCGGGCAACAATCACGCCAAGGCGGCGGGGTTGCGCAGCCTGCTCGCCTATCAGTGGGCGCACCCGGGCAAGCAACTGCTGTTCATGGGCCAGGAATTCGGGCAGCGCGCCGAGTGGTCCGAGCAGGGCGGCCTGGACTGGTTCCAGCTCGACGAGAACGGTTTCTCCAACGGCATTCTGCGCCTGGTGCGCGACATCAACGACATCTACCGCAAACACCCGGCGCTGTGGAGTCAGGACACCACCCCCGAGGGCTACTCGTGGATCGACGCCAACGATTCGGCCAACAACGTGCTGAGCTTCCTCCGGTACGGCAGTGACGGCTCGGTGCTGGCCTGCGTGTTCAATTTCTCGGGCGCAGAACACAGCGGCTACCGGCTTGGCCTGCCGCTTGCCGGCCGCTGGCGCGAGGTGCTCAACACCGACGCCACGGACTACAACGGCTCCGGGATCGGCAACCTCGGCGGCGTCGACGCCACCGAGGACCCGTGGCACGGCCGTCCGGCGTCGGCGGTGCTGGTGCTGCCCCCGACGTCGGCCCTGTGGCTGGAACCCGAGTAGCGCGAGCAGACATGCACCGCGGTGGGCGTGCGTGGTCAGGTGTGCCGGGCTGCCTCTTGGACGAGTTGGACGCGCGACGTCAGGCCGAGTTTGGCGTAGACATGGGTGAGGTGTGTTTGCACGGTGCGCGGTGACACGAAGAGCCGGGTGGCGATGTCTTTGTTGCCCAGGCCCTCGCTGACCAGGCGAACGACGTCACGCTCTGTGGGGGTCAGTGATTCCCAACCTATGGTGGGTCGTTTGCGTTGGCCGCGTCCGCGCCGCGTGTAAGCGATCGCCTGCTCGGTCGACAGGGCCGCGCCCTCGGCCCAGGCGGATTCAAACTCGTGCTCGCCCAAGGCATCACGAGCGGCTGCCGCCAAGGCCTGATAGCCGGCGTGCCAGACCTTGAATCGGACCGCGCCCCTGCGCTGCCGGATGCCGTCTGCCGCGCCGAGAAGGCGCGCAGCTTCTCGGTGCCTACCGGCATCGCCGGCCACAGCGGCGAGGCACTCCAGGGTGTCGGAAATACCCAGGTACGCCTGCGTGCTGGCGGCGATCGCCAGGGCGTCGTGGGCGTCGCGTTCGGCCTGATCCAGCTCACCCTGCGCGATCGCCACACGAGCGCGTGTGGTCAGCGCCCACATCAGGTGCCAGCCGCTCGTCGTCGCGACGGCGTCGTCGGCCCAGCGGCGGGCCGCGAGCAGATCCCCTTCCGCCAGTGCGGCTTGCGCACTGTAGGCGCGCATTATCGCCGCGGCCGCGGGCAGGCCACTGGGGTGCTGCTGAGCCGCCGCGGTCGCATTGAGCACCGTCGCAGCATCACCGGCGGCCAGCGCCGCAGCAGCCAACGCCATGTACGCGGCGCCCAAGCTAAGCCCAGCCAGTTCGGACGCGGCTTCGAGGGCCGCGTCGGCGGCGGCGCGGGCCGCGCTGATGGCACCCTGCCACGCGAGTGCGAGGCCCTGATACGCGAGGCTGTGCACCCTGCGGATCTCATCGTGAGCTGCCTCGCCCTCGACCACCTGTTCGGCGAATTGGTTGACGGCTGCGGCTGGATCGCCCTGGTATAGCTGCGCCGTCCCAAGGCAGAAGCGGCACTGGCGCGAGGTCCACCCGTCGCCGATCGCGTCGGCGAGGTCGCGTCCCTCTTCGGCGGCCGCGCGAGCCGCGATCGGAATACCCGCCACGACCGCCGCCCCGAGCGCCTGCCCGCCGATGAGTCGACTGAGTCTCCAGCGGTCGTCCAACTCACGGGCCAGGCTGATCGCCTCGGTGAAGTACGGCCGGGCCGCCTCAGGACCGTTCCAGACGGCAATCGAACAGCAGGCGGTCAGCGCCCGGGCCAGCAGGGCCGGGTCGTCGATGCCACGCGCAATCGTCAGCGCCTGTTGGGCCTGACCCAGGGTGTCGGCGGTGTTGACCCAATTGTCGAAGAATGCCTGGTCGGCGAGGGCCCGGGCCCGCACGGTAGCCGGCACCTCGATGTGCAGTGCGTCGATGTCGGCGAGGACGGCGTCGAGCCAGGCCAGACCTTCCCGGATGCGGCCGCGTGCCAGCCACAGTGGCTGCAGCGACGAAGCCAGCGTCAACGCCGTCCCGACGTCGGAGTTTTCCCGGCTCCAGCCGAACGCGGCGCGCAGATTGTCGATGTCGAATTCGGCCTGCTCTAGGCGCCGCTCGCAGTCGGTGCCGCCTGGTGCGTCCAGCAGCGCAGCCATCGCGGTGTAGTGATCGCGGTGCCGTGAGCGCACGAGGTCGGCCTCGCCGGACTCCGCCAGTTTCTCCAGCGCGTACTGGCGCACCGTTTCCAGCAACCGGTATCGCGTACGGCCTGCGGTGTTTTCGGCGACGACGAGCGACTTGTCGACCAGCAGGGTGAGCAGATCCAGGACCTGATAACGCTCCACGTCTGCAACACCTGCGACCGCCTGAGCGGCGTCCAGGTCGAAGCCGCCCAAAAACACCGCCAGCCGGCGAAACAACACCCGCTCGGGCTCCGTCAACAGCGCATGCGACCAATCCACCGAAGCGCGCAACGTCTGCTGACGGCGTACCGCGCTGCGCGACCCGCCGGTCAACAACCGGAACCGGTCGCGCAGGCCCTCGAGGATGTCTGCCAGCGACAACGCCCGCACCCGCGCCGCCGCCAGCTCGATCGCCAGCGGCATCCCATCGAGGCGCCGACAGATCTCGCCTATGGTGCTGGCGTTGTCGGCGGTCACGGTGAAGCCGGCCTGGGCCAGCCGGGCGCGGTCGGTGAACAACTCGATGGCCTCGTCGGCCACCGGCAGCGAGGGCACCCGCCAGCTCGCCTCGCCGCTCACGCCGATCGGCTCACGACTGGTGGCCAGCACGGTCAACCCCGGCGCGGCACCGAGCAGAGCCACGACCAGCTCCGCGCTCCCGTCCAGCAGATGCTCGCAGTTGTCCAGCACCACCAGCATCTGTTTGTCGCGAACGAGCCGCAGCATCGTATCCATCGTGGAACGGCCGGGCTGATCAGGCAGACCCAACGCGCGCGTCATCGCCACCGGTACCAGATCGGGGTCGGTGATCGGCGCCAGATCCACATACCAGACACCCTCGCCGTAGTCGCCCGCCACCTGGTTGGCGACTTGGACCGCAAGGCGCGTCTTGCCCACGCCGCCAGCGCCGGTCAGGGTGACCAGCCGGTTGCCGGCCAAAGCCCCCCGCAGGCTGTTCATCTCCGCTTGGCGCCCGACAAAACTCGTCAGCTGCACCGGAAGGTTATGCGGCACAACAGAATCCGTGGTCCGAAGCGGCGGGAACTCATTACGCAGGTCGGGGTGGCACAGCTGCACCACCCGCTCAGGACGGGCAACACCACGCATCTCGTGACTGCCCAGATCGGTCAACCACGTATCGGCCGGCAGACTGTCGACCACCAGGTACTCGGTTGCACCCGACAGCACCGTCTGACCGCCATGGGCCAAATTGCGCAGCCGCGCCGTGCGGTTGATGGTCGGACCCATGTAATTGCCCTCATCACGCAGCTGCACCTCACCGGTATGCACACCGATACGCAAGCTGATCGGGGCCAACGGTGCCCGCTGCAACTCCAGCGCACACGCCACCGCCTCACTGGCCCGCGCGAACGCCACCACAAAGCTGTCGCCTTCACCCTGCTCCACCGGTCGCACCCCGCCATGGGCGGCGAGCAGATCCGTCAGGGCGTGATCCAGCTGTGCGAACGCCTCAGTCATCTGCTTGGGCATCGACTCCCACAGCCCGGTGGAGTTCTCCACGTCAGCCAAAAGCAGCGTCACCGTGCCCGTCGGCAAAAGCCCACTCACGCCAAGATCACTCCAGTTCACCAGCGGCGCACCCGCGCGGTGATCGATGTCGCCCATGCTAGCCAGCATGCGGCCACGGCGAACGGCAAAACATCGGCGCAAACGCGCAGATTACAGCCGATCGCATGCGTATATACGACCCCGGTCCCGGATATCTACGTGTTGCGCCGATGGTCTTACTGCGCTGGCGTCGGATGGTCGATTCGGTCGAATCCGAGGAGACCCTAGTAAAGCGCGTTGGCGAGATTGCGGCGGGCGGCGATCACGTCAGGATCGGCCGGGTCGAACAACTCGAACAGCTCGATCAGCCGAGTCCGCACCAAGGTGCGGTCATCCCCAGAGGTGCTGCGCACCAACGCAATCAGACGCTCGAATGCCGGACGCACATCCTGATTGAGGATCTGCACGTCGGCAGCGGCGAACGCGGCCGCGATGTCCTTGGGCGCCGCATCAGCGATCGCGACGGCGTCGGGACGTTGTGCGGTTGCGCGGGTGAGGAATTCGATCTGCCGGATTGCGGCCTTCGCTTCGACGCTGCCCGGATGGGCGTCCAGGATCGCCTGGTAGGACTCGCGCGCGGCGTCGAAATCGCCGTCTTCAAGCTGTTGGCGGGCCTGCGCGACCGCGGGATCGACTTCCGGGGCCTCCCCGGCAGCACCAGTTGGCCCCCTGAGCTTGCCTGCCGTCGCCGACAGCAGCGAGTCCAGCCAGCGGCGCAACTGTTCGGCGGGCTGTAGACCTTGGAAGCTCGACACGGGCTGTCCGGCGGCCAGAGCCACCACGGTCGGCACCGCTTCAACGCCGAATATCCGGGCCACCCTCGGTGCCACGTCGACGTTGACCGTCGCCAGCGACCAGTTGCCATTGTCGTTGGCGGCCAGGCCGGACAGCGTGTCGACCAGGTCCACGCACGCATCGCTGCGCGGTGACCACAACACCACCACTACCGGTACTTCGTCCGACCGAACCAGCACTTCGTCTTCGAAATTGGCTTCGGTCACCTCAGTGGCCTGCGCAGCACCCGGTTGCGCCGACGGTGCCCGGCCGGTGGGGCCGCTCGCCGAAGCGTTCTGTTGGGCTCGCTGCTTGAGACCGGACAGGTCGACCGCACCGGTCATGGCAGGCCCGATCGGGGGTCGCGGACGCGTCACGCCATCAAGTTTGGCACGCCGCTCGGGTCATCGATCCACCCGGTGGTCACGGCGATCGCACAACCCCGAAACCGGCCCGAAAGCGCTGCTCAAACACCAGATATGACAAAAATCACAGCGATCTGGCCGCAACCTTTCGCAGCAAAGTTACCGGCCAGAAAGTTACCGACCAGTTCTGAATCGCCTAACCCGCGCGCAGAATCAGCGCATCGCCCTGGCCCCCGGCCCCGCACAGGGCCGCGACGCCATAGCCCGATCCGCGGCGGGCCAACTCGAGCGCCACGTGCAGCGTGATCCTGGCCCCCGACATGCCGATCGGATGGCCGACGGCGATTGCGCCGCCGTTGACATTGACAAGCTCAGGCTTCACGCCGAGTTCTCGCGTGGAGGCCAGTGCGACCGCCGCGAACGCCTCGTTGATTTCCACGACATCGAGCTGGTCCACCGTGATGCCCTCGCGGTCGAGCGCCTTCTTGATCGCGTTTGCCGGCTGCGACTGAAGCGTCGAATCCGGTCCGGCGACGACGCCGTGTGAACGGATCTCGACCAGCCACGTCAGCCCCATTTCCTGGGCCTTTTGCTTGTTCATCACCACCACCGCGGCGGCGCCGTCCGAAATCTGGGAAGCCGAGCCGGCGGTGATGGTGCCGTCCTTGCGGAACGCCGGCTTCAGGCCGCCCAGAGACTCGGCGGTGGTGTTCGCGCGAATCCCCTCGTCCTCGGTGAACTGCAGCGGATCGCCTTTGCGCTGCGGAATACTCACCGGCACCACCTCGTCGTTGAACACGCCGTCCTTCCACGCCGCCGCCGCTTTCTGGTGCGACCCGGCAGCGTATTCGTCCTGCTCCTGGCGGGTGAACTTGTCGGCGTCGTTGCGCTGCTCGGTGAGGGCGCCCATCGGCTGGTCGGTGAACACGTCATGCAGCCCGTCGTAGGCCATGTGGTCCAAAACCGTGACGTCGCCATACTTGTAGCCCGCCCGGCTATCCATCAGCAGGTGGGGCGCCTTGGTCATGGACTCCTGCCCCCCGGCCACCACCACATCGAACTCACCGGCCCGGATGAGCTGGTCAGCAATCGCGATGGAGTCGATCCCGGACAGGCACATCTTGTTGATGCTCAGGGCCGGCACATCCCAGCCGATACCGGCGGCGACCGCCGCCTGCCGCGCGGGCATCTGGCCGGCGCCCGCGGTCAACACCTGGCCCATGATCACGTATTCGACGAGTGAGGCCGGTATTTGAGCCTTTTCCAGCGCCCCGGCGATCGCGACGGCACCGAGGTCACTTGCCGAGAAATCTTTGAGGGAACCCATCAGTTTCCCTATCGGGGTGCGTGCTCCAGCAACGATCACCGACGTCGTCATGAGTACCTCCTAGGCTGGCGTGGCAGGCCGATTCGACCTACCGGAGAAGCGCAATCTCGATCATCAGGTTACCGTTGTGTGATGACGACCGACCAAGTTGACGCCCGTCAGGTAATTGCCACCTCCTTGGTGACCGGGCTCGATCACGTCGGCATCGCGGTCGCCGACCTGGACGCTTCGATTGAGTGGTACCACGAGCACCTCGGCATGATCCTGGTCCATGAGGAAGTCAACGACGATCAGGGCATCCGCGAGGCGATGCTGTCGGTGCCGGGAACCACGGCACAGATCCAGTTGATGGCCCCGCTCGACGACTCGTCGGTGATAGCAAAGTTCTTGGACAAGCGCGGGCCGGGCATCCAGCAGTTGGCCTGCCGGGTCGGCGATCTCGACGCCCTGTGCGAACGACTGCGGGCCCAGGGTGTGCGGCTGGTCTACGAAACGCCCAGGCGGGGCACGGCAAACTCGCGGATCAACTTCATCCACCCCAAAGACGC
The DNA here is from genome assembly GCF_035499775.1 of Mycobacterium sp. Taxonomy (GTDB): domain Bacteria; phylum Actinomycetota; class Actinomycetes; order Mycobacteriales; family Mycobacteriaceae; genus Mycobacterium. The sequence goes on along the minus strand of NZ_DATJYB010000086.1, from coordinate 9,838 downwards.
CGGCGGGGTGCTGATCGAGCTGGTCGAGCCGGCGAGCTAAGACCATTTCCGGGTCGGACCGCGTGTCGTGCGGTTGGCCCAGCACGGCGTGTGCCAGTGTCGCCGATCATCGGCTGTCGCCCCTGAGTCAGCTGGCCATACCACCACATGTGCAGTGCCGGAACGGATTTCGTGATCACATCCGGGACAGCGATAGGTTTTGACGGCGCGCGCCGCGGCGATCGGGCGCACCTCGTACTCGTAGCCGTCCGGTCCGATTTCCAACCGACGCAGCGCCGCCGAGATCGATCCCGGCTCCTGCCGGCGTGGCGATTTAGCGCGCCGAGTCATCCGGCCAGTTTAGTCGCGGCACTCAAAACAGCCGGTACTCGTCGCTGTCCATTCCGCGCATCTGATCGTAATCCAGTGTCACGCAACGGATCCCGCGGTCAATGGCCAGAGTGCGGGCTTGCGGCTTGATCTGTTGCGCGGCGAACACCCCCTTGACCGGCGCGAGCAGACTGTCGCGATTGAGCAACTCGAGATACCGGGTGAGCTGCTCCACACCGTCGATCTCGCCGCGCCGCTTGATCTCGACGGCCACCGAGCCACCCAGTTCATCGCGGCACAACAGGTCGACCGGCCCGATCGCGGTCATGAACTCGCGGCGGACCAGCGTGTAGCCCTCGCCCAGCAGGTGCACATGCTCGGCGAGCAGCTCCTGCAGGTGAGCCTCCACACCGTCTTTGACCAGCCCCGGGTCCACACCCAGATCGTGGCTCGAGTCGTGCTCGATCTCCTCGACGGTGATGCGCAGTTGTTCGCCCGCCTTGTTCGCCACCACCCAGACCGTCGCCGGGTCGCCGGGTTCTTCGGTCGTCCAGCAGGGCGGGCTCATCCAGTTCAACGGCTTGTACGCGCGATCGTCCGCGTGCACGCTGACCGAACCGTCGGCCTTGAACAGCAACAACCTGCGGGCGGATGGCAGGTGAGCGGTGAGTCGGCCCACGTAGTCCACTGTGCACTGGGCGATCACGAGACGCACCCAACTCACCTTAGAGCGTGTCCGACGAATTAGGCTGACGCCACAATGCCGCCCAAGAAGACGTCGCCGAACAAGACGTCACCGACCAAAACGTCACCGACCAAGACGTCACCCAGCAAGGCGTCACCCAAGAAGGCGTCGCCCAACAAGACCGTGGCGCAACGCCTGGGCCGGCTGCTCGAGAGGATGACCCGCCAGAGTGGTCGGCTGCCGGAAACCCCGGAGTACGGTTCCTGGCTGCTCGGGCGGGTAGCGGAAGACCAACAACGCCGCCGGGTGCGGATCCAGGTCATCCTGACCGTCCTCGTCGTGGCTACGAATTTGATCGGCATCGCCGTCAACGTGCTGCTGGTGACGGTCGCCATCCCGCAACCGAGCGTGTTCGACGATGCACCCGCGTGGCTCACCTTCGGCGTCGGGCCCGGCTACATGATTTTCGCGTTGGCGCTGGGCGGCTACTGGATTACCCGGCGAACGGTAGACGCGCTGCGCTGGGCTATCGAGGAACGCAAACCGACCCACGAGGACGAGCGCAACACCTTCCTGGCCGCGTGGCAGGTCGCGATCGCCGACCTCATTTTCTGGGGAATCGGCGCAGTCTTGCTCACCACGCTCTATGGCATGGTCAACACCCAGTTCATCCCGCGGTTCCTGATAACGGTGGGGTTCTGCGGCCTGCTCGTTTCCACCGGTAGCTACCTGCTCACCGAGTTCGCGTTACGCCCGATCGCCGCTCAGGCGCTCGAGGCCGGGCCGCCGCCCCGACGATTCGCGCCAGGCATCATGGGCCGAATCATGATGGTGTGGTTGATGGGTTCGGGCGTTCCCGTCATCGGTATCGCCCTGCTCGCCGTCTTCCAGCTCTCGATGAATAATCTGACCGAGACCGAGTTCGCGGTCGGGGTCTTCATTGTGGCGGCAGCAACATTCATATTCGGGTTCATCCTGATGTGGATCATGGCCTGGCTGGTCGCGACGCCGGTGCGGGTGGTGCGTGCGGCACTCAAGCGAGTCGAGCAGGGTGATCTGCGCGGCGACCTGGTGGTGTTCGACGGCACCGAACTCGGTGAGCTACAGCGTGGTTTCAACGCGATGGTCGACGGCCTGCGTGAGCGCGAACAGGTGCGCGATCTTTTCGGCCGGCACGTCGGGCGGGAGGTCGCCGCTGCCGCCGAACGGGAACGGCCGAAGCTGGGTGGCGAAGAGCGCCACGTTGCCGTCGTGTTCATCGACATCATCGGCTCGACGAAGTTGGTCACCAGTCAGCCTCCGGCCGACGTCGTCAAGCTACTGAACCGGTTCTTCACGATCATCGTCGACGAGGTGGACCGTAATCGCGGGCTGGTCAACAAGTTCGAGGGCGACGCGTCGCTGGCGATCTTCGGCGCCCCGAACCATCTCGACTGTCCCGAAGACGCGGCGCTGGCCGCCGCGCGGGGCATGGCTGACCGCCTGGCCGATGAAATGCCCGAGTGCCAGGCCGGCATCGGCGTGACAGCGGGACAGGTCGTGGCCGGCAACGTGGGCGCCAAAGAACGGTTCGAATACACCGTGATCGGCGAGCCGGTCAATGAGGCGGCTCGGCTGTGTGAACTGGCGAAATCTCGGCCCGGCAAGTTGCTGGCTTCGTCGCAGGCCGTGGAGGGCGCGAGCGAAAGCGAGCGCGAACGTTGGTCGTTGGGCAGGCAGGTAAAGCTTCGCGGGCACGAGGAACGGACACGGCTGGCGTCACCGGTCGAGCCGGCCAAGCCGCGTCGCTGAGCCGATCCGTCCTTCACCAGGGTGCCCGCCGGCCTCCAATCGTCGTCCTCGGCACGCAATGCGTATGCGTTACGCATCATTTCACCGTCGGTGGCGGTTGAACCGTACTCGGCCTCGGCTCGTCCGTATAGCAGGTGGCGCGGTTCAGACCACGTGCCCTGTATACCCAAGAGGTCGCCGGCTACTCGGCCACCGCCGCGGGTTTGATCACCTTGCCAAGCCCGGTCATGTCTTTCCTGTTCGCCCGCCGCGTCGGCGGCATGGCCGCACGAATCGGCCCGCGAATGTTTTTGATCGCCGGCCCGGTGCTGGCCGGCATCGGCCTGCTGCTCATCCACCCCGCCGCACACGGATTCAATATCGTCACCCAGCTGCTGCCCGGGATGATCGTGCTGGCCGTCGGCATGGTCACCACCATCACCCCGCTGACCTCGGTCAATCTGTCCTCCGTCGAGGCCTCACACAGCGGAATCGCCGCGGCGATTCAAAACGCCGTGGGCCGGACTTCTGCGCTGATCGCGACGGCCTGCGTGGGGATGATCGCCGCGTGCACGCTCACCGATGCCAGCTTCACCCGGCTACTACAGGTCAGCGCGGCGGTGTTCTTCATCGGCGCCGTCCTGAGCGGCCTCACCATCACCCGTCCGGCCCACTCCGGCTGAACCCGTTCCCGACGCCGGCTCGGGCTCCATACAATGGGGCGTCGCCGGTCTCGCATTGGTGAACGCGTCAGACCTGCACAGCGACTGGGTTTTTGGCAACGTCGCAAAAAAGGGAATCAATGTTGCAGGCATGATCCATCAAGGCGCAAAGGAGCGCACACGATGACTTCCCTAGAGCTAACCGGCAGTGGCACAGCGGATTTCAGCCAAGGTGAGGTTTACTTCATCGGCAACGCCACGACATTGATCCGCTTCGGCGGATTGACGATATTGACCGATCCCGCCTTCCTGCACAAAGGCGAGCATGTCCACCTGGGTCACGGCATCTGGGCGCGGCGAGAGGTGGAGCCCGCGTGCCAGATCGCTGATCTGCCCCCGATCGATCTGATCGTCTTGTCGCACTACCACGGCGACCATTTCGACGACGTGGCCGCGCAAGAGCTCGACAAAACGCTGCCCATCGTCTCGACGGCCGACGCGGTGGACAAGCTCGACGCTCTCGGCTTCCGGCGGGGCTATCCCCTCGACACCTGGGAGTCCCTGCGGGTCGACAAGGGCGATGTGACGCTGACCGTCACCGCCATGCCGGGCAAGCACTCCACCTACGACGCCGTCAACGAGCTGCTCATGCCGGTCAACGGGCACTTGTTCGACTTCAGCCGCAGCGGCGAACAGCTGTACCGGCTCTACATCACCGGGGACACGATGCTCGTCGACAGCCTCGAGGAGATCCCGCGGCGCTACCCCGACATCGACCTCGGCCTGATACATACGGGAGGGACGACGTTCCTTGTCACGGTCGTCACGATGACCGGCGAGCAAGCGGTGCGGGCCGTCGTGATCACCAGACCCCGCACCGCAATCCCGATCCACTACAACGACTTTTCGGTATTCCTGTCGGGACTCGACGACTTCAAGAAGGCCGCGCAGGCCTCGACCACCGAAACAAGATTCGTCTACCTGACCCACGGCGAGACCTATACATTCACGCCCAATGCGTGATCAGCCCCACACCGGTTGCAGCGCCTTGAGGCCGGCCCGCGCAGTCCCACGAACCAGCGATGCCGCCAGCAGCAGCGCGGCCAGCAGCAGCGCTCCCACGAACGCCACGGTCGTCGACCAGCCGCCGACGCTGTAGGCGAGCCCGCCGCAGGCGCCGGCCACCGATCCGCCCAGGTAGTAGCTGAACAGGTACAGCGCCGACGCCTCGGCACGATCGCGGCGTGCCACCGCGCCGACCCAACCGCTGGCCACGGTGTGCGCGGCGAAGAACCCGGCTGTGAACACTCCGGTCCCGACGATGATCGCGGCCAGGGAATGCGGCACGGTCAGCAGCAGGCCGCCCGCCGCGATCGGCAACGCGGCTCCCAACACGACTGCGCGTCCCCGGCGGTCTGCCAGCCGTCCGGCGATGCTCGACGTCACGGTTCCCGCGAGGTACAGCAGAAATATCAGGCCCACCGTCGACGACGCCAACTCGAACGGCGCGGCACTCAACCGGTAACCGAGGTAGTTGTACACCGTGACGAACCCGCCCATCAGTGCGAAGCCCAAGCCGAAAAGCTTGAGCAGCACCGGGTTCCGCAGATGCGCGGCGACGTTATGCATGGTGACCCGCAGCCCTACCGCCTTCGGTGTGAAGAATCGGGACCGAGGCACCAGCAGGGCAAAAGCCACCGTGCCGACCAGCGTCGTCAACGAGCAGACCAGCAGTGCGACCTGCCAGCTGCTGACGTCAACGACCAACGACGGGATGAGGCGGCCCGCCAGTCCACCAATCGTGGTCCCGGCGATGTACCGTCCCATCGCCGAGCCGAGCGAAGAGGCGTGCACTTCCTCAGCCAGAAACGCCATCGCGACCGCGGGTATCCCGGCCAGCGCGATGCCGTGCAACGCCCGCCCAACGAGCAGAACAGTCAGCGAAGGACTGAACGGCAGTAGCAGCCCGATCACACTGGAGACCACCCCCGAGGTCAGCATCACGGTGGTGCGTCCGTAGCGCTCGGACAGAACGCTCGCCGGAATGATTGTTAGCGCAAGCATTCCCGTGGTCAGCGACACGCTGAGTGCTGCTGTCGCAGGGGTGATGCGATAGAACGCGGACAGCGCCGGAAGCAGTGCCTGCGTGCAGTACATCGCAGCGAAACTGGCCAGACCCGCGCCGTAGAGCGCCGCAGTCACTCGCCGGTATCCGCTGCTGCCGGCCTGATGCGGGGTCGCGGTCGGGGCGAGCTGTGTCATGGCACCCATGCTCCCGCTCAGGACAAACAAACGGAAATGAATTAGTAGTACAATTTCCATGCAATTTGAGCATAAGTAGAGGTAGCGACGTGCGCGATGGCGACTACGAGTGGTTCGTCACACTCGCCGAGCTCGAAAACGTGACAGCGGCGGCCGAACAGCTTCGTATTGCGCAGCCGACCCTCACCCGGATGTTGGCGCGCCTGGAACGGCGGCTGGGGGTGGCGCTGTTCGATCGTCACGGCAGGCGCCTGTCCCTCAATGCGTACGGCCGAATCTTCCACGAGCACGCGCGTCGGGCTCAGCAGGAGCTCGATTCGGCGCGACGCGCCATCGACGACCTCACCGACCCCGCCGCCGGTGAGATCCGGCTCGGCTTTCTGAGTTCGTTCGGCTCAATCGTGGTGCCGCGGTTGATCGCACAGTTCACCGCTAGCTCGCCGCGCGTGACGTTCACGCTGCAGGAGGCTGCAGCGGAGTCGATCAGCGATCTGACGGAATCCGGGTTGGTCGACGTCGGCGTGGTTTCGCCGCAGCCGCGAAAGCCAACCTTGGCCTGGCGCAGCCTATTTCGCCAGCGGCTCGGCGTTGCCGTCCCCCGCGACCATCGCCTTGCCAGCGTTGGGTCGGTGTCCATGCCGGATCTGAGCAACGAACGCTTCGTGACCATGCACCCCGGGTTCGGCATGCGGCGGTTGCTCGACGAGCTGTGTGCCGCAGCGCAATTCCAGCCGCGGATCGTACTGGAATCGGCCAACCTGAACACCGCCACCGGCCTGGTGGCCGCGGGACTGGGCATCAGCCTGGTACCCATCGACGGCAGCGAGGCCGCACCCGGAGTCGGCGTGCTGCGACTCACCGACGCCGACGCCGACGCCTATCGCGACGTCGGGATGATCTGGAACTCGAGTCGACCGCTGTCCCGCCCGGCGCGGGATTTCATCGCGTCCGCTCAAGCCGAGAAGTCGGCGGTGATCCAGCGGTCGGGGCGGACGGTGAACAACACGCTCTGCTGATTTTCCAGGGTGCGGACGAACGCTCGCCCGCCCTCCTCGCCCAGGTAGCGAATCGCGATCGCTTCCCGCACCTCCAGCGGCGTGGGCGTTGTGGTGTCGACGACAGTGCCCTCGACGGACACGTACTGGTAGGGCGGCTCTTCACGCTGGACGACCAGCGTGACCGCTCCTGCTTGCTGGATGAGCCTGGACTTGCGTGCCGACGCGCCGGTGTTGATCCTGATGTTTCCGCCGGGTGTGTAGTCGTACCAGATCGGAACGCTGGCCGGCGGACGACCATCTGCAGCGGCAACGGCGAGCACCGCCACATGCTTTGCCGCGAGGAACTCCTGACGTTCTTGCTCAGTGAAGGCTTTCATGCCGGGCGCAACACGCGTGCCTCGGATGCATATTCCTGACGAAGGATTTGGCGGGCCGGTGGCACGAGGCGGCCGGTCCCACATTGATGTCGTTTTTCCGCCGGTCTTGTCGGTGGGCAGGTGTAACTGTGGAATCGTGCATGAAGATTTCGAGCGCTGCTACCGGGCCGTCCAGTCCAAGGACGCCAGGTTCGACGGCTGGTTCGTCACGGCGGTGCTGACCACCCGGATCTATTGCCGGCCCAGTTGTCCGGTACGGCCACCATTCGCCCGCAACGTACGCTTCCTACCGACCGCCGCGGCCGCGCAACGCGAGGGCTTTCGGGCGTGCAAGCGGTGCCGCCCTGACGCTTCGCCGGGCTCTCCCGAATGGAATGTGCGCGGCGACGTCGTCGCCCGGGCGATGCGACTCATCGCCGACGGCACGGTTGACCGCGAGGGCGTCGGCGGCCTCGCCGGCCACGTCGGCTACACCACGCGTCAGCTGGAGCGACTCTTACAGGCCGAAGTCGGCGCCGGCCCGCTCGCGGTGGCCCGTGCGCAACGGGCACAGACCGCCCGGGTGTTGATCGAGACCACCGACGTGGCGTTCGGCGATGTCGCATTCGCCGCCGGCTTCTCCAGCATCCGCCAGTTCAACGACACGGTGCGCCTGGTGTTCGAAAGCACACCGACGGCGCTGCGCAAGCGCGCTGCCGTCCGGTTCGGATCCGACAACGCTTCGCCGGGAACTCTGTCGCTTCGGCTGCCGGTGCGTACTCCGTTCGCCTATGAGGGCGTTTTCGGTCATCTCGCGGCCGGCGCGGTGCCCGGGTGCGAGGACGTCCGTGATGGCGCCTATCGGCGCAGCCTGCGACTTCCCTCCGGCGGCGCGGTGGTCACCCTGACACCGGCCGTCGATCACGTCCGCTGCCAACTGGTGCTCGACGACTTCCGCGACCTGACTACCGCGATCGCCCGGTGCCGACGGCTGCTGGACCTCGACGCCGACCCCGAAGCGGTGGTCGAAGCGCTCACTGCCGACCCGGACTTGGCCCCGGTGGTGACAAAGGCGCCAGGACAACGCATTCCGCGTACCGTCGACGAGGCGGAACTCGCCGTGCGCGCGGTGCTGGGACAGCAGGTATCGACCAAGGCCGCACGAACCCACGTGGGCAGACTGGTGGCCGCCTACGGGCAGCCGGTGCACGATCCCGCGGGATCGTTGACCCACACCTTCCCGTCGGTCGAGCAGCTCGCTGAGATCGATCCGGTGCATCTGGCCGTCCCCAAGGCTCGACAACGGACACTGAGCGCGCTCCTCGCCGGCCTCGCCGACGGAAGCGTCGCCCTGGACGCCGGGTGCGACTGGGAAAGCGCACGCAACCAGTTGCTGAGCGTGCCAGGTGTCGGGCCTTGGACGGCAGAGGTGATCGCGATGCGCGGCCTTGGCGACCCAGATGCCTTCCCCGCCAGCGATCTCGGCCTCCGGCTGGCCGCCGAGCGGTTGGGTCTGCCCGCCCGGCAAGCATCGCTTATCGAGCACAGCGCCCGCTGGCGCCCCTGGCGCTCCTACGCCGTTCAGCACCTCTGGACCACACTCGAACATCCGGTAAACCGATGGCCACCACAACCACAGGAGGTTGCATGATCCACTACCGCACTATCGACAGCCCGATCGGACTCTTGACCCTTGCCGGGCGGGGCACCGTATTGACCAACCTGCGCATGGTCGACCAGACGTATGAACCCAGCCGCGCCCACTGGACGCTCGATGGCACGGCGTTTGCCGACGCGGTGGAGCAACTCGGGGCCTATTTCGCCGGCGAGCTCAGCGACTTCGACGTCGAACTCGACATGCGCGGCACGGAGTTTCAGCGGCGTGTTTGGCAGGCGCTGCTGACCATCCCGTACGGCGAGACGCGCTCCTACGGAGAAATCGCCGAACAAGTCGGCGCACCCGGTGCCGCACGCGCGGTGGGATTGGCCAACGGCCGCAACCCCATTGCCATCATCGTCCCGTGCCATCGGGTGATCGGCGCCAGCGGCAGCCTTACCGGCTACGGCGGCGGACTCGACCGGAAGAAGACCCTGCTCGGGTTGGAGAAAAGCCGGTCGCCGGCGAACTTGACGCTATTCGACTAGACCGTCCGGGAAATGCAAAAACACCCCCTTTGCAGGGGGTGTTTTTGTATATGTTCGGCGGTGTCCTACTTTTCCACCCGAATTGGGCAGTATCATCGGCGCTGACAGGCTTAGCTTCCGGGTTCGGGATGGGACCGGGCGTTTCCCTGTCGCTGTGGCCGCCGTAACTCTATTTATTTTTCCATTCAAGTGTATTGATGGGGGGTGTGGTGTCGCGACAATTGTCGTGAACACCGAATAGTGGTTGCGTTTGTGTTGGTAAGTTTTCGGCCGGTTAGTGCCAGTTCCCTGCACCCATTGCTGAGCTTCCAGGTCTGGCCTATCGATCCCGTGGTCTGCGGGGGGCCTTATCCCTCTAAAAGGGTGAGAAGCCTAATCTTGGAGAAGGTTTCCCGCTTAGATGCTTTCAGCGGTTATCCTGTCCGAACGTAGCTATCCAGCAGTGCCCCTGGTGGGACAACTGGTGCACTAGAGGTTCGTCCGTCCCGGTCCTCTCGTACTAGGGACAGGTTTCCTCAAGCTTCTGACGCGCGCGGCGGATAGAGACCGAACTGTCTCACGACGTTCTAAACCCAGCTCGCGTGCCGCTTTAATGGGCGAACAGCCCAACCCTTGGGACCTGCTCCAGCCCCAGGATGCGACGAGCCGACA
>NZ_DATJYB010000085.1:0-5556 GCF_035499775.1 Mycobacterium sp. | reverse complement strand
GGACACGGCGATAGTTGACCGGCGATGCCGGAGGCGGCAGCGGGATGGGCTGATGGCCGGCAAGCAACTCGGGTGCATCCGCTGTCATTGGTAGTCAGGGGCGCGGTGTCTGCAGCACAGACCCGTTTCCCCATCCCCCTTTCAATCCGTGCGTGCGGTTTTCCCGCACACGGCTTACCGATGATCTTCTAGACATGGTTACGCTGCCTTCGGGTAGCGGATGGTGCCGCGCAAACGGTGCAGGCCGTGCCCGTTAAACCACTCTTCAGTCCACTGATCGGCTTGTCCAGCACGCAGATTGCGGCCCCGTTTCTTCACCATCAGGCGAAGCAAGCGCCATACCACGTACCGGTCGATCTGAGTGAACTTGTTGGCGGCGTTCCCGGTGCGAAAGTAGTTGCCCCAACCGCGCAGAATCGGGTTCAAGTCCGCGATCACGTCGCGAATGTCCAGCCCGACTCGGTTGCGCCCAGTGCGATCACGCACCTTGGCCCGAACCCGGGCCATGGCGCGCTGGGACGGCCAGCGATGCAGGTAATAGCGAATAATCCGCTTCTGCTCCCACAACCGTCCCGACATACGGGCCCGGAAGTGACAGCCCAGGAAATCCAGGCCCTCACGACCCTCCCGCAAGTCGACCACCTTCGTCTTATCCGGATGCAGCCGCAACCCCAACCCGGTCAGGATTTCGCCCACCGCCGCCAGGGCGTGCTCGGCTTGTGCCACACTGCGGCACAACACCACACCGTCGTCGGCGTAGCGCACCAACTCCCCCACCTCGCGGCGGGACAGTTCGGTGTCGAGCACATGCAGGTAGATATTGGCCAACAGCGGGGAAATGACCCCACCCTGAGGTGTGCCCGCGACCGTCCGCTGGGTCACCCCTTCGACCATCACTCCTGCTTGCAGCCACAACCGCAGCAGTTTGAGCATCCGCCGATCCGAAACCCGCCTACCCACCTCGGTGAGTAACCGGTCGTGGTCAATTTCGCCGAAGAAATTGGCGATATCGAACTCGACCACAAACTGGTGACCCGCGATGAACCCGGTCCGCAAGCGTTCCTTGGCCATCGTCGCCGACCGCTTCGGCCGAAACCCGTACGAGCACGACACAAAGTCCGCCTCGAAAATCGGTTCCAGCACGATCTTGGCCGCTTGTTGGGCCACCCGGTCTCGCACCGTGGGAATCCCCAACGGCCGCGTACCACCCTGTGGTTTCGGGATATCCACCCGACGCGCCGGCGCCGGGCGATACCGACCCGAGCGAAGGTCACAGCGCAACTCACGCAACATGCGGTCCACACCGTAGTCCTCCACCGCGACCAGGGTGACACGATCCACCCCGGCCGCACCCTTGTTCTTGCGCACCCGCTCCCACGCCTCCTGCAGGACGTCACCCCTGCAAATACGGTCATAAAGGGCGTGGAAACGCCGACCTTCAGACTGCTTGGCCGCAGCCCATAGCGCCCGTTGCAGTTGTTGCACTTTCACCGGCGAGGCCACCAACGGCTCCTCGTCGGCTACGACGGGCGATAGCCCGTCGGGGTAGTTGGACCGAGTCGCCTCGGCCATGCCCTCACGCTTACCCGCTTCGCGCGCGTGATCAAAGCAGGGGCCCTTCCCTCCCGGCGTGTCTCTCACACCGATCAGCGGTACTACGACCCCCTCGGACTCCCGCTGCCCTCCAAGGACTTTCACCATCGGCTTATACCCTTGGTCTTTGCCCGACGCAGGCCAGGCAGACGGGCCTCTCCTGTTCCCGACTGAACTGTGTGCACGTGCCGCTCCCCATACCCCGGAAGGACCCGCCGAGCTGACCCCGGACCAGGGCTCGACAGACATGGGCCTTCGCCGTGACATGAGCGGCTCGGCTCCTCCGTTGTGAATCTGACGAAGCTGCAGGACTCGTACCGACTGGCACTACGGCCCGCGCACTTGCTCCCTCCAAAGAGGCTTTTGACACCCCGCTTAGCCCGCCGCCTCTCAACGACGGACCGGGGCCTGCTACCCGGCGCTCCGGTGCTTACCGGGACGGGACTTCCACCCGCTAGTTCAGTCGAACTTGCAGGACGCAACACGCGGTGATGCTAACGACGCCCGCTCCCCTAATGCAGCGTCCATCGGCGCGGATTTTCTTGGTCAGACGAGCCCGTCAGATTCTGGTTTTCCCGGCCAGACCGGTTAATACCGACACTGGGGCGCGATGCGATGACAACAGCTTCGAGAGCTTCGAGAACTTCGGGAACTTCGTTCCACCGAAAGGACACCGACACCATGACCAGCGCCGACCAAGCCGCCCGCATGTGCCAGGAGTGCCCCTTCCTCGGCCGCTGCGGCTACAACGCCGTCGTCAGCCGCGCCACCCACGGTGTGTGGGGCGGCCACATCCTGCCCGGCGACAAACCCGGCGAACTCGAACCCATCTACGCCAGCCTGATCGCGCAATTCGAGGCACGCCGCACCCTCGAACTCGGCGACGCCCCCGCCCCCCGACTGCCTAACACGAGCCCGCGGCGTCGGGCACGTCCGCAGTCCAAAGCCGCGTGAGCAGCTACTCGCCTCGGGCGGAGCCGACGAGCGCGAGCAGCTCGTCGAAGGCTGAGACGCTGGTGTAGGCGTCGAGGCGTGTAACTTCGACCTGCGGCCCTACTTTTGGTACATCGCTGGCCCTGCCGTACTCCTGCGCGCCGAGAACAAAACGGTGCGGGCCCGACGGCAGATACAGCGCCCTGCCCACGGAGTTGCCGCCGCGGCCTCGGGTTTTTCGCCATTGGCCCAGCTCTGCGGCCCGCAGCGAGTAGACCTCATCCGACCGCTGGTCGACGGTCAGGCCATCGGCCGTGACGCAAAGGACGACCTTCTTCGTCCACAGACGGTGCAGAGCCACGCCCCACATGGCGGCAAGACCCAGCAGCATCACGGGGAAGACGATCGCCCCGTACGCGGTCATGAAGTCGAAGCCTCGGCTGAACTCCTGGCTGATCGGATACACCGAGGAGACCACCAGCAACACCGCGTAGGTGGAGTACCTCTGCTTGGCATTCGGCACGGCGGTCGCCACGAAACTGCGCTCCGCCGGCGCCTCCGGATCGTCCTGCTCCACAGGCACGACGCTAGGGTCCAGACATGCCGATCTCAACGAGCATCCGGAGTCTTGTCCGCCGGTCGATCGCTTTGACCGCCGCCGGCCTGGCCGCAATCACGCTGTCGGCGTGCGACTCCCACAGTGCGACACCGCCGGGGGCGAATCCGCGTCAGGTGACCGTCCTCGGGTCGGGGAAAGTCCAGGGCGTCCCGGACACCTTGACCGCCGATGTCGAGATCGAGTTCACCGCAACCGACGTCACCAGCGCGATGAACCAGACCAGCGACCGGCAGCAGGCGGTGATCAACGCGCTGGTGGGCGCCGGAGTTGACCGCAAGGACATCCGCACCACCCAGGTCAGCCTGCAGCCGCAGTACAACAATCCCGGGCCGGCCGGCACGGCGACCATCACCGGCTACCGCGCCAGCAATGGGATCGAGGTGAAGATTCACCCGACCGACGCCGCATCGAAATTGCTGGCCCTGATCGTCGACACCGGCCGCGACGCGACCCGGATCAGCTCGGTCAGCTACTCGATCGGCGACGACTCGCAGCTGGTCAAGGATGCGCGGGCGCGCGCCTTCCAAGACGCCAAGAACCGTGCCGAGCAGTATGCGCAGCTGTCGGGCCTGCGGCTGGGCAAAGTGCTTTCCATCGCGGAGGGAACCAGCGCCGCACCGATCAACGGGGCGCCGCCGGCCCCGCCACGCAGCATGGCCGCCCCGGTGCCGGTCGAACCCGGTCAGCAGACGGTGAGCTTCTCGGTGACCGCGGTCTGGGAGCTGCAGTAGCGAGCGCGTTCGACTACCGGGACCCATGTCCAGGCGCGGTGCCGACGAGCACGCCAATCGCTCGGCGATCGTCACCCTCGCCGGCGTGCTCGAGGACCGCCGCGAGCTGCTCAAGGCCGAGCTGCTCCGTGAGGACGAGGGGGCACTGTTCCACATCGCCAACGAGTTCGGCCTCCGCCACAACCGCGCGGACCAGAGAGGCGACTTCGACCCGGTTTTCCTGGACTAGGTGTTCTGGTGGTACCTGGCCACTATCGAGCTCACCGACCGGTTACTCGCCCGCCCGGACCAGGAGGGTGGCTGATCCTTGCGCCCGGCGCCACTAACCCGCGGCTACGCGGTCAGGACCCGGTGGCGCTGACGCACAGGACCCAGTTTTCGGGACATCGCCGCGGCTATGTAATCGTGCGCAACGCTAATTCACGGTGGACCTGCAGTCGCGAATGCTGAAGACATCGGCCTGCCGGGCCGAAGTTCTCGGGAGTTTCGCTAGCCGTACAACGACTGGAGCACTGCCCCTGCGTCCCCGTCTTCAACAAGGGGGGTGGCCTCGATCTCCATGAATTCGGTCCACTCCGCGAACCATTGGAAGATGGCCTTCGCATCGTCGCTTTCCGCGATCGCGCAGCCCTTGCCATTGGCGCCATGCCAGCGGCCAATCAATTGAATGCCAGCAGGAGGGGAACCGCCGTTCTTGAGAAATCGGGCGACCGCTGCGCGGTAGCCGTCACCGTGCGGCAATGACCAGGACACCAGGAACTTCATAATCGATCCCTCTCTTAAGTTGTTCGTGTTGCCCGGTTGAGGACAGTGTTTGCTCGTTTGAAGGTTGGTTCCTAGAGTAGCGCTGCTCCACTTGCCGGTGGTCGCTTTCCAACACGCGAGGAGCTCGCCCGCGGCCGCATCTTCTGACGCCGGGGCTGGCGTGCTCGACCGGCCCGACCACGCTCGATCGGGCGGGCGTTGGAGTCCTACCTGGCGCGGCTGGCGGTCTCTGCCGAAATCGAACGTTTACGGGACAGTTGGCGGCTGGGGATCACTCCTGCCTCTCGCTGTCTGGGCTGTCCTCGACCGAGCCGCCGAGGCTGGCGAGGATCACCATGACCCCGGTCGGACTGCGGCTCCTTCAAGATCTTCGCCGCCAGCTCCTCGAACCGCCACCCCAGCTGCGAAAACAATACGCCCCGGGCACCGCAGAACCCCGATTCTGTCGGAGCGGTCGCCTAAAATCAGCAACAACAAGCGGAACCCGCGGCCGCTCATTTGCACCGGAAACAGGACGCCACCATGCCGCCGAGTTCACCGGAAACGTCGCCGGCAGCCCGTACCGTGCCGGTAGAACAAGTCTGGACCGGCACGGTCCGTGACGAGGTGGTGTAGGTGCTACAGCAGACGGTCAAGCCAGCGGCGGGTTCGCTTCCCGCTGGCCTGCTCTACCTTCGTCGGCTGGCCGAGCAGCTGACCATCACTGGCCCGGGTGCCGGCCGGAACCTGCGGGTTGTGGTCACGGTCCCGACGCTGCGTCTGAAACCGTCTCATATGGCGATCCGCTATCGGGGCCCGGCGGGAACCCGCCCGCTTGCGTGACACGCGGCGACAAGTCAGAATATTGACCTATGGCCGAAGTTGTGCCCTTCTCTGAAGCGAAAGCCCACCTGTCCGAACTGGCCGAACGCGTCG
>NZ_DATJYB010000084.1:0-2855 GCF_035499775.1 Mycobacterium sp. | reverse complement strand
CTTCGGGCTGCCGGAGGTGGAGAGGGGCGCGCTCGGCGCCGCGACGCACCTGTCCCGGCTGGTGCCGCAACACATGATGCGGCGGCTGTTCTTCACCGCGGCCACCGTGGACGCCGCCACCTTGCATCACTTCGGCTCGGTGCACGAGGTGGTGCCCCGCACCGAACTCGACGAAGCGGCACTGAAGGTGGCCCGCGATATCGCCGCCAAGGACACCCGGGTCATCCGGGCCGCCAAGGAGGCGCTCAACCTGATCGACGTGCAGCGGGTCAACTCGAGTTACCGCATGGAGCAAGGCTTTACCTTCGAGCTCAACCTCGCCGGAGTGTCCGACGAGCACCGCGACGCGTTCGCCGGCACGGCGAAGGGCAAGAAGGAATGACCGACAAGCGCACGACGCTCGACGAGGCCGTCGCGCACATAGAAAGCGGCATGACCATCGGCATCGCCGGCTGGGGCTCGCGGCGCAAACCGATGGCCTTCGTGCGGGCCCTGCTGCGCACCGACGTGACCGACCTGACCGTAATCACCTACGGCGGGCCCGACCTGGGGCTGCTCTGCTCGGCCGGCAAGGTCAAGCGCGTCTACTACGGCTTCGTGTCGCTGGACTCGCCGCCCTTCTACGACCCGTGGTTCGCCAAGGCCCGCACCACCGGTGCGATCGAAGCCCGGGAAATGGATGAGGGCATGCTGCGTTGCGGGCTGCAGGCGGCGGCACAGCGGCTCCCGTTCCTGCCGATCCGCGCCGGGCTGGGCAGTTCGGTACTCGACTTCTGGGAGGGCGAGCTGAAGAACGTCACCAGCCCATACCCGGCGCCCGGCGGCGGATACGAGACGCTGATCGCCATGCCGGCGCTGCGCCTGGACGTCGCCTTCGCCCACCTTAATCTCGGCGACGCGCGGGGCAATGCGGCCTACACCGGCATCGACCCCTACTTCGACGACCTCTTCCTGATGGCCGCCGAAAAGCGCTTCCTGTCGGTGGAGCGCATCGTGCCCACCGAGGAACTGGTCAAAGCGGTGCCGCCGCAGGCACTGCTGATCAACCGGATGATGGTCGACGGCGTCGTGGAAGCCCCCAACGGCGCCCACTTCACCACCGCGGCACCAGATTACGGCCGCGACGAGAAATTCCAGCGCCATTACGCCGAGGCCGCCTCGACAGAAGAGGGTTGGCAGCAGTTCGTGGCGACCTATCTGTCCGGCAGCGAAGACGATTACCAGGCGGCGGTGCGCGCATTCGCTGAGGAGGCTGCCAAATGAGTGCGACCCGAGCCGAAGTGTGCGCCATAGCCTGCGCCGAATTGTTCAGGGATGCCGGCGAAATCATGATCAGCCCGATGACGAACATGGCCTCCGTCGGAGCCCGGTTGGCGCGGTTGACCTTCTCCCCCGACATCCTGCTGACCGACGGCGAGGCGCAGTTGCTGGCCGACACCCCGGCGCTCGGCAAGACCGGAGCAATCGAGGGCTGGATGCCGTTCGGCCGCGTGTTCGAGACGCTCGCCTGGGGGCGGCGGCACGTGGTGATGGGCGCGAATCAGGTTGACCGCTATGGCAATCAGAACATCTCGGCGTTCGGGCCGCTGCAGCACCCGACCCGGCAGATGTTCGGCCTCCGAGGCTCGCCAGGCAACACCATCAACCACGCGACCAGCTACTGGGTGGGCAACCACTCCAAGCGGGTGTTCACCGACGCCGTCGACATCGTTTCCGGAATCGGCTACGACAAAGTGGACAAGGACAATCCGGCGTTCCGGTTCGTCAATGTCTTCCGGGTGGTGTCCAACCTCGGTGTGTTCGACTTCGGCGGCCCCGACGGGACGATGCGCGCGGTGAGCCTGCATCCCGGCGTCGCGCCCGACGAGGTCCGCGAGGCAACCTCGTTCGAGGTGCATGGTCTGGACGGCGCCGCGGAATCCAGGCTGCCGACCGACGACGAGCTGCGGCTTATCCGCGAGGCCATTGATCCGAAAGCGCTGCGCGACAGAGAGATCCGGTAATGAGGCTCCGCACGCCGCTCACCGAGCTGGTCGGCATCGAGCATCCGGTGGTGCAGACCGGGATGGGCTGGGTGGCCGGTGCGCGACTGGTGTCGGCCACGGCCAACGCAGGCGGACTCGGCATCCTCGCGTCGGCCACCATGACGCTGGACGAGCTCGCGACGGCTATCGGCAAAGTCAAGGCCGCCACCGACAAGCCGTTCGGCGTGAACATCCGCGCGGACGCCGCCGACGCCGGCGATCGCGTCGAGTTGATGATCCGCGAGGGCGTGAAGGTGGCGTCGTTCGCGCTGGCGCCCAAGCAGGAGTTGATCGCTCGGCTGAAAGAAGCCGGGGCGGTGGTGATTCCGTCGATCGGTGCGGCCAAACACGCGCGCAAGGTCGCGGGTTGGGGCGCCGACGCGATGATCGTGCAGGGCGGCGAAGGCGGCGGGCATACCGGACCCGTCGCGACGACGTTACTGCTGCCGTCCGTGCTGGACGCCGTCAAGGGGACCGACATCCCGGTGGTGGCGGCCGGTGGCTTTTTCGACGGGCGCGGACTGGCGGCGGCGCTTTCGTACGGGGCGGCTGGAGTTGCCATGGGGACCCGGTTCCTGCTCACGTCGGATTCCACCGTGCCCGACGCGGTCAAGCGACGCTACCTGGAGGCGGCGCTGGACGGCACCGTGGTCACCACCCGCGTCGATGGCATGCCGCACCGGGTGTTGCGCACCGGACTGGTCGAGAAACTGGAAAGCGGCTCTCGGGCAAGGGGTTTCACTGCCGCCGTGCGTAACGCCGGCAAGTTCAAGCAGATGTCGCAGATGACCTGGAGGTCGATCATCCAAGACGGCCTGGCGATGCGGCACG
>NZ_DATJYB010000083.1:0-14511 GCF_035499775.1 Mycobacterium sp. | reverse complement strand
GTGCTATTACGGTGCAGTATGGATTCTATGCTCAAACATCATCCACATGACTACCTGCCCGCCGCCAACTACGACGCGCTGCTGCCCAGCTACGACCTGTTGGCCCGCGTGATGGGTTTCAAGAACGTCTATCAGAAGCTGATCGCGCAGGCCGAACTCGCCGACGGCCAACGTGTCCTGGAAATCGGCTGCGGGACGGGGAATCTCAGCATCCGGGCCAAGCGAACCCATCCCGGTGTAGAGGTGACCGGATCCGACCCCGACCCGCTGGCACTCAAGCGCGCACAGCGCAAGGCAGCCCGACTGAGCGGTATCAGCTTCGAACGCGGCTACGCGCAACGGCTCCCCTACGCCGACGGCGAATTCGACCGGGTGTTGTCGTCGATGATGCTGCACCACCTGGACAGCGACGCCAAAACCGCTGCGGCGGCCGAGATTTTCCGCGTCCTGCGCCCCGGCGGCAGATTGCATTTGGTCGACATGGGCGGTGACATGACCGCGCACGACGGCCTGGCCGCGCGGCTCGTCAGGCACAGCCCGCACGCGGCCGGCAACCTCGGCGACGCGATTCCCCAGCTGCTACGTGCGGCGGGGTTCGACTGCACCGAGGTCGCCACGCAGCGGCACCGCTTCGTCGGACGGCTGACCTACTATCGCGCCATCCGTCCGGCCTAGTTGTTTTGCGCGTGCGGGAAGCAGCGCGCGGGAGCAGCGGTGTGCCCGCGAGGTTGCTGATTCGTGACGCAGCGAGGCGTAGCGGCGTTTAGGGTGAACTCCTCGGGTATGTGCTGGCCCTGGACGACGTCATCGCCCGCGGCATCGCCCAAGAACCCGATCAAGTCGCAACGGCCGCGGCCATGTCGACTTCTGCGCACCTACCCGAGCCGAGCCATGCTGCTCGTCAGCGATCTCGAGCGGCGTAGGCACGATCGACGCGGTTGCTCAGCGTTGATCGAACGCCACCTTGATGGCGCCGCTCTCCGCCTGGTTGGCAATCGCGAGTAGCGCGTCGCGCCACTGCTGAAGCTGAAAAGTGTGAGTCAGCATGGGCTGCAAGTCGATTCGTCCTGCAGAGACCAGGTCCAGGTAATGCGCGATGGCGTGCTTGCGCTGCCCTTCGACCTCCTCGAAC
The DNA here is from genome assembly GCF_035499775.1 of Mycobacterium sp. Lineage (GTDB taxonomy): Bacteria > Actinomycetota > Actinomycetes > Mycobacteriales > Mycobacteriaceae > Mycobacterium. The sequence continues at coordinate 13,379 of NZ_DATJYB010000083.1, read as the reverse complement.
CCGAACGCATTCGAGCCGACCCAGTTGATCTCCTTGAAGTACAGCGGGCTCCACTCCCACCGTCCAGGGGCGTGCACACCGGCCTTCACCAGCGTTCCCCGCGAAACCAGCACCCGCACACCAACTTCGAATGTCTCCGGCTTACCAACCGTGTCATAGACCACGTCGACCGCGCCAGGGTATGCCATCGGCAAGCCCTGCAAAGGCTGCCGCAGCCGACCGCCGCCCCAGGCGGCCAGCTCCTCGACGATGGCCAAACGGGGTTCGTGCGCGAGGACTTTGACGGCACCGAACTGTCGGGCCAGCTCGGCCTGGGCGTCGAACCGTGCCACCACCGCCACCGCCACGTCGGGATACAGCGCCCGCAGGATCGCCACCGCGCACAGCCCCAGCGAGCCGGCCCCGTACACCAGAACGCGCCCCGAGCGGGGCGGCGGGTGGCGGGTAATCGCATGCAGCGACACCGAAAATGGGTCGGCGAACACGGCCAGCTCGTCGGGCACCGAGTCAGGCACGGCGTACAGCATGCTGTCGTGGGCCGGCATCAACTCGGCGTAGCCGCCGGTCACGTCCGCCGACACCCCGGTGTGGATGCCGGGCTTGATGTCGCCGTCGGTGAAACTCCAACACAGGCTGTAGTCCCCGGTTTCGCAGGCGGGACAAGGTGGTTGGATGCCGCGCGGTCCGCACGACAGCCACGGGTTGAGCACCACCCGCTGCCCGACCTCCAACCCCCGTGCCTTCGGTCCCACCGCGACTACGTCGGCGACCACCTCGTGACCCATGACCTGGGGAAAAGAGCAGAACGCGGCCATCGCGTTGTCGACGTCGTCCTCGCCGAAGTCCATCAGGATCTGCTTGGAGTCCGATCCGCAGATGCCGGTCAGTCGCGGCCGGGTGATCACCCAATCCTGGTGCAGCAGTTGCGGATCCGGCACGTCTCGCAGCGCCGTCGGGGTGCGCGCCAGATTCTGGGTCAGCAGGTTGGCGTTCTCCGGAATCTCAAACGGCTCCGGTGGTACGCCGTAAACCAGCGCCTTCATCGCGGCGCCATCCCGGCCACACCGGCGATGAACGCATCGAGGTCGGCATTCTTGGCGTCCACAACGGCTTTCATATCGGGAACGTAATGCTCAAAGGAGTCGGTGCCCAGTGCCGCGATGATGCCGTCGGCCACTTCGTCGGCCGGCACTTTGGGCCCCTGGTAGAAAGGTTCCTCGCTGCCGGGCTGGTCCCAGATCTCGGTGTCGACCGGGCCGGGCTCGATCAGCTTGACCTCCACGCCGGTGCCGTGCAGGTCGACGGCCATCGCCTCACTCCACCCGCACAACGCGAATTTGCTGGCACAGTAGGCGGTTTCGTGGATGATCCCGAGGCGCCCGCCGACGCTCGACACGTTGACGATCATGCCCGAGCCCCGCTCCAGCATCCGCGGCAACACGGCGAGCGTCAGCCGCATCGGGGCGAAGAAGTTGACCCGCATCACGGCCTCCACCTCGTCCGGCGCCAACTCGGCGACCGGCCGGCGCTTCGGGATCGCCGCGTTGTTCACCAGAACGTCGATGCCGCCCAGCACGTCCCAGGCCCGCAGCGCCAACTCGCCGACGGCCGCGGTGTCGGCGAGGTCGGCCACCCACATCGCCGAGTCGGACGAGGTCCGTCGGCAGTCGGCCAGCACCTTGCCCAACCGATCACGGCGCCGGGCGATCAGCCCCACCACCGCTTTCTGTGCGGCGAGCTGACGGGCCAAGGCCGCTCCCAGCCCCGAGGAAGCGCCGGTGATGAGCACTCGTTTGCCGGTTGCCGAGTAGGCCATGCGTCAAGGTTGCCGCGAACCAGCCGCGTTGGGAAGGGTGGACAGCCTCACAAGGCGAGTTTGTGAGTACACAACGTCGGAGCCCCTACTCACGATTACGCACGCGGCGAATGATTTAGACGTGACCCTTTGGTGACAGGCGAACAAGGAAATGGACCATGAAGCAACACGAGTGGACTGTGATCGGCGCCGGACCCGCGGGAATTGCCGCGGTGGGCAGGCTCATCGACCACGGCATAGCGCCGGAGAAGATCGCCTGGGTCGACCCGCACTTCGCGGCAGGTGATCTGGGCGACAAGTGGCGAGCCGTCTCTAGCAACACTGCCGTCTCGCTGTTCCTCGACTACCTGAACGCGTCACCGTCCTTTCGTTTCCGCGAGGCACCGCCATTCAAGCTCACCGAGGTCGACCCCCGCGAAACGTGTCTACTGGACTTGGTCGCCGATCCTCTGGTGTGGGTCACAGAGCAGCTACGGCAGCGAGTGACGGCCTTTCCCTCCGTGGCTACTGAGCTCTACCTGCGCAATAGGCAGTGGTCAGTGCAGACCGAGCACGGTGTCATCACCTCCGAGAAAGTGATCGTCGCGGTCGGCGCAACTGCCAAGAAGTTGGCCTTTCCGGATCTGGCGGAGATTCCGATAGATGTCGCCCTTGACCCGGAAAAGCTGGCCGTCCAGCCGTTGGACGGTGCCACCGTCGCCGTCTTCGGGTCGTCTCACTCAACCATGATCGCCCTGCCAAATCTGTTGAACCGACCCGTTGAAAAAGTGGTCAACTTCTACCGCAGCCCGCTCAGATACGCCGTCGATATGGGGGATTGGACGCTGTTCGACGATGTCGGTCTCAAGGGTCGGGCGGCGCTGTGGGCGCGGGAGAACATCGACGGCGTGTACCCGGAGCGCCTCGAGCGTGTGTCGATGCACAGCCCCGAATTCCGACAGCACCTTGCCGAGTGTGATCACGTCGTCTACACCGTGGGCTTCGAGCGCCGGCGACTTCCCCGCACTCCGCAGTGGGAGAGACTCGACTACAACCCGGCCAACGGGATTATTGCGCCGGGCCTCTTCGGGTTCGGCATCGCATTCCCAGAATGCCGCACCGACCCGTTGGGCTTCACGGAACACCGGGTGGGGCTGCACAAATTCATGACGTACCTCAACACCGTTCTGCCGCTGTGGATGAGCTACGGGCCCTAGCCACAACCCAAAGCTAATCAGCGCCGCGACTTGTGATGTGACTGATGAGGTCTCGGGCTGTTCCCGCGGGCGGATTGCGGCCGCCTATCCAGATGGCCCTCAGCTCCCGTCTGAGGTTCAATTCGGGAACCGGCACGATACACAGACGTCCGGCCACCGCATCGTCAGCCACCGCCAGCCGGCTCATCACCGCGGGCCCCGCACCAGCCACCACCGCCGCGCGCACCGCAGCGGCAGAAGACAATTCGAGGATGGGATGCGCTTGTTGCATCGACTCACCCACCGTGTGACGGAGCGCCGCCGTCAACGAATCACGAGTACCCGACCCCGATTCACGGGTGACGAGCGGCGTTTGGCTCAGCTCCCACGCGCCTAACGAACGTCGGCGACGAGCCCACTTGTGGTCGGGAGGCACGATAACCACGAGCTCGTCGTGACCGATCACGCGACTGCGCAGCCCGCCCGGCACGTGCGGCGTTTCGATGAACCCGAGATCCGCGGCGCCATCGCGGACAGCGGCGATCACCTGGTCGCTGTTGGTAGCGGTCATGATGACTTCCGGAACGGTCGCGCCACGTCGATTTGCCGCAGCACGCATCGACACCAGCCAGCGCGGCATGAGCTGTTCCGCGATGGTCAGGCTCGCGACCACCTTGAGGCGCGTTCGCTTTTCCGAGCGCATCGACGCTAATCCCGTGTCCACCTGGTGGGCTTCGTCGAGCAATCGATCGGCCCACTCGGCCAGAACGGTGCCGGCGGGCGTAAGTTGCGAACCGCGCGGCGTCCTGACAAACAAGACCACACCGGTCTGAGCCTCGAGTGAGGCCATCCGCGCCGACACGGCCTGCTGTGTCAGCCCAAACTCTCGGGCAGCAGCACCGAAACTTCCCGTCCTGGCGATCGCCGAAAAGATTTCCAGCGCAGACAGTTCGGGCATTCGAGCACTCAGTCCCGGCATGACTCATCCAACGCCGCAAGGGGGTTCGCCGGAGAATGTCGTAACACCCACCGGGATAACGGCTTCCAAACCGCATGCATCCCCAGGCTCCAGCCTCTGAACAGCGCCCGCCGCAAGATCTGCCCCCGAGTATACGAGCCACAACACCACCTTGTGACCGCCGAGCGGGCGAGGACACTTCTCGATCGCCGCCGTTGTGCCTCGGCGCTGCTGCAGCGTAACCGGGGTCCACCGGCGCGGGAATCGGTCACGGCGTACAGTGGTTTGAGGTTCGTTATATTGGCTAAGTATCAACTGGCACTACCTCCGAAGGGCAACAGATGACGTCCACCGGTTCCACCAGGTACGAGGGAGACACCTGGGATCTGGCATCCAGCGTCGGAGCGACCGCGACGATGGTCGCCGCGGCCCGCGCGATGGCAACCCGTGCTGAGAATCCGCTGATCAATGATCCATTCGCCGAGCCGCTGGTCAGGGCGGTGGGCGTAGACCTGCTCACCCGGTTGGCCGTCGGCGAAGTGAACCCGGCCGACCTGGACGACAAGGACCACCCGGGTCGCGCTACCGGGGCGATGGCCCGCATGACCGACAACATGGCGGTCCGCACCAAGTTCTTCGACGACTTCTTCACCGGCGCCGCCAACGCCGGCATCAGGCAGGCGGTCATCCTGGCTTCCGGATTGGACTCTCGCGCCTACCGATTGCCGTGGCCCGACGGGACGGTGGTCTACGAGATCGACCAGCCGCAGGTCATCGAATTCAAGACCCGCACGCTGGCCAAGCTGGGCGCGTCCGCCACCGCCGATCGGCGAGCGGTGGCCATCGATCTGCGCGAGGACTGGCCCGCCGCCCTGCGCGCCGCAGGATTCGACGCGACCCAACCGACCGCGTGGAGCGCCGAGGGGCTGTTGGGATACCTGCCGCCGGACGCGCAGGACCGCCTGCTGGACACCGTCACGGAACTCAGTGCGCCGGGCAGCCGATTCGCCACCGAAAGCGTCAGCAACATCGACCCTGCCGACCGGGAGAAGATGGTGCAGCGCATGCAGGCGGTCTCCGAGCGGTGGCGCGCGCACGGTTTCGACATCGACATGACCGGACTTGTGTATATCGGCGACCGCAACGAGGCCGCGCCGTACCTGGCCGACCGCGGTTGGGAGCTTACCAAGACCAATGCCCGAGACATGTTGACGGCCAACGGGCTTCCGCCTGTCGAGGACGACGACATGCCCCGGGCCGACCTGTTCTACGTCAGCGGCACGCGATGACCCAGATCGACTCGACACGATCCGACGGCGACAGCTGGGGCCCGGCCTCCAGCGTGGGCGCGACGGCGACCATGGTCGCGGTGTCGCGGGCGCTGGCGTCGCAAGGGCCCAACGCGTTACTCGATGATCAGCTGGCCGACCCGCTGGTGCGGGCGGTGGGTCTGGTCCCGTTCGTGCGGATGATCGACGGAGAAGTCACGGCCGAAGACGACCCGCTGCTGAACCGCGAGCGGATGAACGAGCAGATCGCCGTACGCACCCGGTTCTTCGACGACTTCTTCACCGCGTCTGGCGGGGCCACCGAGGCGGGTATCCGCCAGGCCGTGATCCTGGCCTCCGGCCTGGACACCAGGGCCTACCGGCTGGCGTGGCCGCAGGGCATGGTGGTGTACGAGATCGACCAGCCGGAGGTCATCGACTTCAAGACCCGCACGCTGGTCGACCATGGCGCGACCCCGACCGCCGACCGCCGGCCGATCGGAATCGACCTGCGCGAGGACTGGCCAACGGCGTTGCGCCGGCACGGTTTCGACACCACCCAACCGACGGCGTGGATCGCCGAGGGTCTGCTCGTGTACCTGCCGCCCGAAGCTCAGGACCGGTTGTTCGACGACATCACCGCGCTCAGCGCACCGGGCAGCCGGGTTGCCACCGAGCACCTCCCCGACCCGCAGACCTTTTTCGCCGAGCGCGCGAACCAACTGTCCGAGCGCTGGAACCGCCTCGGCGTCGAGCTGAACATGTCCAACCTGATGTACGACGGCGAGCGCAGCGTCGTCATCGACTACCTGGCCGGCCACGGCTGGGATGTGACAGCCCGGACGGCTCCGGAACTGTATGCGCACAACGGTTTTGAGTTTCCCAACGACGAGATGGCGGCAGTCTTCAGCAAGGCGAGCTATGTCGCCGCGACCCTTCGGTAAGGTGTTCACATGCCACGCGCCCACGACGACCACTGGGACCTGGGCTCCAGCGTCGGCGCCACCGCAACCCTGGTGGCGGCCGGTCGTGCGATGGCAAGCAGGGACCCGGACGGTCTGATCAACGACCCGTTCGCCGAGCCGCTGGTGCGCGCCGTCGGCTTGGATTTCTTCACCAAGATGATGGACGGCGAGCTCGACCTGACCGCGTTCGAGAACTTCTCGCCGGAACGCGCGCAGGCGATGGTCCACGGGATGGCGGTGCGCACGAAGTACTTCGACGACTACCTCCTGAACGCGGCCCGTTCCGGGGTACGGCAGGTGGTGATCCTCGCGTCCGGTCTGGATTCGCGTGCCTACCGGTTGCCGTGGCCGGCCGGGACCGTGGTCTACGAAATCGATCAGCCGCAAGTGATCGAGTTCAAGACAACGACTTTGGCCGACATCGGGGCCGAACCCACCGCGACCCGGCGGACGATCCCCATCGATCTGCGCGCCGACTGGCCCGCGGCGCTTGCCGCAGCCGGACTGGACACCTCAGCGCCGACAGCGTGGCTGGCCGAAGGCCTGCTTATCTACCTGCCGCCCGAAGCCCAGGACCGGCTGTTCGACAACATCACCGCACTCAGCGCACCGGGCAGCACGATCGCCACCGAATTCGTGCCTGGCATAGTGGATTTCGATGTCAACCGGGTGCAGGGGATGGCCAATCCCTTCCAGGAGCACGGCGTGGACATCGACATGGCCTCGCTGGTCTATACCGGCGAACGCAACCACGTCCTGGACTATCTGACGGCCAAGGGATGGAACGTCGACGGCGTGACCCGTGCCGAACTATTCATCCGCGCCGGCCTCGATGTGCCGCCCCCGGAAGACGACGACCCACTGGGCGAGATCATCTTCATCAGTGGCGGCCTGAGCGGTTAGAAGCGCGACTGCCCCAACCACAACACGCTGGCACCGCTCAGCGTCTGCTCGACGTGTTCGAGGATTCCGGCAACCGAACGGCCCAGCAGCGCGCCAAGCGCCTCCGGCAGCGACGCCGCGGCGGGTTGCGACGAGGAGCGAGGTCGCACCAGGTCGAGCAACGACGAACCGGGGTAGCTGATGATGCGCACCTCGGTGTCCTCGTCCAGGCCGGCCAGAACCTTGGCGCGGCGTACCGCAGTCCGCAACCCGCCGAGTTCGTCGACCAAACCGCGCTGCAGAGCGTCGGCGCCGGTCCAAACGCGGCCGCGGGCAACGACATCCACGGCTTCGACGGTCATCTTGCGGCCCTCGGCGACGCGCTCCACGAAGTCGTCGTAGAACAGGTCGGCTTCGGCTTCGCGATGGGCCTGCTGCTCCGGCGTGAAGGGCGCGTCAGCCGACCACGCGTCGGCATTGGCGTTGGTGCGCACGGTATCTGACCCGACGCCGAGTCGGCCCTTCAGATCCCGCACCACCAGCTTCCCGGTGATCACCCCAATCGACCCGGTGATGGTGCCCGGATTGGCCACGATCGCGTCGGCTCCCATCGAGGCGTAGTAGCCGCCCGATGCGGCGACCGAGCCCATCGACGCCACCACCGGCTTGCCGCGCTCACGGGCCCTCGCCACCTCACGCCAGATGGTCTCCGACGCTGCGACCGAACCCCCGGGACTGTCCACCCGCAGCACGATCGCGGACACCGAATCGTCGCCGGCAACCTCGCGGAGAGCCGCCGCGATGGTGTCACCACCGGCGCTGGAGGGACCGATCGGCAGCAATTGCGGACCGCCGCGGCCGTTGACGATCTGGCCCTCGAGGGTGACCACGGCGATGGTCGGCTTGGACCGGCGACCCGGAATCGGGGGCACGGGTGGCGTCAGCCGGGACCGGGCGGCACCCGCGTACCGCGTCAGGTAGAGCCGCGGCGGGTTGTCGCCACCATCGCACTCTTCTGGCGAAATGTCCTCCACACCAACCATTTCCGCGATCCGCGCATAGGCTTCGTCGCGGAACCCGATCCGGTCGATCAGCCCGGCGGCAACGGCGTCATCGCGCAACAGCGGAGCCCGGTCGGCCAGCTCATCGAGCTTGCCGGGCGCGATCTTGCGCGACTCGCCGATCCCCTGCCACACCTGGTCCTGCAAGCTCTCCAATATCCGGGTGACGGCTTCCCGATGGGCGTCGGTGAAGCCGTCTTGAGTGAAAACGTTTGCCGCCGACTTGTATTCACCGCGTGCAACGAACTGGGCTTCGATGCCGGCCTTCTCCAGTGCCTCGCGCAGGAACATGGCGTTGCTCGCGAAGCCGATCAGCCCCACGGTTCCCGACGGCTGCATCCAGATCTCGCCGAACGCCGACGCCAGGTAGTACGACAGCGTCCCCGGATAGGTCTCGGCCCAGGCCAGTGACGGCTTGACGGCGCTGAAAGCCAGGATTGCCTCTCGCAACTCCTGAACCACCGCGGGCGGGGCGGCCGCGAGCTGTAAGCGGGCGATCAGCCCGGCGACGCGGGGGTCCTCGGCGGCACGGTGCAGCGCGGCGACAGCGTCACGCAGCGCCATCGGCCGGCCACCTCCGGTGACGAGCGTGACGGGGTCGAAGCCCGTCGTCTCCGGTGGCACCGAACGCAGGTTGAACTCGAGCACACAGCCGTCGGGTATGCCGTGGTGGCGGGCGGTATCGACCCGGCTGGCCAGGGCGCGCACGTCGTCGAGGCCAGGAAATGAAGGCAGAAAGGCAAACATGATGTCCCAGCCTACCGATCGCCCGCCGTACGGTGGTTGGGTGAGGTTCTCGATCGCGATCCCCCAGTTCGATTACGACGAATTCGATGCCGCCGGCCTGCGTGCCTATCTGGCGCGTGCTGAGGAACTCGGGTTCGAAGGCGGCTGGGTGCTGGAGCAGACCATCGGCCAGGCACCTTTGTTAGCCCCGCTGGAGCTGCTGGCCTATTGCGCGGCCTGCACCGAGCGGCTGCGCCTGGGAGTCGCCGTACTGGTGACGTCGCTGCACGAGCCACTTCAGCTGGCGTCGGCGGTGACCGCCGTCGACCGGCTCAGCCACGGGCGGCTCGACATTGGCGTCGCGCCAGGCGGCGGTGCCCGTCAGTTCGCCGCCTTCGGCGTCGAAAAGTCGACGTACATAAGCTATTTCACCGAGGGCCTGGAGTTGATGAAGGCGGCCTGGTCCGACCAGCCCAGGGTGACGTTTCATGGCCGGTTCCGTGACGTCGACGACCTGCCCATCCAGCCGAAGCCGGTGCAACGACCACACCCGCCGATCTGGTTCGGCGGCCTTGCCCCCAAGGCGCTCGCCCGGGCGGTGCGGCACGGTGATGCGTTCCTGGGCGCGGGATCGTCGACGACCGACGCGTTTGCCGGGGCCGTGGCCGTGGTGCGGCGTGAGGTTGCCGAGCAGGGCAAAGACGCCGCGCGGTTCACCATTGGCAAACGGGTCTATCTGACCGTCGACGACGATGCCGCCCGAGCCCGCGAGCGCGTGCTTGCCGGGCTGCGGCGCATCTACGGCGGCATGCCCGGCATCGACGCGGTTCCGGTGTCCGGGACACCCGACGACGTCGTCCGAGGGCTGAGTCAGGTGATCGACGCCGGCGCCCAGATGCTGCTGCTCAATCCCGTCGGCGCCGACGTTGCGGAGAACCGTGAGCAAATGGAGCGCCTTGCCGCAGAGGTGATTCCGCGGCTCGGCTAGAGGGTGCTTTTGCGTTCCCCCGCAAGCGGGAGGTGCCCCCAGCTCGCCGAACGGCGAGTGGGACGTAGGTTTCGGTGGCCGATGACCGGCCCCGCAAGAGCATCGGCTCGTGCGCTCGCCACCAGCACATCTCGTCGCCGGCCTCGGCGACCGCAGCGTGTGACGCGAGCAAACGTTCGGGTACCTTTTTGGCCTGCTCGGTGAGGCGGGCGGCCTCGTTGACCGCGTCGCCGATCACGGTGTATTCGTAGCGGTCCGCCGCCCCGATATTGCCGGCGATGACCTCCCCCGAGGAAACGCCGATCGCGGCGTCGAGGCCAGGATGGCTCTCGGCCAGGGCAATGAACTCCGTTCGCAGCGCCCGCGCCGCCCGTAATGCCGCGGCAGCGTGCCCGATGTGCTCGGTGGGCGGGCCGAACACACACAACGCGGCGTCGCCCTCGAACTTGTTCACCCACCCGCCCTCTTTGGTCACACAGTCGACGACGGCGCCGAATACGTCGTTCAGGACGGCCACCACGTCTTCGGGCTCCAGCCGCTGGGTCATCGCCGTCGAGCCGATCAGGTCGAAAAACAGGACACTGGCCACTCGGCGCTCGCCACCGAGCCGCACACCCGTCGCGAGCGCGGCACGGGCCACCTCGATACCCGACGTGGCGGCCGAATATGTCGTGCAGCCGCTGGTGTTCCAGCAATCCGGCGACCATGTGGTTGAATCCGGCCTGCAGTTCGCCCACTTCGCCGCCGTAGTCGACCGGGATCTGCACGTTCAGGTCACCGTCTTGCACTTTCCGCTGGGCGGCTTTCAGGCTGGTCACCGGTTCGATCAGCGACCGGGCCACCGCATAGGTGCCCGCCAGACCCCACACCACCGCAACAGCCGAATTCACCGCGAGCACGACCGGCAGGAGGAGCCGTTCCTGTGCGGGCTGCCCGATCCAGATGGTGCCCAGCACCGACAGCGGCACGGCGCTGCTGAGCGCCCACAGCAGGATCAGCCGACGGCGCAGCCCCAGCTTGTTTCCGCCGGGTGCCGCGTGCCCGGCCAACGCCACCCGCAGAACCGGGCGGAAAAGCTCTTCGAGCAGCAGAAACGACAAACCGGCGGCGCCGCACCCGGCCAAGGCGCCGATCACGCCGATCCTGATCGAGCTGAGCGGCGGATAGCCCAGCACCGCGGCCGTCACGGCGACCGCGGACGTTGCCGACACCCAGGCAAAGAACACATCGACAGCCGTCGACCAGGGCCACAGGAGCACCAGACTCCGCTCCTCGGCGGTCGCCGGCCGGCGTTCGCGGACCCAACCCGACGCCCTGCGGGCCCGCCGAAAGGCGCGGGAAAACCCGACAACAAGCGCAATCATCATGAACAGCGCCGCGACCCCAAGCATGACGACCTCATCGCGGCCGAGCCTGTCGCGTCCCAGGCCGCCGCCGAAGACCATCCCGGCGATCATCATCAGGCCGGTGGCCACATTCGCGACGACGAGCGGTCCCTTGCCGCGCAACCGTTCGGTGATCGCGGCGATGGTGTCCCACAAGCTGTCATCGAACGACAGGTGCTGCTCTTCGCATTCAGCTTCCGGAGTGTCGCTCATAATCCGCAATCTATAGTTGCGCGAACAGCCCGAAAAGCACCCGACACGCCGTGCGTGCGGGTGCTTTTGCGTCTGCTCGCGAGCCTAAAGCTCGGTGACCGAGCCGCCGGCGGCGGTGATCTTCTCGCGGGCTGAGCCGCTGAACTTGTGCGCGGACAGGTCCACCTTGACGGTCAGCTTGCCGTCGCCGAGGACCTTGACCAGAGAGTTCTTGCGAACGGCGCCCTTGGCGACGAGTTCGTCCACGCCGACGGTCCCGCCCTGCGGGAACAGCCGGCTGATGTCGCCGACGTTGACGATCTCGTACTCGGTGCGGAACCGGTTGCGGAATCCCTTGAGCTTGGGCAGCCGCATGTGGATGGGCATCTGCCCACCCTCGAAGGTCACCGGCACGTTCTTGCGTGCCTTGGTGCCCTTGGTACCGCGTCCCGCGGTCTTGCCCTTGGAGCCCTCACCGCGGCCGACGCGGGTGCGAGCCGTTTTCGACCCGCGCGCGGGCTTCAGGTCGTGCAGCTTGAGCGTCACTTCGCCTCACCTCCAGCGGGCTCCACCTCGACGAGGTGGCTTACCGTCGCGATCAGCCCCCGGGTCTGTGGGTTGTCCTCGCGGATCACCGAATGGCGGATCCGCCGCAGGCCCAACGTGCGTAGACTCTCGCGCTGCTTCCAGCGTGCCCCGATCGTGCTGCGCACCTGGGTGATCTTCAGCTGGCTCATTGTTGCGTCTCCCGGCCAGCGGCGGCAGCCAAGGCTTCACTCTCCCGGCGCGCCCTGAGCATCCCGGCCGGTGCGACGTCTTCGATCGGCAGTCCGCGACGAGCGGCCACCTCCTCGGGGCGCTGCAGGAGCTTGAGCGCGGCCACGGTGGCGTGCACCACGTTGATCGCGTTGTCGCTGCCCAACGATTTGGCCAGGATGTCGTGCACCCCAGCGCATTCCAGCACCGCGCGCGCGGCGCCACCGGCGATCACACCGGTACCCGGGCTGGCCGGACGCAACAGCACCACACCGGCGGCCGCCTCACCCTGCACCGGATGCGTGATGGTGCCACCGATCAAAGGCACCCGGAAGAAGCCCTTGCGTGCCTCCTCGACGCCCTTGGCGATCGCGGCGGGAACTTCCTTGGCCTTGCCGTAGCCGACACCGACCATCCCGTTACCGTCGCCGACGATGACCAGCGCGGTGAAGCTGAACCGCCGGCCACCCTTGACCACCTTGGAGACGCGGTTGATCGCGACGACGCGCTCGAGGTAGTTGCTCTTCTCACCGTCACGTTCGCGACCGCCGCGGCCGCCGCCGTCGCGCCGGCCACGCGAGTCGCGGCCGTCGCGCGAGTCCCGGCTGTCAGAGCGGTTGTCTCCGCCGCCTGCCGACTGCTCCGCCATTATGCGGTCCTCCCAATCATCAGAATTGCAATCCGTTCTCGCGCGCGGCATCGGCCAGCGCCGCGATCCGTCCGCCGTAGGTGTAGCCGCCGCGGTCGAACACCACGGTGTCGATGCCGGCGGCCTTGGCGCGCTCGGCGATCAACTGACCGACCCGCACGCTGTGGGCTTTCTTGTCACCGTCGAGGCCACGCACATCGGCCTCGATCGACGAGGCGGCGGCCACAGTGGTGCCGTTGAGATCGTTTACCAGCTGCACGTGGATGTGCCTCGCCGAGCGGTGCACCACCAGGCGGGGCCGCTCCGGGGTGCCCGAGATCTTCTTGCGCAGCCGCGCGTGCCTACGCAGCCGGGAGACCCGTCGCGTTGCGGATACGCTCTGCCCCAACGGCTTTTGCGCAGCAGCAGCTTGTGATTGCGCCATGATTACTTACCTGTCTTTCCGACCTTGCGGCGGATCTGCTCGCCCTCGTAGCGAACGCCCTTGCCCTTGTACGGGTCGGGACGACGCAGACGGCGGATGTTCGCCGAGATCTGGCCGACCTTCTGCTTGTCGAT
>NZ_DATJYB010000082.1:0-9285 GCF_035499775.1 Mycobacterium sp. | reverse complement strand
AGTCGGCGATTGACGCCGGAAGGCTGACCTACTTCAGGGGCACACTTGGCAGGCAATGCCGTCGCCGTCACGGTCAAGTTCTGGCCGGTAACCCGGCTGGCCCCGACGAATCGGTGCCGCACCGGCAGCGCAGGCTGCCTTGCAGTTCTTGTAGAAGACGCCGGAGCCAGTCGTTGTCGTCGTGGGTGACGGCCGTGATCGGGTGCCAATGCGGCTCGCGCATCCCGTCTTCGCGGATCCGCAGCGAGTACATCGACAAGTCCTTGAGCCCCGGCCAGTATTGCAGCCGCGCGGTCCGGGCGGAACCGACGGCGATGCTCACCGGCGGCGGCATCGCGTGAACCGAGAACTTGTGCGGGTCGTCGAAGTACGCGGTCGCGGGCACGTCCGGATCTCCCTCGCGGAGCGCCAGCGCGTGGTCGGCGGTGCTGCGCCGGATCGCGGCGAAATCCGAGGCCGCAGGTCATAGGTGTTGCCCAGCACGGCGTCGGTCATGGCCCCGAAAGCCGCACCGAGTCCGAAGTCCTGGGGCCGTTCATTGCGGAACGTGATGATGAATTCGCACGCGTCGGCGCCGATGTTCTCGATGTGGTGCAGGGAGCCGGAGTCGATGTGGAACATGTCGCCCGCGCGCACCACGAAAGAGGCGAACTTGTTACCGGTGTCGAGCACCGACACCAGAGCGGTACCCGATACGCAATAGGTCAATTCGTTGGCGTTGGCATGCCAGTGCGGGGTCCGCATCGCACCCGGGTTGATCAGCAGCCGCTTGATCGACAGGCCCGTCAAAATGGGGAAGTTGTCGGCCGTCAGGCGCCGGATCGAGCCTAGCTGGGACTCCTCGACGATTTCGCCTTCGGTCAACGAAGCCATGTGTTTGCTTGTCTGCGTTAGCATTTCAGTCTCCTAACCAGCCCCGGATCGTCGACCCGAGCGAATTTCCGCGTTACTGTCTGTCACGATGCCGCCACCCGGCCCACGCCGTCCAACACCCGTTTTCGATGTGTTGATTACCGTTACCTATCAACCGGCCCTGCGGCCTAAGGTCGAAAGCAACGACCAACTTTGGAGGAGCGATGAGCCGCGACATTGCCACCCAGGTAGCCGACGACGGCATCGCCACACTGACCCTCAACCGGCCGGAACGCCGCAATGCGCTGTCGATCAAGCTCCGCGACGAGATCACCGAACAGCTCGACGGCTGGGCCGCCGATCCAGCGGTCCGCGCGGTCGTGCTCACCGGCGCCGGGTCGACCTTCTGCGCCGGCTTTGATCTCGACGAGTTCGCGCAGGCCGAGCTTGCGGCACGCATCAAGGACAGCTCGCATCGCTACCACCTCGCCGTATGGAACTTCCGCAAGCCACTGCTGGCCGCGGTCAACGGAGCGGCGGTGGCCGGTGGCATGGACCTTTGCGTGCTGTGCGACTTCCGGATCGCCTCCGCCAATGCGACATTCGGGCATCCCGAGATCAAATTCGGTGCGCCGCCGTTGTTTACACCGCTGCAGTGGATTGTCGGCATGGGTATCGCGCGCGATCTGTGCCTCACCGGACGGCGAATCGATGCCGGCGAAGCGCTGCGCATCGGCCTCGTCAACAGCATCAGTGAGCCCACGCAAGTCCTCGATGACGCGTTGGCCATGGCACGCATCATCATCCAGGCGCCCCAGGCGGCACTGGAGTGTGCGAAGCGCTACCTGGTCAGCAGCCCAAGCGCGACGTTCGAAGAGGCCTTCGCCGTGGAGCACGACGCGGTCTTCGACGAATTCCTGCATGGTCCGGTAGGTCCCAGGACAACGTCATGACCCGGGTCCCCGTCATCGACATGTGGGCGCCGATCGTGCCGTCTGAGGAGGTCATCGACGACCTGAGGGCCGGATTCCCAGCCGAGCAACTGCGCTACCTGGAGGTCTTCACCAAGACAACGGTCACCGGCGAGCAGTTCACCGACTACGCAGATTCTTTGCGCCGCACCGACGACCAAATACTGGACTCTCTGGACGCTGCCGGCATAACCCTCAGTCTGATCACCGGATTCGACGAAAAGTCCACCTGCGGTGTCACGTTCGTGCACAACACCTCGGTGGCGGCCATTGCGGAACGCCGGCCTGACCGCTTCCTGCCCTTCGCCGGCGTGGACATCATGAGCGGCAGCGCCGCCCTGGAAGAGTTGGAGTACTGGGTGGTCGAGCGCGGCTTCCGGGGGCTGAGCTTGCGGCCCTTCATGATTGGACTTCCCGCAACCGACGCCGCCTACTTCCCGTTCTACGCCAAATGCGTCGAACTCGGGATTCCGTTGTCTATCCACACTTCTGCCAATTGGACGCGGACGCGCCTCAGCGATCTCGGTCATCCCCGCCACATCGACGACGTTGCCTGTCAGTTCCCTGAGCTCACCATCCTGATGAGCCACGGCGGCTATCCCTGGGTGCTGGAGGCCTGCCTGATTGCGTGGAAGCACCCGAACGTCTACCTCGAACTGGCCGCGCACCGTCCCAAGTACTTCACCGCGCCCGGGGCCGGCTGGGATCCGCTGATGCGCTTCGGGCAGACGACCATCCGCGACAAGGTCATCTACGGCACCGGCGCATTTCTGATCAACCGCCCCTACGTGCAGTTGTGCGACGAGATGCGCGCGCTGCCGGTCCAACCCGAAGTCCTACAGGATTGGTTGTGGCGCAACGCCGCTCGGCTACTGCGGCTCGACGAGTAAGTCCGCCAACCGATTCCGTAGTTCGCGCTTGAGGACCTTGCCGTAGCTGTTCTTCGGCAACTCGTCGACGAACAGGTAGCGTTTGGGCCGCTTGAACCGCGCGATGTGTTGCAGCAGGTGCGCGTCCAACTCGTCGGCGGCGGCCGAGCCGACGATGAATGCCACCACCACCTCGCCCCACTCGGCATCGGGTGCGCCGACCACGCAGGCCTCCGAGACGCCCTGGTGCTCCAGCAGCGCCTCCTCGACCTCGCGTGGGTAGATGTTGCTGCCGCCGCTGATCACGACGTCTTTGGAACGGTCGCGCAGGGTGAGGTAGCCGTACGCGTCGAACGAGCCCATGTCGCCGGTGTACATCCAGCCGTTCTTGAGTGTGTCGCTGGTGGCAGCCGGGTTGTTCCAGTATCCGGACATGAGAGCATCACCGCGACAGACGATTTCACCCACCTCACCGGTAGCCGCCGCGGTGCCGTCGGAGCGCAGCACCGCGACCTCCATGCCGGACCGTGCGTAGCCGACGGAGCCCAGTACCGCGTCGTCGGTTGTTTGGTGGTCGGCGCGGCGCAGCCCGGTGATGGTCATCGGGGACTCACCCTGGCCGTAGATCTGGGCGAACACGGGACCGAATGCCGTCAACGCCTTCTTCAGGCTGTCGACATACATCGGGCCACCGCCGTAGACGATCGTGCGCAGATTGCCCGGACGGCCCCGGCCGGTCTCGACCAGCCGCTGCACCATGGTCGGGGCGAGGAACGCGCTGGAACCAGGGTGGTGCTCGCACAGATCCAGGAACTCGTCGGGGTTGAACGCACCCGATGCGGGCACGACCTGCCGGGCGCCACGCAGCACGTAGGGCAGCACGTACAGGCCGGAGCCGTGCGACATCGGGGCGCCGTGGATCAGGCTGCAGTCCTCGTCCGGGTTGTCGATGTCGGCCAGATGCGCGACCGTCATCGCGGTCAGGCTGCGGTGCGTCAGCATCGCCCCTTTCGACCGCCCGGTCGTTCCGCTGGTATAGAACAGCCAAGCCAATGCCGCTGAATCGGTGGCCGGCGGAACCGCGGGCTCAGCCGCATGCCGCTGCGAATAGCCTTCTCCGTCAAGGGTTTCTACCGCCACGTCGGTGCTGCCGGCCAACTCCGCGGCAATCTTCTGCGAGGCGAACACCTGCGAGACGCCGGCGTCGTCGATGATCTGCGCCATCTCCCGCGGATGCAGCTTGTAATTGATCGGGACCAGGACACACTCCGCCGCCCAGATCGCGAAGATCAATTCCACGATCTCGGGGCGGTTCTCGCTGGCGATAGCGATTCGCGCTTGCTCACCATGCGCGCGGCGGAGGGTGCTGGCGATCCGCAGCGCGCGGTCTCGCAGCTCGAGCCACGTGCATAGCCGACGCTCCCCGTGGTAGAGGGCGCCGCGATCGGGGTAGCGCGCGGCGGCCTGGTCGAGCACCGTGAACAGATTCACCGCCGACCACGATGACACAAACCGACGCGCGTCGCCTCCGGTGCCCCGCGTCATGCTCCGCCCCAATTGGGCAGTGGGGTTAATATGCGCGGGTGTGGTGGACGGAGCTGGCCGAGGAGTCCTGGGATGCGCTCTTCGAGCCACACCGCCGGCAAAGCCCCATCCTGCGCGCCATTGAGCTGCTCGACGAAATCGAGCACGATCCCGACGCGGCATGGCAAAGGGCTCACGAGGTTCGGTTGCCGGGCGTGACCCGATCCATCAGGCGCACCCTCATCGAGGTGGGGGCGCCGAGTTTGTGGATCTACTGGTCCCTTGATGCCGGACAGGACGCGATCGTCCTCGATTTTCTATTCGACGACTGAACCGATCAGGCCATGCCGATGTCGCTTTTCAGCGCTTCCAATCGCTGCCGTGTCCACTCCCATTTCGACAGCACTTTGGCGTCAGCTGACTCTTGGGTGCCTTTCGCGATCGCATCCGCCAGACCGGCGATGTAGCTCCGACGCGACGGGCCTGCCGGCGGCAGTTCCGCCGCCAGGAAATCGATGGACTGCGCCATGCCCAGGGGCTCGCCGCTGCGGCCCAGCAAAGGCTCGGGCGAGAGCAGTGGCACCACATCTCCAACCGACAGCGCTGCCACATCGGCTGAAAGTGCTATCCGCGGGCCGTTCGCGGTTTGCTCCAGCAGATACGCTTCGACCAGCGCCGGCCCGAACAACACGTTCCCGTTGTGAAAGCACTGGCCGATGGCGACACCGCCGCGGCACAGGATGGCGAATTCCCGAAGGTACGACAGCTGGATGCCGGCCAGTAACCGCAACACCTGAGCGACGGCCCGCTGCCGCTGCTGGTCGTCCAGCCCGTCGATGACGATCGACGCGCCAATGTTGTCCGAGAAGTAGGTGGTGCGCAGCGGATGCTCGTCCGACCTGGTGAGGTTGATCCTTTCCTGCCGATCGACCATGAACGCGAGCGCATTCATGAACACCTCGTTCGCGGCAAAAGCCTTGGCTCCGAGAGTGTCCAGAAACCCCACCGCGGAGAGACGGTATTTGCGGCCGGTTCGCGACAGTCGGCCCTCCGGCGCGGGGAACAACCGGCCCTTGTCGCTCCGTCCAGCTTCGTCGCTCAGTCCGGCTTCGCCCACCCGCTACCGGGCGGCTTTCTGGACCGCGGCTCGCTTCGACCTTTCCGGGCGGGGCCGAAGCTGGCCGGCATCGGCCAATTCGACAGCCCGCCGTAGACGATCGGCGATCAGGGTGACGGGAACGCTCACCACCGGCGTGAGCGTGAGCACGCCCATTTCGTCTTCCTCCACCCGGTACCGCTTGTGGCTGGGTTTGCCTGCCTTACCCAGGGAAATGCGGCGCCGAGGATCGACTTCCACCTCGCCGACGAAGCGGCTCGAACCGCTCATGATGCACCTCCTCGCGCCCACCCACGGTACGCCCTACCTGGTGTTGCGACCACCGGTGGGTAATTGGGTCATGACCATTTGGGGTAATGCCCCACATATGAATGGTACAAGTTTTCGCGGCGGCCTGCACCTCAAAGTGACATGATCGGCAAGAGGAGGGGAGACCTTGCACACTTCAAACCGACTGTCAGCAAAGCGCGTCGACCAGTCCCGCCAGCGGGCCCCGAGCCGATACAGTTGGTGGCGATGAGCCGACCAGCCCCCCCGGTGCTGACCGTCCGGTACAACGGAGCCGAGCGCACCTTCGCAGCAGGCAACGACGTCACCATCGGACGTGACCTCAGGGCAGACGTCCGCGTCGCCGATCCCCTGATCTCCCGCATACATCTCCTGGTGCGATTCGACCAGGGCCGCTGGGTCGCCGTCGACAACGGCAGCCTCAATGGGCTGTTCATCAACAACCAGCGGGTGCCGACCGTCGACATCCAGGACGGGCAGCGGATCAATATCGGCAACCCGGACGGTCCGGCGCTGACCTTCGAGGTGGGTCGGCACCGGGGTTCGGTCGGGCGTCCCCCCGAGACGACATCGATGGCGAATTACGGCCCGCGCGCCGGAGCTCAAGGCCCGCCGCGGACCGGGTCAGGACCAGTTCGGCCCGGCCAGCCGCAACAGCCGTCCGCCGCACGGATGTCGTCCACCCATCCCGGCAGCGCGCCACCGGGACACCCGGCGGGGACGCAGCCGCGATACCCGGCCAGCGGACCGCAACCGCGCCCTCCGACCGGATCGGGGCCGGCGCCACAGATCTACCGCCCGCCCGCCCCACGGCGCCCGGCGCCGGTGGGCGGCCGCCCCGGCGGTGAACCGGCGAACATCGCGACGTCGATGATGAAGATCCTGCGGCCGGGCAAAGCAGCGGCCGGGGCCTCGGCGCCGGGCGCGATCACGATCGGCCGGTCCAACGACAACGACATCGTCATTCCCGAGGTACTGGCATCGCGCCACCACGCGACGCTGATTCCGACGTCAAACGGCACCGAGATTGTCGACAACCGCAGCATCAACGGCACCTTCGTCAACGGCACCCGGGTCGACAGCGCGCTGCTGTGCGAAGGCGACGTCGTCACCATCGGCAACATCGACCTCGTCTTCGCCAACGGCACGTTGGCACGACGTGAAGAGAGCTTGCTGGACACCCGCACCGGTGGCTTGGAGGTGCGCGGGGTGACTTGGACGATCGAAGGCAACAAGACGTTGCTGGACAACATCTCGATCTCCGCGCGGCCCGGGATGCTGACCGCGGTCATCGGTCCCTCGGGTGCCGGCAAGTCGACGTTCGCCAAGTTGGTGGCCGGGTACACCCATCCGACCAGCGGCACGGTCGCGTTCGAAGGCCACAACATTCACGCCGAATATGCTTCGCTGCGAAGCAGGATCGGCATGGTGCCGCAGGACGACGTGGTGCACGGTCAGCTGACCGTGAAGCAGGCATTGATGTATGCCGCCGAGCTGCGGTTGCCACCCGATACCACCAAGAAGGACCGCGAACAGGTGGTTGGCCGGGTCCTCGAGGAACTCGAGATGACCAAACACCTCGAGACCAGGGTCGACAAGCTGTCCGGTGGTCAGCGCAAGCGTGCGTCGGTGGCTCTTGAGCTGCTGACCGGCCCGTCGCTGCTGATCCTCGACGAGCCGACGTCGGGTTTGGACCCCGCCCTGGACCGCCAGGTCATGACCATGTTGCGGCAATTGGCCGACGCCGGTCGGGTGGTGCTGGTGGTCACCCACTCCCTGACCTACCTCGACGTCTGCGATCAGGTTCTGCTGCTGGCTCCTGGCGGCAAGACCGCGTTCTGCGGACCACCGAGCCAGATCGGCCCGTCCATGGGCACCACGAACTGGGCAGACATTTTCAGTACAGTCGCCGACGACCCGGACGGCGCCAAGGCGCGATACCTGGCGCAGACCGGCCCGCCTCCACCGGCACCACCTAGGGAGCAACCCGCCGAACTGGGCGAGTCGGCGCACACCAGCCTGTTCCGCCAGTTCTCCACCATCGCGCGGCGCCAGCTGCGGTTGATCATCTCCGACCGCGGCTACTTTATTTTCCTGGCGATACTGCCCTTCATCATGGGTGCGCTGTCGATGTCGGTGCCCGGCGACGTCGGGTTCGGTCAACCGCCCATGACAAGTGAGGCACCCACCGAGCCGGCACAGATCCTGGTGTTGCTCAATGTCGGTGCCGTCTTCATGGGGACCGCGCTGACCATCCGCGATCTCATCGGTGAGCGGGCCATCTTCCTGCGTGAACAGGCGGTCGGCCTGTCCACTACCGCGTACCTGCTGGCCAAAGTGTGCGTCTACACCGTCCTCGCGCTCGTTCAGTCGGCGATCGTGACGGCGATCGCGCTGTACGGCAAGGGCGGTCCGACTCAGGGAGCCGTCGTCCTGGGCTCACCGGGGCTGGAGTTGTACGTCGACATCGCGGCCACCACCGTCGCCTCGGCGATGCTCGGGTTGTTGTTGTCGTCGGTGGCCAAGACCAGCGAACAGATCATGCCGCTGCTGGTGGTGGCGGTCATGTCGCAGCTGGTGTTCTCCGGCGGCATGATTCCGGTCACCAACCGCCCCGGGCTCGATCAGATGGCCTGGCTCACCCCGGCGAGATGGGGCTTCGCGACGTCGGCCTCCACGGTCGACCTGACCAAAATGTGTCCCGTTCCGCAAGTCCCGAAGGATTCACACTGGCAGCACACGCCCAGTGCGTGGTTGTTCGACATGGCCATGCTGGCTGTCCTCAGCGTCGCGTATCTGAGCTTCGTGCGCTGGAAGATTCGCCTCAAGAGCGGCGGCTGATCACTCGCCGGCGGCTCAGCGAAGTCCGAGCCGCTCGCGGACCAGGTCAGTCAGGAAGCGCCCGGTCGACACCGGCCTGAACGCGCGGGCCGCGTCGGTGAGCGCGTCGCGGGAAGCCGTGCTCAGCTCGATGTCGGCGGCCGCGACGTTGAATTCCAGCTGCTCGACGCTGGAGGCTCCGGGGATGGCGACCACCCCAGGCAGGCTGAGTAACCAAGCCAGCGCCACCTGTGCCGGCTTGGCGCCGACTTCCGCGGCGACGTCGCGCAACGTCTGCAGCAGCGGCTCGATGCGGCGCAGGTTCTCGGTGCCGAACAGGGCGTTCACGGCGCGAACGCCTCCCGGCCGGTTGTCCAGGCCGTACTTGCCGCCCAGTAGCCCTTGTTCCAGCGGGCTCCAAGCGATCACGATGCGATTCTCGCGTTCGGCGAACGGGACCAAGTCCTCGAGCGCGCCGGGGTAGGCGAGCGAAAAATGCACCTGGTTGCTGATCACCGGACGCCCGAGTGCGGCATCGGCCTTTCGCCATCGCGCGAGTGAGTAGTTCGAGACGCCGGCCGCGCCGATCTTGCCGCTGTCCAGCAGGTCACGCATGCCCGGCATGATGACCGAATCGGGCACCACCGGGTTGGGCTGGTGGATCTGGTAGAGCGGGATGCGGTCGAGCTGCAGCCGCTGCGCGCTGGCGCGCTCGCGCTGTTTGATGACGGGAGGAAAGGGCGCGACCGGCATGATTTTGCTGGCCACCGCGACCTTGGTTCGCTCGTCGCCCAGCGCTTCGCCGAGGATCCGCTCGCTCTTACCCAGGCCGTATACCTCGGCG
>NZ_DATJYB010000081.1:0-22795 GCF_035499775.1 Mycobacterium sp. | reverse complement strand
GTTGCGGGCGGTGCACTGCCGTGGTTGCCGCCCAACGCCACTACCCCGGCCAGGACGCCCGCGACAGCCAAGATTCCCACCGCTACCGCGCCGACGACGACAGGCGCGCGCCCCAAACCCGGCCGATCGGCCGGCACATAGACATCGGTGTCGTCGGGAACGGCGAAACTCATTGGATAGCTCGACGAGAACGGCCGCGTGCTCGGCGCATGGTCCCCCCACGCTGCGGCGGTGGCCGCCCGGGCCAGTTCACCCGCCGACGAGTACCTGGCCCCGGCCTGTTTGGCCATGCCCACGGCGACGACGTCGTCGAAGTTTCGGGCGATGCCCCGGCGCATGATGCTGGGCCGTGGCGGCGGCGAAAACACATGCGCGCTCATCAGCTGCCGAATTTCGGCACGCTCAAACGGCGGCTGGCCGGTGAGGCACTCGTAGAGCAGGCAGGTCAGCGAGTAGACGTCGGCCTGCGGCCCGACGCGGGCGCCGCCGAACCCTTCCGGCGCCAGGTAGGCACTCGATCCCGCCTGCGCAATGCCGAAGTCGACCAGGTAGGCGAAGTTGTCGGCAGTGAGCAGCACGTTCTCCGGCTTGACGTCGCGGTGTACCAGCCGGTCGGCGTGCGCGGCATCCAGCGCGGACGCCACCTGCGCAACGATCAAGGCGGCCTGCGCGGGTTCGAACGGACCATGCTCGCTCAACACCTCCTTGAGGCTGCGGCCGTCGATCAGGCGCATGTCGATAAAGAGCACTCCGTCGATCTGGCCGAAGTCGTGCACCGGGACGACATGCGGGTCCTGCAGCTGCGCTGTCCTGCGGCATTCTCGCCGAAAGCGCTCCTGGAAGGCCGGGTCGGGGGCCAGCTCACGGCGCAACAGCTTGATCGCGACCGTCCGATCCTTGCTCGTGTCGTAGGCCCGGTACACCTCGCCCATGCCGCCCACGCCGAGCAGTGATTGCAGTTCGTAGGGCCCGAACCGGGTGTCGAGACGCGAGCCATCGCTCGGCGAAGACATGTGGCGATCCTTTCGATGCGTTCGGGGGGCGAGCGCGCAGATACCAGGATTCCCGGATCAGGCCGTCACCTAACCGGAGGTGTCGTTGATCTCCTATCGCAGACTCTCGATCCTGCTGCGCAGCAGCTGCGCGAGACGCTTCGTTTGCCGTTCATCGAAGCCGATTTTCCCGCATGTGTCTGGCCAGTCCTGCGCGGCATCGACGATGGCGTCAATCATCCTCGTTGTGGCGCGTGGCCGCAGGCCGAGGCGTTCGCCGGCGTCGACGAAGTTGGCGCGGGTAAGCCGGTTGGCGCGACCGTACAGGTTGAGCGCCATGGGATCT
The DNA here is from genome assembly GCF_035499775.1 of Mycobacterium sp. Lineage (GTDB taxonomy): Bacteria > Actinomycetota > Actinomycetes > Mycobacteriales > Mycobacteriaceae > Mycobacterium. Next base: position 21,457 of record NZ_DATJYB010000081.1, on the reverse strand, counting down.
CGCCAGCGGGTGTAGGGCTGGGTACAGAGCAGGTCGTAGGCAGGAGTGGGTTGCCAGACACCGTCGAGGTGGTAGATCGACAGGTTCTTACCGTGCAGGTCGCCGTTGCCGATGAGCCAGGAAAAAACAGCGGTCTTGAGCAGTTCGAGGATCGCGGCCGGCTTGGATCCACCCCCGCGGCCACAAGCGTCGGCAAGTGCGGTGATGGCGGTCTCGGCCCTGATTCGGTACTTCGAAGCCGGGTAGAGGCCGGCGACCTGGCACGCGTCCTCTTGCGCGATGCGTGTCGTCCCTGTTCTGTCGAATCGGGACACCAGCAAGGCGCTTCGTCCCTCGGCGTCATGCAGCAGGGATGTCTTGGCGACCCGCAACCCGCACGCGACGGCCATCGTCATGAAGAAGTGCTCGTTTTCGACCAGCAGCGGGTATTGAACGGGGTTGAGCTTGAGTATCGCCGTTCCCGACCGGGTCTGGGTCGGCGCCGAAAGCATTGCGGCGCTGACCTTGGGCTGTACTCCCGCCAGGCCCACCGGATCGGCGTCGACGGATTCGGTCAACTTTGCGAACACGGCACGAAAATCGTCGTCCCGCTTGGGATCGAACATCGGCTGCGGTCGGCCCGGTTCGATTCCTGCGGGAACGACCCGGACGTTGCCCACGGTGTCGGCACCGATCGCCAGCAACAACGTGAGGTGATCGTCGGCCGAAGTTTTCGTCGACGACGTCACCACACCGAGTCGGACCCCCTCCGGGAGAAGGCCGGCGAAGAACGGCGGAACAGCCCCACCCGTTGTGACAACTGGATATTCACGCGATCGAAGCAGCGACCACGACACGGATCGTTCCCGCAGCTGATCCTCGGCAGGTAGTTGTTCGGTGATGTAGTTGAAGCTGATCGTGTCTTCGGGTCCGCGAATCAGATGAGCGGCAAGCTCTTCGCCGATGTACACATCGGCTTCGGTGATGTTGCGGAGGTCGAGTAGTTTCGTCATTCAGGTCTAGTGCCCACGTCGAGGTAGATGCCCAAGACGTCGGCGATCTCGACGACCGAGCCGAACTTGACCGAACCGCTTCCCCGTTCTAGCGACTGCACGCTGGATCGCGAGACGCCGGCTAGGTCGGCCACGGTTTGTTGGGTGAGCCGCAGCGCGATCCGACGCTCGGCGAACGCCCGGCCTATGCGTGCAATATCGGGCATAGAGTCATCGAGCCGAGGTTGCGTCCGCCGCGGACCTGCCACTTCGCCCCTTGTGCTTGAAATTACATGCATAAATAGCATGCAGGCACGCAGCAGCCTTCGTCAAGCACCTATGCTTTATTTTTCATGCTTAAGGCTGGGTCAACGTCCGAGTCGGCGCCGCCAGTCCCGAGCTGAGAGGAACCTGCCCGCCGCCCCCACGATCGTGCCCTTCCTGCGGCTATAGGGGTACCACATGGCTTCTTTCTTCATCGCGACCCGTTCGGCCACAATGCTTTTGGCGCGGCAATACTTCCGGATCCCGTCGGCGCCGCCGGAACGGGACCCTACTCCCGAGTCATTCCACGGAGTGATGAACCCGACGAGCTGGTACGGCTCATAGACGATGGTCAGCTTTTTTGCGGCGTTCGCGGCTCCCGACGGGCGCACCGACTGGTCGGCCAAGAATTCGGCGGCGTTGTCAATCGGGCGTCGCCGCCGGCTCAGCCGATGACCTCGACAGCGCAATTGACGCCGGAAGCACGTGAAAGGCGTCCATCAGAGGTGAGCAGCACGGCATCCAGGGCCTCGGCCAAAGCAATGTACGCGGCATCGTAGGGCGTTACGTTATGCCGCAGTTCCCAAATGCGTTGCAGCAATGGCTGATGCTGGGACCGTTGCAGGGGTAGATCCGCAAGGTCTGCCAACGCGCCAACGGCTCTTCGAGCAGGCATCAGCTTGGCAGCAACCTGGCGCCGGAACACCGAGACCACCTCAAGGTCGATGAGTTCGGGTGCGGCCAATGTCTCGTCTGCTAGACGCGCGCGGGCCCGCCGGCCGTCTGCAGCATCGTCGCCCAGGGCCACGGCCAATACGCTTGCATCAACGACGATCACGTTCTGCCCGAACATGATCGACAGCACTCGCAAAAGGCACTCTTCCGCCACGGCGTGCAGCCACGCGGTCAAGAACTTCGTCCAGGGTGGGCTGATTGGCGTCGGCGATCAGTCGGCTCCGAAGGTATTCCTGCAGCGACTGATGTGCGCGCGCGGCTCGTTCCCGCAGAACTCGGTGGGTGTCTTCGGGAACGTCTTTGATCTGCACACTGGGCATGGCGCCATTATGGCGCCAGTAGCGCCATAATGCGAACGCCATGGGCGCGGCGGTAGCGCTAGGCTCATCGGGAAAACACCAAGGAGGTAGTTCGGTGGGAGCACGCGAACAAGTGCTGACCTCGGCCCCAGAGTTGGCCGACCTCATCGAATCTGGCGATCCGCTGACCATACTCGACGTGCGCTGGCGCCTTGACGAACCGGACGGGCGTCCGGCCTATCTCGAGGGCCACATTCCGGGCGCGGTGTACGTATCACTCGAGGACGAACTCAGCGACCACACGCGCGGCGACCGCGGACGGCACCCGCTGCCGTCGGGACCAGATTTGCAGACCGCCGCGCGCCGATGGGGAATCCGGCAGGACGTTCCTGTGGTGGTGTACGACGACTGGAACCGGGCCGGGTCCGCGCGAGCGTGGTGGGTGTTAACCGCCGCCGGCCTGACGAATGTGCGCATCCTGGACGGCGGCCTGGCCGCGTGGCTTTCGGCCGGCGGCGCTCTGGAGGCCGGGCCTCTCACCCCGCAGCCCGGGAATGTGACTGTGCCGCATAGTGATTTGTACGCCGGAGCGCTGCCCACACTGACCGCAGAGCAATGTGTTGGAGGCTTGACCCTCCTGGACGCGCGTGCGCCCGAACGCTTCCGCGGCGAGGTCGAGCCCGTCGACGCGGTCGCCGGCCACATCCCCGGCGCTCGCAACCTGCCCAGCGGCGTTGTGTTGGCAAGCGATGGAACGTTTCTCGACGACGCCGCGCTCCAGAAACTACTGTCCGACCGAGGAATCGACGACCCCGTCGGGGCCTACTGCGGCTCGGGCGTCACCGCGTCGATCACGGTCGCCGCGCTCGCCGCAGTGGGCGTCGAAGCGGCGCTGTTTCCCGGGTCGTGGTCCGAGTGGAGTTCGGATCCGGGGCGTCCCGTTGCCCGTGATGTTGAATAAGTCCCACGCGTCACAGGAAATCCGAGATGTGTCTTTGATGGCGCCGAGACTGAACTGAGGCCGCCGAGACTGCACACAGATCGCGATTGGCGCCAAAACCACACCCTCACAACAGTCTCGGTGAGCCGGCCCGCCCGCAAGCCCAGGCCGCACGCGCCGAGACTGAACTCAGGCCGCCGAAACTGCACACAGATCGCGGTTGGCGCCAAAACCACACCCTCACTACAGTCTCGGTGAGCCGGCCCGCCCGCATGCCCAGGCCGCTACGCCGCCTCGTAATTACGCCGGAACGGCCAGGCCAGCTGACGCAGGTACCCCTCGGGTTCCGTGTCGTCGACGCCGTACTGCGCGGGCCAGCGACTCGCCGGCAGGTACAGCGTCCCGAATAGCGCGTCCAGAATAGGGAATTCACCGGCGTAGTTGCTGTTGTAGGCCTGCGGCTCCCGGGCATGATGCCAGTGGTGATACTGCGGCGTGGCGATCACCCACCGCAGCCAGCCGAAGTTGAACCGGACGTTGGCGTGGATGAATATGGCCTGCAACGTGATCACCACGATGAACGCGCCCAGCGTGACCCGGCCGAAGCCGAGCGCATACAAAGGCAACACCGCGACCGAACGGATGAACGTCTCGTCAAGGGGATGAAGATGATTGGCCGCCAGCCAGTCCATTTCGCGGATGCTGTGATGCACCCGGTGGAAGCGCCACAGCAGCGGCACCTCATGGGCCATCCGGTGTCCCGCGTAGCCGCCGATCATCGCGATCGACAAGCCCGCCACGATCTGCACCCAACTCGGGCTCGCCGCGATGCCGTCGCGCAGCGGAGCGGGCACGAATACCCTTAGCACCCCACCGACTACGACCACCGACACCAGCAGGCCGATCCGCAGCGCCGTCCCGTTGACCAGATAGTGCACCAGGTCGGTGCGCCAGCCCCGCCGCAGCACTCGTCGCGGATGCAACGCGAACAGCCGCTCGAGCGGAACGAAGATGACGGCCAACACCACAATCCCGAAGATGATCTGGCTGCGCACGCTCAGCGCGAGCAGCACCAGCAACACCGTCAGCACCGCCAGCACGACGCCACCGACGCTCGCTCGCCGGGACGCCGATGCCTCGGGTGCCGGCTCCACGCTGGCAGCGACCGAGCCCGTAAAGCGCCGGGCCAGACCGAGATGACCCCAGCCGGCCAATATCGCACACGCCAGCACGATCCCGGTCACCCCGCCGGCGACGTTCTGGGTGGCCACCGCGATCGAGGCCATCAGTATCCCCGCCTGCACGGCCAGCCCGGACACGTTCAGCGACCGCCGCCCACGCAGCAGCCGGCAGGCCTGCCAACCCACCACCACGAAGGCCAGCAGGACCACCAACCACGGCAGCCCCGCGCCGTGACCCGGGTGCGCACGGGCGTATCTCCCGGTGATGCCCGCGGCCTTCAAGAGCATCAGCAGTTCGACGCCGTGAAGGACCACCATCCCGGTCACCACGGCGCGTCCGTTCGAAACTGGCCTGCCTTGTACAACTACCGGCGAGGGGTGCACGGAAAGAGCATCCCCCGCACACCTGAGAACCAACTGAGACAAGCGCAATAATCTTCAACATGAGCGATATGACGGCACGGTTCAGGGAAATCGTCGGCACCCCCAACTTGCTGACCGGCGATGCAATCTCCGATGACTATTCACACGACGAGGAGCTGGCGCAGCCGCCGCAAAAGCCTGCGTACGTCGCCAAACCGGCCAGCGCGGAAGAGGTTGCGCTGCTGCTGAAAGCCGCCACGGAACACGGCACACCGGTCACCGCCCGCGGGTCCGGCAGCGGTCTGTCCGGTGCGGCGCGCCCACGGGAAGGCGGGCTGCTGATCTCCTTCGAGCGGATGAACGCGGTGCTGGAGGTCGACACGACCAACCAGGTCGCCGTCGTCCAGCCCGGCGTGACCCTAACCGACCTCGAAGCCGCGACCGCCGACACCGGGTTGCAGTACATGGTCCACCCGGGCGAGCTGTCCTCCAGCGTCGGCGGAAACGTCGGCACCAACGCCGGCGGGATGCGCGCGGTCAAATATGGGGTCGCCCGCCACAACGTGCTGGGGTTGCAGGCGGTGCTGCCGACCGGCGAGATCATCCGCACCGGCGGCCGGATCGCCAAGGTGTCCACCGGCTACGACCTGACCCAGCTGATCGTCGGCTCCGAAGGCACCCTGGCCCTGGCCACCGAGGTGATCGTCAAACTGCATCCGCGGCTCGACCACAGCGCCACTGTGCTGGCTCCGTTCACCAACTTCGACCAAGTCATGGAAGCGGTGCCGCAGATCCTGGCCAGCGGCCTGGTGCCCTACATCCTCGAATACATCGACAACATGACGATGGCCGCGCTGGTGTACGGCCAGAACCTGGAGCTGGGCGTTCCGGACAAGATCCGCGACAGCTGCGAGGCGTATCTCGTTGTGGCCCTTGAGAACCGGACCGCAGAGCGACTGGAAGAGGATGTCGAGCGGGCTGGTGAGCTGGTGGTCGAGCTGGGGGCGATGGATGCTTACGTGCTGGAAGGCAGCTCGGCGCGCAAGCTGATCGAGGCGCGCGAGAAGGCGTTTTGGGCGGCCAAGGCAGTGGGCGCGGACGACATCATCGACACCGTCGTGCCGCGGGGGTCGATGCCGAAATTCCTTGCCACCGCGCGCAGTATGGCGGCCATGGCGGACGGCGCGGTGATCGGCTGCGGACACGCCGGCGACGGCAACGTGCATCTGGGCATCTTCTGCAAGGACGCGAACAAACGTAAACAGCTGATGATCGACATCTTCGAGCTCGCAATGGAATTGGGCGGCGCGATCTCCGGTGAACACGGCCTGGGCCGCGCCAAGACCCCCTACTTCCTCGAGCTGGAAGACCCGGCCAAGATCGCGCTGCTCGGCCGTATCAAGCAGAGCTTCGACCCGGCGGGGATCCTCAACCCGGGCGTGGTGTTCGCCGCCGAAGAGGGCTGAGTCAGCCCAGCAGTTGGGCCACGCTGCGCGAGACCATGACCTGCGGGTCCTGGTTGATGCCGACGGCGCGCAGCTCGCCGCCGATGACAAGGGCGGCCACGCCGTGCACCAAAGACCAAAGGGGGCCGGCCATTTCACGGGGATCGTGCCCGTCGACGATGCCCGCCTGCTGGCATTTCGTGATCGCGTCGAGCAGGTTGGCGAACGCCCTTTCCGCGGCACCGGCCATGGCAGGGTGGCCGGTGTCGAACGTCTCCGAGCCGAACATGACCCGGTAGTGGTCGGGATGGCCGACGGCCCAACGCACATAGGCGCGTCCGAGTTCGATCACCCGCTCCTTCGGCTCGGATGCGGCCTCGGCCGCCGCACTGAGCTCGGCGTCGAGCTCCAGGAATCCCTGTTGAGCGACGGTGGCCAACAACTCGGCCTTGTCGGCGAAGTGCCGGTAAGGCGCCGCGGCGCTGACGCCGGCCCGCCGTGCGGCCTCGGTCAGGGTGAAGCCCTTCGGCCCCTTCTCGGCGACCAGAGATAGCGCCGCCCCGGTCAGCGCTCGTTTGAGATCGCCGTGGTGGTAGCTGTCACGACGCACTGGCGACCGGGCTCCCCTCTTACGCTCACGTTGCATGTTGACGACATTAACATTATCGTCTATGTTAATGCTATTCACATCTGGGTGAGGAGCGGAAATGAGCAAGCAGGCAGCCATTGCCAGCCGCGCCGGTGACCTCGACCGGCACCGGACGGCCGCACTCCTGGGCCAGGCGCTCGCGCAGGGCTACCTGCCGATGGACGAGTACGGCGACCGGGTGCAAGCGGCTTTCCAGACGGAGACGACCCGCGAACTTCAGGAGCTCGTCGCCGATCTGCCGGTGGATCGCATCCGGCGCGCCGACCCTCGCCGGCGCGCCGCCCGGGTGGCCGCGGCTCGCCGCGGGGTGCGCATTCACCTCGGCGCCTACCTCGCGATGGTCGCCGTCGTGCTCACCGTCTGGACGGCGGTCGCCGTCACCGCCGGCGCTTGGTACTTCTGGCCGATCTGGCCGATCCTCGGCGCAGCGATCGGTCTGTTCAGCCACGCCATGTCAGTACCGGGCCCCACCAAGACCGCATGAAAATCGTTGGCTATCAACCTGAAAGGAGCAGCAATGTCAAACAACGAAGCAGGATGGGCCGTCATCACCGGCGCCAGTTCCGGGTTCGGCACGATCTTCGCCGACCAGCTGGCCAAGCGGGGACTGTCGCTGGTACTGGCCGGGCGGGACGAGGCGCGGCTCAAGGCCGTGGCGCACCGCGTCAGCGAAACTGTTGACGTGGAAGTGGTCGTCGGCGACCTCGGCACCGACGACGGAATCGAAGCCCTGATAGCCCATCTGGACGGCCGGACGATCGACATCCTGGTCAACAACGCCGGGTTCGGAACCTACGGCAAGTTCGCCGAGATCGACGCCGGCCGCGAGCACGATCTGGTCGCCGTCAACGTCGACGCGCTGGTCCGGCTGACCCACGCCGTGCTGCCGGGGATGCTGGCCCGCGGTCGCGGCGGCATCCTGAATGTGGCCTCCACCATCGCGTTTCAGCCCGGCCCCTATCAGGCGACCTACGGCGCGTCGAAGGCGTTCGTGTTGTCACTGAGCCAGGCGTTGTGGGCCGAAACCCGCGGCACCGGCGTCACCGTGACGGCGCTGTGCCCGGGTCCCACCGAGACCGGCTTCGTCGGCCGGCTCGCGGCCGACGTGTCGCACACCGCGGTCTACAGCCGCCTCGCCGCGCCCGAACCTGTCGTCGCCGCCGGGCTGAACGCACTGGACCGCGGCCGCCCTGTGGTCGTCGCCGGATTGCGCAATCGGGTGATGGCCACGGTCTCCGGCCTGGCGCCCGGGTGGTTCTCGGCGCTTATCACCGGGCGGCTGCTAAGGCCGGCCGAGGCGGCGTAACCGGGAGTCACTTCACCGTCACCGTCGCGGTGAACGTGCACACCGGCGCGGGATCGCTGCCCACGATGCTGGCGTAGTCGGTGACGACCGTCGTGGTCCCGGCCTTCAGGGCAGAGAACATCCATACCTCGTTGCCCGGGGCTCCCATCAAGTCCGGGTTTCCGCGCAGGTAGTCGTGGCTGGTCTGCTTCACGATCGCGGGATCGCCGATCTTCGCGTCAGCCTTCCACCGGAATGGCGTGGTGTGATTGGAGCCCAACGTCACCTTGAGCGTGTCCCCGACCGCCAGCGTGATGTCGCGGCCGATGGCGCTCTGCGTCCGGACGTCGTCGATGGAGACCTCGACGGATTTGGTCGCCGACCGGCTCTTTGGGCCGCTCGAGCAACCTGCCACCGCCACCGAAACCAGCACGGCGATGACGAGCACGAGCCCGGTCTTCACAAGGCCAAATATCCCACGTCAGCAACCCCCGGTCACATAACGCGGCGTTTCCGGGCGCGCACCGGCAAACAGTCGGGTAGCTTCGATCCGTGTTTGGCATCATTCGGCCCTGCCGTCATCGGCTCGGCGGCGAACTCGCAGCCGCTTGGCGGGCTCAATTGTGTGGACTGTGCCTGGCCCTGCGCGACGACTACGGCCAGGTGGCGCGGATCGCGACCAACTACGACGGGTTGGTCGTCTCGCTTCTGGTCGAAGCCCAGTCGGCTGCGGGGCCGACCCGCCGCACGGCCGGGCCGTGTCCGTTGCGCGGGATGCGCCGCGCGGACGTGGCCACCGGCGACTGCGTGCGGTTGGCCGCGGTGGTGTCGCTGGCGCTGGCCGCGGCGCGGGTCCGCGATCACGTCGACGACCGCGACGGCATGGTCGGCGTAGTCGGGGTGCGCCCGGCAGCGCGCCGGGTCGCCGAGCGTTGGGTGCGCCAGGGCACCGACGCCGGTCACACCCTGGGTTTCGATACCGGGGTATTGGTCGCCGCGATGGACCGGCAGGCCGCGCTCGAGGCGGCCGCGGGTCCGGGCAGCCCGCTACTGGAGGTGACCGAGCCCACCGAGACCGCGGTCGCAGCGGCGTTCGCGCACACCGCCGTGCTGGCCGGCCGCCCGGGTAACGAGGCGCCGCTGCGTGAGATCGGCCAGCTGTTCGGGCGGGTGGCGCACCTGCTGGACGCGGTCGAGGATTACCGCGACGACGTGGCGCGCGGCAAGTGGAATCCGTTGGCCGCCACCGGAACTCCGATGTTGGAGGTCCGCAGCCTGTGCGACGACGCGGTGCTGGGCATCGAACTGGCCCTGGCCGACGTGGAATTCACCGACGGCCGGCTGCCCCAGCGGTTGCTGACCCGCGAGGTTCGCCGCGCGGTCTCGCGCACCTTCAAAGGGGCGGGCTATACCGCACGCGACGGCGGAACACCGCACGGTGAGCAGCAAGGCATCAACTTCGGCCAGCAGCCCATGGGTGCCGGCGACCCGTACGCCCAGGACGTCGGCGACGGGCAAGTGCCCGGTCGGCGCCGGCGCGGGTCCAGGGGCGAAGACAGCACTTGTATCTGCTGCTGCGACGGCTGCGGCGACTGCTGCGAAGGCTGCGGCGCATGTGGCGACTGCTGCGACGGCGGCTGCTGCGACTGCTCGTAACGCGCAGGTAGCCGCGGGTTGCCATAGCCCTACCGCCGTGATGACAGGATGGGCGGGTGTTTGGGCTTGTCCTCATCGTTACGCTCGTCGCCACCGTCATCCTGGGAACGATCTTGGGCCGGCGCTACCGCGTGGGTCCACCGGTCCTGCTCATCCTGCTGGGCGGCCTGCTGGGCCTGATCCCGGATTTCGGCGACGTCCAGGTCAACGGCGAGATCGTACTGCTGCTGTTCCTGCCGGCGATCCTGTACTGGGAGAGCATGAACACGAGCCTCCGCGAGATGCGCGCCAACCAACGCGTCATCATTTTCCTCAGCGTGGGGCTGGTGATCGCCACGGCTTTCGCCGTGTCCATGACCGCACGCGCGCTCGGCATGGAATCCCACGCGGCGGCCGTCCTGGGTGCCGTACTCTCCCCCACCGACGCCGCCGCGGTGGCCGGCCTGGCTAAAAGGCTGCCGCGCCGGGCGCGTACCGTGCTGCGCGCCGAGAGCCTGATCAACGACGGGACCGCGCTGGTGCTCTTCGCCGTGACCGTCCACGTCGCGACGGGCGGGGCCGAGCTCAGCCCGCTCGAGCTGGTCGGCCGCTTTGCTGGCTCCTACCTGGGCGGCATCGCGGCCGGGTTGCTGGTCGGCGCATCGGCGACGCTGCTCCGCCGCAGAATCGACGCGCCCCTGGAAGAGGGAGCCCTGAGCCTGTGGACGCCGTTCGCCGCCTTCCTGCTCGCCCAAGCACTGCACTGCAGCGGTGTGGTCGCGGTCCTGGTGTCCGGGCTGATGCTCGCCTACTTCGGACCGAAGGTGATCCGGGCTCGTTCGCGCCTGGAGGCATTCGCCTTCTGGGACATCACCACATTCCTGCTCAACGGCTCCCTGTGGGTATTCGTCGGGATCCAGATTCCGGGTGCGGTGCGCCACATCTCCGACGCCCACGGCGGCCTTCGGCACGCGGTCTACCTCGCGCTCGCGGTCACCGGGGTGATCATTGTGTCCCGGGTTTTCTGGGTGGAAGTCACCACGGCGCTGTTCCGCATCTTCGACCGTCGGGCGGTGCAACGCGAACGTCGGGTCGACTGGCGTCAGCGCATGGTCACCTCCTGGTCGGGATTCCGAGGTGCGGTGTCGCTGGCCGCGGCACTCGCAGTCCCGCTGACGGCTCACGGCGCCCCGTTCCCGGACCGCAGCCTGATCATCTTCGTGGTCACCTTCGTCATCCTGGTGACCGTGCTGGTACAGGGCAGCACGCTGCCGTTTGTCGTGCACTTTGCCCGGATGCCCGAAGACGACGCACACGCCCAGGAACTGCAAATGGCTCGTCAGCGCAGCGCCGAAGCCGCGCTGGAGGTGCTGCCTGAGATCGCCGACCAACTCAACATCAGCCCGGAGCTGTTGAACAAGCTGAAAAGGGAGTACGACCTACGCGCCGCGGTGGCCGTGGACAGCGGCAACGGTGACTCGGCACCGAGCGCATTGAGCCTGAAGAAGGAAAAAATTCGGCAACTACGCCTTCGCGTGCTCGACCACCAGCGTGAGGCCATCACCACCCTGCGCAACCAAAACCTGATCGACGACATAGTGCTGCGCGAGTTGCAGCAGGAGATGGATTTCCAGGAAGTCCAGCTGCTGGAGCCTGCCGACGAGTAGTGGCGAGCAGGGGGCACCTCGGCACAATTCATGGACTGTTCAGGCACGCGTCGGCTCCGCATCGTTGACTGCACACGAACACCGGTTGTCCTCAGCGGTATGCGTGTCGTACAGGTCGCCAACTTCTATGGCCCGCGCTCCGGCGGCCTTCGCACCGCGGTGGACCGGCTGGGCGCGGAATACAATGCTGCCGGCCATCAGGTGTTTCTGATCGTCCCGGGCCCGCACGCCGGGCGCACCGTGCTGCCCTCGGGCGTGGTGCGAATCACTTTGCCCGCCAGACTGATTCCGTTCACCGGCGGTTACCGCGCGGTGATGCCGGGACCGGTGCGGGCACTGCTGGAGTCACTGCGGCCCGACGCCTTGGAGGTTTCTGACCGGCTCACGCTGCGGTCCCTGGGCCCTTGGGGCCGCGAACGCGACGTCAGGACCGTGATGATCTCCCATGAGCGTCTGGACCGCTTTGTGGGCCAGGTACTTCCGAGTCGAGCGGCCCGAAGTTTGGCCGACTTCGCCAATGCCCGCACCGCGGCCAACTACGACACCGTCGTGTGCACCACGGCTTTCGCGCGCGAGGAGTTCGACCGTATCGGCGCGACGAATGTCGCCACCGTGCCACTCGGCGTGGACCTGCAGACCTTTCATCCTCGCCGGCACTCGGCCGTGCTGCGGCAACGACTGGCCGCTCCGACGCAGGTCCTGCTCGTCCACTGCGGCCGACTGTCGGTGGAAAAGCGCGCGGACCGCAGCATCGACGCGCTCGCCGCATTGTGCGACGCCGGCGTGGATGCGCGACTGGTCGTCGTGGGAGAGGGCCCGTTGCGGCCCAGGTTGGAACGCCAGGCAGGCCGTCTACCAGTCGAATTCACGGGCTTCGTCTCCAATCGGCACACCGTTGCCGGATTGCTGGCCTCAGCCGATGTAACGCTGGCACCCGGACCGCACGAGACGTTCGGCCTGGCCGCGCTGGAATCGCTGGCATGCGGCACACCGGCCGTGGTCTCGCGCACGTCGGCTCTTACCGAGATCGTCACCGACGACAGCGGCGCGTCGGCCGACAACGACCCGACGGCTATCGCTAATGCGGTCCGCGAAATCGTCAGCAGGCCAGAGGATCATCGCCGCTTCTGCGCGAGGCGCCGCGCGGAGATGTTCACCTGGCAGGCGGCCGCCGACGGCATGCTGGCCACACTGCGTGATCAACGCGGCGACGCCGAACAGATCGCGTAGGACCGTCGCTAGTCGGACGCCTGGGCGGGGACGACGAGGTCCAGCGCGCTGAGAATGCCCGGACTGGCGGCACAGACCGACGGGATCGCATTCACCGCGCGCGCGGCAGTGGCGACCGAGCCGGGCAGCTCGCCGCCGTTCAGCGAAAAGTCAACCTGCACAGGAGGATCGCCGTCCACGGTAATTCGCGTCAGCCGGCGCGACGCGCTACCGGCCGGAATTCGCGGCTGCCAGTCTTCGACCGGTTCGTCGGGCATCGACCAGATCGCCGAGAACTGCACCCGCGGGCGGCCTTCGACGATGCCGTCGAATCGCATCCGCACACTGGCGATCGTGCCGGCTGGAATCTCCCCGGCATCGAATACGTAATGCCGGTCCGCGAGGGCGATGTCACGGTGCTCCCGGATTTCGTCCAGAGACCAGCCGAGCCCCTGGGCCAGCAGTCTCAAGGCCGGCCCGATATGGCCGCTCATCGTCCCGGGCGAGTACGCATCCGCATCTTCTTCGGGTGTGCGCCCGAAGCCCATCATCGCGAAGAAGCCCGGCACTCGGTACGAGCCGCAGGGAATGCGTTCCTGGACGGAAACCTTCGTCGGAAGCGCGCTCATGCTCGCGGCGTGCACGGCCAGGATGTCGCTGGCGAAGCCGGGCGCAATCCCGGTGGCGAACAACGAACTATTGCCCTCACGGCACGCTGCTTCCAGTCTCTGACGCACCGTGTCGTCCAGCGAGGGCGGATGAAACAACGCGAAATAGGAGGCTATGACGACATTTTTCCCGCTCGCCAGGATTGCGCACAACTGGTCGACGACCTCGTCGGGGGCGCGCCCGGAAGCCGGGGCGAAGTACGTCACGCAGTCCGCGTCCAGCGCCAGGAAGTCCTGCAGGCTGTCGGAAGCCACGACACCGACCGCGGATTCGCCGGCCAACTCGCCGGAGTCCCGGCCCACCTTCTCACCGCTGTGCACCAGCAGACCTACCAGCTCCAAGCGCGACGAGCGCAGCACTTGCCGAAGCGCAAGCGTCCCGGTGTAACCCGTGCCGATGTGCGCAACCCGATACTTCTTGTCCCACTGCATGATTCAAACCCCTGCCCAGCTGAGCATGAAGGTCGCGGCTGCCCGGGCGGAGTTGTCCGCCGCGATCTGCTTGTAGTAGAAGAACGAGACCGGAAAACCCGGCAGGTGCAGCGGGTCGCCCTGCCCGTCCGAAATGCCGCGGATACCCAAGAATGGGACACCCTGCGCATCGGCGACCGCCTGCACCGCCGCCGTCTCATTGTCCGTCGCGTCGAAGGCCGGATTCTGGGCCACGATATTGATGTTGCTGATCAGCGCATTTTTCAGCCACGGCCCAGCCGCCTGGAAGAAGTTCCCGGTGTAGAAAAGCGAGCGATCCGGTGCGCTGCACGGTTGGCAACCGAAGACGTCGCCGCCGTTGGGTATACAGGGCATTGCCTGGCCGTTGTTGTTGTCGGAGCTGGTGCCGTCACCGCCGACGATCAGTTGCGGCATGCGGCCCAGGTTATTCAGCCGCACGATCGGAGCGTTTTTGCACAGGCAGGTGGGATTGCCGAGTGTGTTGATGTTTTCCAGGGCGACCGAGAGCGTCTGAGCGGTGGCCAGCATCCCGGGGTCGACCGGATGAAATGTGGTGCCGTTGTCCAGCGTCCATCGGGCCGGTATCACCACATCCCCGATCTTGGGGCGTGCGCCGCCGCCGGCGACACCCGAAAACAACACTGCGCCAATGGCGATGCCCGACGCGCAGGTAAAGCGCGCGAACGCGGTCTCGGTGGTGTTGGTGGCGTTCACCAGGCCGATGCCCGTCATCGCCACGATCACCTTCTTGCCACTCATCGTGCCGAGGTAATAGTGCCGTCGGTCGACGACGACGACCGGATTCGGGTCGAGCGTGGTGTGCGACAGCACCGCGTCGGCCTCGGCCGGAAAAGCAGACAGCACCAGCGTGCGCTGCTCGCATGCCAATGTCACGGCCGGCGCGGGCTCAGCGACCGCCACGCCACCGCCCAGCAACGCGAACGCCACCGCCAGGGCGGCTCGGGGAAGGCTCGAGCAAGGCCTGGGCACAGTCCCCCTGCTCTTCCGTCGTTCATGGTTGCCCATCGATTTTTCGCGCCGACCGGCCGCAGGTGAATATTCGTTATCATTATTTTTGTCTAGCGATTTCGTGTCGTTATGCAATGAATCTAGGTGGCAGATCGTGACGCACTCGAATACTCCTACCGCACAACAGTTCTACGACGACGCCGATCTTACTCGCGCCGTCACCGCCTACAAGTTCTTCTACCCAACCGTCTCCGGCGCCGCGATCATCAAGGGCAGCCAAGCCGTCGGCCTGGTTCCCAACAAGGTATTGGGAATTCTGGACTGCGGACCCGAACAGCTGGTCTACACGGCCAATTCCGACACCCCGTACGGACCGTTGCTGCTCGACCTGAGCGTGGGGCCACTGATCGTCGAGCTGCAACCTGGACCGCTGATCGTCGTCTCGATGGACATCAACCAGCGCTGGGTCGCCGACATGGGTCTGCCCGGACCCGACGCGGGCAACGGCGGCAAGCACCTGCTCCTCGGCCCCGACTACACCGGCCCCATTCCCGACGTGGGGTACTACGTGCACCGGGCCAGCAGCAACCGGCAGATCGTCGGCGCACGCTCATTGCCGGTCGGCGGCGACGTCGCGGCGGCCAAGCAGCGCCTGACCACCATCAAGGTGTATCCGCTGGACCCCGACGCCGAATGGACCGAACCGCAGTGGCTCGAGTTGACCGGGAAGTTCCAAGACACCACCCCGCTGCAATGGGAGAACAACCTCACGTTCTGGCAGGTGCTGCACGAAACCATCGACACAGAGCCGGCTTTCCCCGGGTACCACACCCACTACGGCGAACTGGCCGCGCTCGGCATCGAGAAGGGCGCACCGTTTGAACCCGACGACCGAATGAAAGGGCTCCTCGAATCGGCCGCGCAGGCCGGCAACGCCCAGATGCGGGTGCAGGCGTTCGCCGATCGCACTGAAAACCGCAAGGTCTGGGACAACCGGCAGTGGGAGTGGGTCGCCCTGCGCTACGAGGACGGAGACTTCAACACCGCCACCCATGTCGACCTGCCCGCGCGGGAGAAATGGTTCTACCAGGCCGTCGGCGCCTCGCCCGCGATGTTTCGCCGCGACACCCGCGCCGGTTCGCTGTACTGGCTGGCGCTGCATTCGACGGCAGTTGGCGCCCAAGCGATTTCGAGGCCGCTACCGCCGCTCGATGATCACCGAGACTCACTGGCCGCGGACACCTTGTCCGCCATCCAGTACGCGATCGCCATGGACGTCTCGCTGGTCGAAAAGCCGATGCCCTCGAAGACGAGCTCTCCGATCGCCGCGGGGAGCCTGACGTTCTCGAGGCGATGCCGCCAGGTCAACCGGTATGCGTCTCCGGCCGGCTCAATGCGCAGGTCGAGGTCGCCGGTCAACAGGCCTGCGGCGTCCCAGTATTGAACGCGGTAGTCGCCGGGGAAACCGTTGGACGTGTCGCCCCTGGCCCGTCCGGATCCGATGGTGCCTTCCGCCGAGCCTGACGTGCTGAAGCGCGCGGTGATCACGTCGGCTTCCTCGGTGCTGATCTGATATTCGGCGACGCCGATTAGCCGCGTGTTGACCATGACCAGCATGGTAGGGAGGCGCGCCGGGACGCCCAACCGCGGGCAGAACCAGAGCCCTCAACGGGGACCGGGAAACGTCGGTGGATGGTAAGTGGGAAACGACGGCGGACGGTAGGTCGGAAACGACGGTTGACGATAGGTAGGCGGCGGCGCATAGCGAGTGTGCCTGGGATAGTGCTGAGTTGGCTGATCAGGCTTGCTGTTGACGGCGACTAGTACGGCGGCCACGCCGGCGACTACGGCGAGCACCAAGCCGGTGACCACGACGGTCCGGCGCTCCGCGGCGGTGCCCCCGCGCGCGATGAAGAACTCCCGGCTTCTCGCCGTTGTCAGGCTTGCGACGACGAGCAGGGCAAGAATCAAGCCCAGGATCGTGGAAACGGGAGTCGAGAAATGCTTCACGATCGTCAGCACTGTTTGGACTATCTGTAGCGCGGCAAGTACCAGCGCCGTGTAAACCAGGATCTTGTTGGATTTGCCGCGTAGAGCCGCGATTCCGCCCCAGATCATGAGAGTGGCCAAGGCGAAATTGACGATCGTGTATCCCCATGCCGTGCCCGGGGGACCGAAAGTGCGCTTACTGAAAACGGCTATGCCCAGCATGAACAGTGCCGCCAGAAGTTCCAGAACCGCCGCGATGAATGCGAAAACCGCGGCTGCCGTGACGGTACCGGGCCGCCGTGCGGGGTCGTAGCCAACGGCGGGTGGCGGCTGCTGGGGCGCTGGCCACGGTGGGCCCGTCTGCTGGTGAGGCGCTGGCCCCTGCGGGCCCGCCGGCTGCTGGGGCACTGAGGCCGCTGTGACTGTCGGATCAGGGTTACTCATGCGCGTTTCATCTCCCCCACTGCACAATAATTTGCTGCTTACCCGAATCACCGTAAACTCAAACACGATTTGGCGGACACCTGTTAGCCGCGTGTTGATCATGACGGACATGGTTGGCCACTGGCTAAGCTCACGGCACCGACCTTGGAGGCGTTCAGATGACCGAACAGCGGGTTAGGAATTGCGTGGCCGTCGCCTTGGTGGTGGCCATCGCCGCGTGCACCTCGAAGACGCCGGCGCCCAGCGGCGATCCGCTCGCCGGGGTGAAGGTACCCGATGCCTTCACGCCACTGACCGTGCAGCCGATCAGCCGGCCGACGTTCCCCTTCCCCGGTACCGACGGCAAGTACCAACTGGCCTTCGACGTGCAGATCACCAACGCCGCCGCGGCGCCGGCCAGCCTCAACTCCGTCGAAGTGGTCGATGCTCAGGATCCGACCAAGGTGCTGGCCACCTTCGCCGGCAGTCAACTGGTCCAGCCAGGCTGCAACTACGGCGACTGCAACCGACTGCGACTGCTGCCGGCCACACCGGCCCCCGATCTCACGATCGCGCCGCAAGCATCACGCTCGCTGCTGATGGATTTCACGTTCGACACGCTGGCGAAATTCCCCAAAGCGGTGATGCTGCGTCTGCACGGCACGGGCGCGACCAGCCCAGGTTCAAAGGATCCCGAACCGATCGACACCCTGGGCAATCCGTTCAACATCTCGGCGGGCACGCCGCGGGTGCTCAACCCGCCGCTGCGCGGCGCCAACTGGGTCGCGCTCAACGGGTGCTGCGATCCCGGATGGGCGCACCGCGACGCCATCATTCCGGCCGACATGAAACTGAATAACAGCCAGCGATTCGCGATCGACTGGATCCGCACCGATGATCAGGGCAATTTCTACACCGGCGACAAGACCAAGAACGAGAGCTATGTCGCCTACGGGTCCCCGGTGTACGCGGTGGCCGACGGCACCGTGACTGCGACGCTGGACGACATGGAAGCCAACGTGCCGGGCATCCTCCCGGCCTCAGATCCCGTGCTGGCCAAGAAGTTAACGGTGGAAAACATCGACGGCAACCACATCATCATGGACCTCGGTGGCGGCGTGTATGCCATGTACGCCCACTTCATCAAGGGCTCACTGCTGGTGAAACCCGGCGACAAGGTCACGAAGGGCCAGCAGATCGCCAAGCTGGGCAACACCGGCAACGCCAACGCCCCGCACCTGCACTTCCAGCTCATGAACGGCCCGTCGATCCTGGAGGCTGACGCGGTTCCCTACGTGCTGGACAACTTCGGCTACCAAGGCCAGGTCAGCAACCAATCGATCTGGGACGCCGACAATTACCTCAGCGGTTCGTTCTTCGGACCGGATCGGCTACCCACGTCGCAGCCGCGCAGCCAGCAACTGCCGGTGCTGAACGCGATCGTGAACTTCGCCCAGCCCTAACCGGCAGTGCACGGAAGTCGTTTGATGCCATGGAAAAACGACGAGCGCAGCCGGTCGGGTGGCCCGGTGACCGCGAGGCCCGGCACGTTAGCGTACAGCTCTTCCAGCATCACCCGCAGTTCGAGACGGGCCAGCTGGGCGCCAAGGCAGAAGTGCACTCCCCCGCCCCCGAACGCGGCGTGACCGGCATCGGTTCGGGTGACGTCGAACTCGTCGGCCCGGTCGAACACTTCCTCGTCGCGGTTGGCGGACAGGTAGTGGATCAGCACCCAGTCGCCGGCGGGGATCTGTTGGCCGCGGATCTCGACGTCGCGGGTGACCGTGCGACGGAAATGCATCACCGGTGTTGCCCAGCGCAGCAATTCCTCCACCGCGGGCTTGACGGCCTCGGGGTCGCGGGCGAGCAGGGCCTGTTGTTCGGGATGCTGCGACAGCGCCAGGATGCCGTGGCTAAGCGTGTTGCGGGTCGTTTCGTTGCCGGCGATCGCCAGCAGCAGAAAGAACTCGTTGAGCTGGTCGCGGTTGAGTTTCTCGCCGTCGACCTCGGCGGCCAGCAGTGCCGACAAGATGTCGTCGGTGAGCCCGTGTTTGCGGCGGTGCTCGACCAGTTCGTTGCAGTAGGTGAACATTTCGGCGGCGGCCTGGCCGAGGGCTTGCGGGGTGGGAGCGTAGTCGGGGTCTTCGATGCCGAGGCTTCCGATCGCGTTGCTCCACCGAAAGACCGCCATGCGGTCTTCGGCGGGCACGCCGAGGACGTCGGCGATCACCTGTAGCGACATTTCCGCGGAAATGTCTGTCACAGCGTCGAATTCGCCCTTGGCGGTGATGTTGGCGACGATGTCTCGCGCGACTTTGCGCATTCGGGGTTCGAGGCGCTGCACATTGCGGACGGTGAAGCCCTGGTTGATCAGCTTGCGGTAGTGAATGTGACGCGGCGGATCGATGCCGGGCAGCATCGCCGAGTTCGGCCCCGCCTCGGCCTCGACCAGCGTGTTGCCCTTAGTGCTGGTGAAGGTCTCGGTGTCGCGGCTGACCAGCCGCACGTCGGCGTATTTGGTCAACAACCACGCCCGTGGCAAGCCCTGCAGCTGCACCGGATGCACGGGTGCGGTGGCCCGCAGCCGGGTCAGGGCGTCGAACGGGGCGCCGACGACGAAGGTGTCGGGATTCAACACCGCGGCGGCGTCGCGGTCGGTGGGGCTGTGCTGGTTCTCGACCACCAAGGACCGGATCTTCGGAGAAGTCATGAGGCTTTGATCCCGGCAATGATCACATCCAGGCCGGCGCGGAACCGCCGGCGTCTGCCGCGTGATTCTTCCAGGCTCACCGAGCCGAGCAGGTAGGTGTACAAGACCGAGTGTGCCGCGGCCACAGCCGCTTTCCCGAGGCCGGCTTCGGCCAGCAGGGATCGGCTGACCCGGTCGAGACGACGGGAATGTTCGCCACCGCCACTGGTCTGCAGCAAGCCCGCGACACCGGGTACGCCGAGGATCACTTCGCGTGCGGTGCAGTACAACTCGACGAGCCGCGCGTCCCACGGGCCGGCCTCGGGTATCGGGATGTTCGCCAGCACCGACTCGGCCAGCAGATCCAGCGCGGCCTGCTTGCCCGGGACGTGGTAGTACACCGACGGCACGGCCGCGCCGAGTTCGGCGGCAAGCTCACGCATCGTCACACGTTGCACGCCTATCCGGCGCGCCAGGCTGTGCAACGACGCCACGACTTGAGCACGGTCGAGTTCGCCGTAAGCCCGCCGCACCCCGGCTGTCATAGCGATTCGAGCGTTGTTCGAAATGATTCGAGCATTGTTCGAATCTACCGTGCCGCCGTCGTGAAAGCGACCCTGAGGTAGTTCGTGCTTCCGCCGGGGAGATCATGCAGGGATGAGTACCGTCGCAAAACTGTCGGTGGCCACGCCCGTGGTGACCATGTTTCCGGGATCGAGCGCCGCCTGGAAGAAGGTTTCCGCGTGAACCGGGTCAGGGCAGGCATATTCAGCCTCACCCCTGCCGCACCGGCCGACGACGACGGTTACCTGCGTTGGCACCTGCTGGATCACATGCCGGAGCAATACCAACTACCCGGCATCGTGCACGGTCTGCGCTGGATCGCCGACGGCGACTACCCGTCGCACCGCCTGGCAGCCGACGGGCCACTGGGCGAGGTCGGCAATGCGGTCCACTACCTCGTCGGTGACCCGGTTGAAGAAACCTTCGACGACTTCATCGCGCTCGGGCGCGCGTTGTGGGAAAACGGCCGCTTCCCCGTCCGGCGACCCTCGCTGCAAGTGGCCGGTCTGCGACTGCTGCAGTGGCGATCCTCGCCGCACGCACTGGTTTCCGCCGAGGTGGTGCCGTTTCGACCGCATCGTGGGGTCCTGCTGATCGTCGAGGAATCCGTCGCGGGGCGCCCGAGCGAATGGCTGCAATGGCTGCACGCCGAACACTATCCCGCGCTGCTCGCCATACCCGGCACAGCCGGCGCGTGGACCTTCGGCTCGAGCAGCGCGTGGAACCACGCATCCCGAGGCTGGCGAACCGAGCCCCAATACATCACGGTCGTCTACCTCGACGACGATCCGCTGGCCACCACACGTGCTTTGGCCCCGGTTGTCGAACAGCGGTGGCGTTCAGCAGCAGTGCGACCGGTATTCGCCGGTCCGCTGCGCAGCATGATCAGTTGGGAAGCGTGGCCGTGACGCCCGAAGTGATGCACGCAAACGAAACCCACTGCGCGGCACGCGAATTTGTCGCCCGTAGCCGGGCAGAAACCCATATCCTTCTCGCCGGTGATTGGAGTGACTGATGTGGCCGACGGGCTCGTCGATAAAACGCTCAGGGCGTTGACGG
>NZ_DATJYB010000080.1:0-3952 GCF_035499775.1 Mycobacterium sp. | reverse complement strand
GGGTCACTCAGCCGACTTTGATCGGCACCAGCACGGTTTCCATCTTTGCGGGCAGCTGGGTCGTATCGACGGTCAGAATCTCGCCGCTGTCCTGCGTGCCGTTGGGCAGCATCTTGGGCTTGAGTGTGAACGGTGGAGTCGGCGACGCCAGACCGGCCAGGCCGAAGTCGCTGTCGTTGGCAATCATCAGCGTCTTGCCACCGTCGCGGCTGATGACGCCGTTGATCTTGTCGTGGCCGAAGAAATCGCCGTTGGCGGACAGCGAACGCACCAGTTCTCCGAGATCGAGCTTGAGCGTCTTGCCGGCGACGGCAATCCCGGCGACCTTGAGTTTGTCCGCGGCGGCCGTCTCGGTGGCGGTGCCGACAAAGGTCTCGATCGGCACGCCGTTGACGAGCAGCCCACCCGCCTCGGCGTGATAGGACGTCCCCGGCACCCTCGAGCGGGGGCCGATGTCGGTGGCCCCGGAGATGTCGGCGACGTAGATCTTCTTGTTGCCGCCGGGTTCAGGCGCGTTGTCACGCTCGTCGATCAGGAACGTGGTGGCGCTCAGTGCCGTGATGTCGGAGACCCCCACATTCGTCTGCTGCCGATTGGCCAGCGGATACAGGTACTCGTGCACATTCGTGTGGTCGGCGAGGCTGACGGTCACGATGCGGGTCACCGGGACGGACATGGGCGAGCCCGCCAGACCCGGCGTGCTGAGGGCTGACTGCATGATGCCCACCAGCGTCGATCCGTCGGGGGTGATCGTCAGCCCCTGCATGCCGTGATTCGGGCTGCGCAGCGACAGCTCGCGGGGCAGGGTCCCGTCGAACGGCGAAAGGCGTTCCAGCTCTTTGCCGTCGTTATCGAAATGGACGATGAACGGGCCGTAGTTGTCGGACACCCAGAACGTCCCGTCGGGCATCGCAACCAAACCTTCGCTGTCCAGGCCGTGGTCGGAACGCGCCAGCGCGGTGCCGTTGAGGTCAACCAGTGTGTCGCCGGTGGATGCCTGCGGGTCGATGAGCCCGACCAAGGGCTTGCCGTCACGCCCGCTCAGCACGATGATCCGCTCCAGTGACGCCACGCCGCCTGAGAGTTTGAACTTCGCGATCTGCGGGTGGAAATCGGGTAGCGGAAGCACGACTTCGTTAGGCGAACGCCCCGCGACATCCGGTCCGCGGTCGGTGAGGCCGTAGATCTCGTCGGCGCTGCCCGGCACCGCCGCGATCGCGGATCCGTGCGCGTTGGCCTGGATGGCAACCTCGCCGACGATGGTCAGCGGGGGCTGGTCCTCGGAGTAGAGCCGGACGGCGTGGCTGACGGTGACGGGAAGCTGATCGGTCCCGGTGAAGCCGGCGTCGGGGGTGTAGATCATCGCCCCGTATGAGCCGTAGGCGATGGTGCCGTGCGCGGGCTTGCCGAATGACACCGGCGTCACGCCGTTGGTGGCGGCCAACAACTGGCCCGGGGGGATGGTCAGCACTGCGCCGGGTTTGGTGCTCGGGGTTGCGCTGACCGGCTGCGCAGACTCGGGGCTCGACGTGTCGAACGAAGAGCAGGCCGCCAGCGGAAGCAAAACCGCTCCCGCCGCAACCGCCCAACTCTTCGTGAATGCCGTGCGCATGGCTCAACAAGTTAATTTGTCATGCTGGTGAACTCCAACGGCGCGCCCGGTCGTTGCTGCGCGCCGGCCAAATTTTTCGGTTAATGGCGCTTGTCGCGCACTTTGTAGGTCGACGGCCACGACTTTCGCGACTCGTCTCCGGTCAGCGGCGTCCCCATGCCCCCGACCTTGACGCTGTAGGCCTCCTTGCCGGGGCCGACTTCGCGGTTGGCGTGTTCCTGGGCGAGGTAGTACAGCTCATCGATGGTGGCTTCGTCGTACGCGACGAACGAGGTCTCCCGGGCAACGTCCTCCATCCCGGCCAGCATCCGCGCGGGCAGGAATCGCGACGAAAGCGCCGCGGCTCCGAACAGCGCGAACGGGATGACCCAGTAGCAGATGTACGAGACGGCGCCGTGGCCGTCCACCAGGGGCGGGATCAGCGACGACACGGTCATACCGGCGAACGTGCCGACCCAGACCCAGGTCAACACCTTGGTCAGCTGGGCGAACAGCTCGGTCTTGACCACGTCGGCGGGCTGTTCGGCCGCGGCGAACTCGTGTACGAACGGCTTGCCGGTCAGCACGCTGACCAGCGCCACGGTCAAGATCCCGGCGTTGCTGACCGGCAGTATCCAGGGCCCTAGGTCCGACGCGCTCATCGCCAGCACCAGTACCGTCAGCACCGCGAGCGCCGCGATAGAACCTATTTCGAGCGTTGTCGCCGGTTTTCGGGCGGCTTGCCCGATCGCGAATCCGCCGACGGCTATTGCCAGCGCGACCAGCGCGGCAAGCGCGAACGGGACGTTACCGATAAGCACCCAAAAGACGATCCACGGCGCGAAGCCAGACAGCATGCCCACGATGGGCCAGTGTATGAGCCGCGGGTTTGCCCGCTGCGATCCCGTCTGCAGATGCGGTCGCGCAGGTCAGTATCGCTGGTCGGCCGGCTCTGCGTGGCGCCTCATCGTTGGCGAAAGTTGCAATGAAGTTGTCATTCTCGCCACTGGCGTCGTGCGGCGCACTTTAGGACAGTAGTTCTCGAGCACAGAACCAACCCGAAGGAGTGGACATGCCTTTGTTGCGAGTAACGCTGACGCCCGGGGCATTCGACGACGCACAAAAGTCTCGCCTCGCGGTGGCACTGACCGAGGCAGCATGCCGCGCCGAGTCGGTTCCCGATCTGCCGCAAAGCCGAATGCGCGCCCTGGTCCTCCTCGAGGAGCTTGCGCCAGGGTGCTTCTTCTCCGCGGGCGAACGTGCAGACGCCGCAGTGGCGGGCGTCTTCATCGATTGGCAAGTTAGCACCGGTGTGCTCGACGGCGCCCGCAAAGCCCGGTTCGCGCAGGAGCTTGAGGAGGCCGCAAAGTCGGTCACCGACAGCGACTGCGGCAGGATGGTGGTCACTTCCTGTGTCATCCAAGAAGTGCCCGAAGGCCAGTGGGCACAGAACGGCAGCATCCGCCGCCTACCCGAGGTCGCCGCACTTGCCGGCTTCGAGCACCTCGCCTCCATCGGCTGACGATGCGCGTCGCAGAAGCCTTGGCCCAAGCCATGATCGGCAAGCCAGGCTCCCGCTACACCGTGCCGACACCCGGACTCATTCTGGACGAGGCGGCGCTGGATGCGAACATCGCCAAGATGGCAGCGAGGGTGGCCGGCAAGGTGGTGCTGCGGCCACACGCGAAGACCCATAAGAGCGCGTGGATCGCCGGCAAGCAGGTCGCGGCCGGAGCGGTGGGCGTCTGCTGCGCGAAACTCGGTGAGGCTGAAGCGCTTTCAGCAGCCGGAGTACGTGGCATTCTGCTCACCTCTCCGGTGGTCGATGCCACGGCGCCCAACCGGCTGTGCGACGTGGCGGCAACCGATCCGGGATTCATGTGCGCGGTAGACCATCCCGATCCGGTCGCCGCGCTGGCCGAGGAGGCCGACCGCAGGGGTGCTTCGGTCAACGTCGTGATCGACGTCGACGTGGGCCTGATGCGCACGGGCGTGCCGGGGACTGCCGAAGCGCTCGCGCTTGCCGGGCAGATCGCGCGGCATCGGTCGCTGACGCTGGTCGGCGTTCAGGGTTACGGGGGCCACTGGCAGCACATCGCGGGGCTCGATGGGCGCCGCGCGGCGGTGCATGCCGGGATGGAAGTTCTGGCTGCTGTGGTCGGAGCGCTGCGCGACGCGGGGTATCGGATCGACCTGGTCACGGGCGGCGGCACCGGCACAGTGCAGACGGATTTGGAGTTGGGAGTTCTCAACGAAATCCAGCCCGGCTCCTACGTTTTCATGGACGCGCAATACCTGGCCGCACTGGGCGACGACGAGGACGGGGCGTTCCAACCCAGCCTGCGGGTCTCGACTCAATTG
>NZ_DATJYB010000079.1:0-6935 GCF_035499775.1 Mycobacterium sp. | reverse complement strand
TCGCGCCGCCCGGCGATCGGGAACCCCACCGCCACATCAGCACTCGCACTCAACTTGGCCAACAACACCGCCAACGCGGCCTGCACCACCATGAAACCGGTCGCATTATGCGCACTGGCCAGCCCCGCCACCTGCCGCTGCACCTCAACCGGCCACTCCACCGCCACCCGAGCACCGCGCTGATCAGCCACCAACGGGTAGGGCCGATCCGTCGGCAACTGCAGCCGTTCGGGCATCCCGGCCAGCGCATCCTGCCAAAACCGCAACTGGCTGCAGATACGGCTGTCACTGTCCTCCAGATCACCCAGCTGCGCGCGCTGCCACAGCGTGTAATCGGCGTACTGGAC
Organism: Mycobacterium sp.; assembly: GCF_035499775.1. GTDB lineage: Bacteria > Actinomycetota > Actinomycetes > Mycobacteriales > Mycobacteriaceae > Mycobacterium. The sequence goes on along the minus strand of NZ_DATJYB010000079.1, from coordinate 6,588 downwards.
CGCCAACTCCGCCCACCCCGGAGCCCGCCCCGCACACCGGCTCGCGTAGGCCACCCCCAAATCCGCCATCAACGGGGTCACCGACCAACCATCCGCGGCGATATGATGCGCCACCCCCACCAACACATGCTCGTCCTCAGCGACCCGGAACAGCCGCACCCGCAACGGAATCTCGGCGGCCAGGTTAAATGGGTACCGCGCCGCGACCCCGATGGCCTCCTCCAAGCGGCCCGCCGCCCACCCGGCGGCATCGACCACGTCCCAACCGAAATCGGCGCGCTCGGCGGGGACGATGAGCTGCCGGGGTACCCCCTCGACCGCGGGGAACCGCGTGCGCAGGCTTTCATGGCGGCCCACCACATCGGCCAGCGCCGCACCCAACACGTCGACATCCAATGCGCCGCCGATCCGCAGCGCGACGACCATGTTGTACACCGGGGAGGGACCCTGCAACTGGTCCAGGAACCACAACCGGGATTGCGCAAACGACAACGGCATCACCGCGGGCCGCTGCACCGCCACCAACGGCTCCAGCCCACCCGTCTGCTCACCGATCCGGGGCGCCAACAGCGCCACCGTGGGCGCGTCGAACACGGCGCGCACCGCAACGCCGGCACCCATAGCCGTGTTGACCGCGGCGACCAGGCGCATCGCCGACAACGAATCCCCGCCCAGGTCGAAGAAGGAGTCGTCGACGCCGACCCGGTCCAGCCCCAGGACGTGGGCATAGATACCGGCCAGGACCTCCTCGGTGGGGTTGGCCGGGGCGCGGTAATGATCGATGTCCTGGTATTCCGGTGCCGGCAGGGCGCGGCGGTCGAGTTTGCCGTTGACCGTCAACGGCAGTGTGTCCAGCGCCACCACCGCGGCCGGCACCATATAAGTCGGCAGCCGCTCGGCCAACGCGGCGCGCAGTGCGGCCGGGTCGGCGGTCCCAGTCACATACCCGACCAGACGCTTGTCGCCGGGCCGGTCCTCCCGGGCGATCACCACCGCCTGCGCCACCCCGTCCAACCCGCCCAACACGGCCTGGATCTCCCCCAACTCGATGCGATACCCGCGGATCTTGACTTGCTCGTCGGCGCGGCCCAGATACTCCAGCTGCCCGTCCGCGCCCCACCGCACCAGATCCCCGGTCCGATACATGCACTGTCCGGGCACTTGCGCCCCGGCGAACGGACACGCCACAAACCGCGAGGCCGTCAACCCCGCCCGACCCGCATACCCATACCCCAGCCCGGCGCCGGCCACATACAGCTCACCCACCACACCCGCAGTCACCGGTCGCAACCACCCGTCCAACACCAGGAAGGCCAAGTGCGCCAAAGGCACGCCGACGGGGCTGGCCGCGCTGTTGGTATCGGCTTCGACAATCTCCCGGAACGAGGCATGCACGGTTGTCTCGGTGGTGCCATATAAGTTCAGTAAGCGCGGCGATCCCGGGTGGTCGTGCAGCCAGTTTCGCAGTCGGTGTGGTTCCAGCGCTTCACCCGCAAAGACCACCGCCTCGAGCTGGAGCTGACGTCCCAGCTCGGGTGATAGCGCATCGACGGTTTGCAGCGCATAAAACGCCGACGGGGTCTGACTCAGGATGCTGACCTGCTCGGCAACCAGCAAGGCGTGGAAATCCTGCGGCGACCGCGCCACCGACTCTGGCACCACCACCAGCCGGCCACCACCAAGCAACGCACCCCAGATCTCGAACACCGAGACGTCGAAGGCCAGGGAATGCCACTGCGTCCATACCCCAGCGCGCTCTAGGTCGCCATCCAGTGATTCCAGCAGCTGCGTCACGTTGCGGTGGCTGATGGCCACGCCCTTCGGTACCCCGGTAGTGCCCGACGTGTAGATGATGTAGGCGATGTCCTGGGGGGTCGGCGCCCGCAGTGCCGTAGTTGGCCCGCTGTCGACCGCGGGGGCCTCGATGTCACCGACGTCGATGACCGGCAGATTGCACCCGTCCAACCGCAACCGCAGCTCGGTGGTGGTGATGGCGGCCATCGGCGCGGCGTCGGCCAGCATGAACTCCATCCGGGCATCGGGCACCGCCGGATCGATCGGCACATACGCCGCCCCGGTCTTGAGCACCGCCAAAATCGCCACGACCGCCTCAACCGACCGGGAAAACAACAGCGCCACCCGCTGCCCCGGACCCACCCCCCGACCCGCCAACAGGTGCGCCAACCGGTCCGCGGCCACATCCAGTTCCCGATAGCTCATCGAGCGGCCCGCACAGGTGACCGCCACCGCATCCGGTGTGCGCGCGACTTGTTCGCCGAACAGCACCGGGATCGACGCTCCGGTCGCCGGCTGCGCCAACGCCGCCCGGTTGCCCCAGCGCTGAAGCCGGACCCGCTCGGGCTCGTCGAGCAAATCCACCGACGACAACAACCGCCCCGGGTCGGCGGTAATCGCCGTCATCACCCGCTCTAACCGCTGTGCTAAACCGCGGGTATCACAATTGGAAAATAATTCCCCAACACCCGTCGTGCTGAGAAAAAGCTCGTCCTCGTTCCTGATAATGACCAGCCCGAACTGATCGACGAGGCCCGTGTGGGTCACGGTCCCCGATCCGGCGGCATCGGCAAAATCCGCTATCCGGGTGGTCGGAATGAAATTAATAACCACTCGGTTCGACGTGTGGCTAGCGTCGCGCAAACGCGCCCGATTCTCCATAGTGCGCACCGGGAACCGCTGATGCCGCAGCGCTTCTTGTATCCGCGTGTCGACATGTTCGCAAAAATCAGCGACCGTCGACCCGGGCGCAGCGTTCAACACCAGCGGTACAACCCCGGAAATCATGCCCGGCACCGTTAGCGACTCGAGACGCACCCGCCTACTTACCGGGAAGTCGAGCACGACCTCCGATCCCCCGCCGTCGCAGCCGCGTACCAGCAGCGCGCACGCCGCGGTAATCACCGACGCTCGACGCACTCCCAACGCGTGCGACAACTCGCGGGTTCCGGCAACAACGAGTGGATCTAATTGAACCGGGGGAGCAGGATCGTTCGCGGTACGCCCACCCGCGTCGGCCCGGCCCAACCCGTAACCTGGCTCACTTTCGACCGGGAGGTGCCCAGTCCAATACGCCTGATCCTCAAGATAATCATTGGACGCTTCGTATTCTGACTCGCAATCGATCAGATTTTTCAGTGACCCAAAAAAAGCAGGAGGAATCGGCGCGCCGGTTGCAATTGATGAATAGACAGTCGCAAGCCGATGACAGACCATACCTATCCCGATGCCGTCTATCACGATGTGATGGCAGCACACGAAAAGATAGAAATCATCTGGCTGCGTTTGCAACAGGGCAAATTTGAACAGTGCGCCATCAAGCGACATCGGAGCACGTTGGATCGACGATGCCAGGCGATAAACGTCGCCAATGGGATCCGGCGAACCGATGAGGTCATCTCGAGCAAGCTCGAAGTTCGGGTAGTCAACCGCCTTTTGGAAGACTTGGCCGTCGACCTCGAAAAAGACAGCCCTAAGGGGTTCGGCCTCGTGAACGACTTGGCGGATCGCCGACTCAAGCAAACCAGGATCGAGCGGGCCTTCGATTCGCCCAAGCATGCCCAGGTGCCACCCCGTGCCGGAGTGACCGGCTTCCTGCGACAGCCAGATATCCAGTTGCCCTCGCGTCAGCGGGAGTCCGCGGTTGTCAAGTTCCATCGGACCGGCCTCTGGCTAGTTAACAAAACCCGGGCTCTGTGCCAGCCTTTCGCGCAGGCTCTTCGGTCGTATGTCGGGCCAGTTTTGTTCGATGTAGTCCAGACACGAAGCGCGGTCTGATTCGCCGTAAACGACGCGCCAGCCGGCCGGAACTTCGGCGAAGGCCGGCCACAAGCTGTGCTGCTCCTCCTCGTTGATCAGGACCAGAAAACTGCCGTTGTCATCGTCAAAAGGGTTGATGCTCACTAGACCTCCGTATCATCGGCCGCCCCGAATGGAAAATACAGAGCCAAATCGTAAGGGACGCTAACGGCATGGACCGCGGTTTCCGCAAAATTTCCCGGACATATTGTTTCGACATACGCTAACCTTGCGGCGCTTCGCTACCCCGCGGACACGGCTTGGACCGGGCCAAGAGCTGGTCATCGAGGACTGCGGCGGGCGAAGTCTTCCACGAGATCCGCGGCAGCGGCAACGCTGGCGGCGGGTTTGGTTATCCGGGTGGCGACCTCGCGGGCTCGAGCGGCGTATTGCGGGGCGAGGATGGTGCGCAGGTCCGCGACCAGCGTTTCCCGGGTGGTGGTCGAAAAGCGCCTAGCGGTGCCCACTTTCAGCATTTTGACCCGAGCTCCCCAGAGCGTCTGATCGATGTCCGTCGAAAGGATCAACGTGGGAACCCCGGCCCGCAGGCTCGCGGCCGTGGTGCCTACGCCACCGTGGTGCACGACCGCGCGACAGGCGGGAAAGGCCTCCGCGTAATTCACTGCGCCCACCACTTTGACGTGGTCGGAATGGGGCGCCTGGCTGAAGTCAGTCCCGGCGGCGCAAACGAGCGCGCGCTCGCCTAACTGCGCACAGACCGCACTGATCATGGCGATCGTGTCGGCGGGAGATTTGACCGGTATGCTGCCGAAGCCAAAGAAAATCGGTGGTGTTCCCGCCGCAACCCACGACAGCACCTCATCGTCGGCATCCGCCGCCATGCCCAGCGTGAGCGCGCCGACAAAACGCCGTTTGTCGTTGTCTTTCGCCCATTCGGCCGCCAACCCGGGAAAGCAAACCTCGTCGTAGGCCTGGATTTCCAGGCATCCGTGCTCGCTGATCCGCCGCGGCAGAGAACGGTGGGCCTTCGGCAGTCTCAGTTCACGGCGCTGCGGGTCCTCGAGTTTCTTGCCCACGCGCCAAGCCAGCCACTCGTACATCTTCATTGCGGAGCGGCCCACCGACGACGGCAGAAATCCCAGGAATTGGCCGTTGGCCCGGTGCGGGAAGATATGCAGCGTGGCCAGCGGAACGTCGTGATACTCCGCGACGTTGAAGGCGGGCTGCTCGAAATTCAGCCCGGTGATTAGCATGTCGGCGCCGTCCGCCAGCGACGTCAGCGTCGTGGCGATTTCATCCCAGCGCTGGATAACGGGCTCCGCAATTTCGCGCCGCAACCTGATCAGATCCGGGATCTTCCAGAAGTTGCCGAAGAAGTACGTCCAGAAGGTGCGGTGCGCGTCCAGAATTGGCTGCACTTCCGGTCCGAAAGCTACCGCCTCAGGTCCCGTCGCCGCGGCGAAAGCAACCAGGTCGGGCGGGACGGCAATGCACACCTGGTGGCCGCGGCGCAGCAGTTCACCGCCTAAGGCCACGCAAGGCTCGACGTCGCCACGGCTTCCATAGCACGCCAGCACAAATTTCATTGCGAATCCTGGCCTTTCACGTCCGGTGCTCGTTCTGCGAAATTAAAGCTGCAGCCTCGTGCCCCGGCTCAGCCGCCGCAGTCTAACCCGGAACCCAAGCTATCAACCCGAAATCAGCAGTTTGGACAAGCCGCGGCGCAGGAGGCGAATTTCAGGCCCAGGTCCCTTTGCGTCGGTGGGCCAATGCGGCGATTTCGAGGATCAGTTTGCGTGGAATGAAGCGCTGCACCTTGGTGACGCGCTGATAGTTGTCGAACGCGCTGCGCAAGCGTTCTTCGCTGGCCCGGTAGTCGCAGAAGACACCGTCCAACTCATCTTCGCTCCACGTGTCGCCGCCGGCGGCCCGGTGCAGATTGTCGTAGGTAGTGGTCAGCCAGTCGGTGCCGAATGGTTCCGGGCATGTGGATCCGTTGGCCTGCTGGTGGCATTCATCGGCGGCGAGGAATTCGTTGATCGCGGTCTCGTCGGGGTTCAGATTGATGTCCAGCGCTGTGGCGATCCTTTTGACCTCTCGGCGCCAATCCTCTAGGAGGTAGGAATATTCCACGAACACGCGGGGCAGCCCGCGTGTGTAGCGTTCAGCGAGCAGGCTGTTTTTCAGCCACAGCGCGGCGGCGAGTTCGGGTTTGACGATTGGCATCATCGCTGTGACGGACTTGATGACTTCGTGGGGGTGGCGTACCGAGATCAGGGTGCCGACGTTGTAACCGGCGATGCGGGCGGCTTCGAACCACATACCCGCTATGGCGGTCATCTGTAGGTCCTTGATGACGTGGAGGTCCGACCGCGGCAGTGTGGTGAGATAGGCGTTGATTTCGGCGATGTCCCTTTCGTCCGCAGGTCTTTCGTGCAGGCGCAGGGTGGGGTCGGCGGAGGCGCTGTGGTGGCGGCGCAGGATTTCTTCGTTCAGGAAGCTGGCTTGGCGTGGTTCCCAAAAGCCCCGCGGGTTGGCTTTCGAGGCGCCGATCATGCCGGGCGGAAGCGTGGCCCCGGAGAGCGCCAGAACGCGGGTGAGCGCGGAGGTGCCGGATCGGGCCATACCCAGTACGAACAAGACAGTTGTCATTTGGCCCCTACCCTTGGCGAATCACTCAGCTACAAATCGCGGCGTCACATTAGACACCGTTAGAACGGTTGATAATACGCGCTCGATATCGACGGTCTCACCGAATACTGCCGTGCGGTCGGACGCGGAGCCGCCCGAATCGTAGAGCACTCTGCCATTGCG
>NZ_DATJYB010000078.1:0-4274 GCF_035499775.1 Mycobacterium sp. | reverse complement strand
CTCGACATCGCACCCAACGACTCCGGCGTCGAATGGGAGCTGTACTACCAACCGACCGCGCCGATGTGGGAACTGCTGCCCATGAAGGTACGCGACGAGAACGGTCAAATCCTGGCCGACATGTATCACATGAAGGAACCGGGCAAGTGGACCGGGTGGGTGCACATCGACGGCAAGCACATCAGTGTCGACGGCTTCCACGGTGGCCGCGACCGGACCTTCGGCGTCCGCGTCTCCGACAAGATTGACTTCTGGCTGTGGCTCGACGCCGGTTTCAACGACCGCGCCATCGAAGCCTGGATCATCGAATCATCCGACGGCACGGTCAGATACGTCGACGGCGGCATCACCCACAACGATGGCACGCTGTCGAAGCGCTTCGTCAAGATCGAACACGAGGTGGAATTCGACGGGGAATACAAACGGCCCACCCGCGCCGCGCTGGGCTGCACCGACGAGGACGGCACCTGCTACCGCGTCACCGCCGATGCCACGCACCAGCACGTCAACGCGTACTACGGACTTCCGATGGCGCACTGCCAGTACCGGGATCTGGGCAATGGGGCCTACTTCATCCACTTCCAGTGGGACAGCACCAATCCCGGGCAACTCAGCGAGACCGAGGGTAAATCGATGGCACTCGATCAGCTGATGCGCTTTGACCTTGATGGGGCCACCGGTCAGGGCATCTTCGAGTTGCTGATGGGCGGTCAGGGTTACCGCCGGTATCCGAATTGGGCAGCGATGGACATGTCGGCCTTCACCCAGGACAAGACGCCCGTCGAGCGACTGCCCGCAGAAGGCTAGGGCCCCAACGTGAACGAGCAACTGAGCACCTGGCTACGCACCCAACTGCCCGACGCCGACGACGTTCTGGTGGAGGGCCTGGACCGGGTGACCTTCGGGCATTCCGCCGAAATGATGGTGCTGACGGTCGTGACGCGGCGCGGCGACCAGACCGACCGCCAGGATGTGGTGTTGCGGCTGCGCCCCGAGCCGCCCGCCCTATTGGAACCTTACGACCTGGCAAGGCAATTCACGATTCTGCGCGCGCTACAGCACACCCCGGTCCGGGTGCCACCGGCCTTGTGGCTGGAAGACAGCGGCGAGGTCCTCGGACGGCCGTTCTTGGTCATGGAACGCGTCGGCGGCAACGTCTTTGAAATGCAGGCGCCCACCGGCGTCACCGACGAAACCGTCGTGCGGATGTGTCAGAGCCTGGCCGAACAACTGGCGGCGATTCATTCCGTCGACCTGCAGCAGACCGGCCTGGACACCCTCGATGACGGTCACGACCACCTGAGCCGCGAACTCAACCACTGGGCCGACGAGATGAACCGGGTCAAGCGCGATTCGCTGCCCGCGCTGGAGCGGCTCTTGACGGGGCTGCGCGCCGGTATGCCTGCGCCGTGCCCGCGGGTCACCCTGGTGCACGGCGACGCCAAGCCGGGCAACTTCGCGTTCAGCGGCGGCGAGGTCAGCGCCGTCTTCGACTGGGAGATGACGACTGTCGGTGATCCCCTGACGGACATCGGTTGGCTGGAACTGCTCTGGATGCAGCCCGTCGGCATCACCAGCCACCCTGCCGCGCTGCCCATCGACGCCCTGCTGGCGCACTACGAAAAGGCCAGTGGGATCAGGCTGCAGAACCGTTCCTGGTACCGCGCCTTCAACGCCTACAAGATGGCCGTGATCTGCCTGATCGGGTCAATGCTCGTCGACAGCGGCCACAGCGACGACGAGAAGCTCATGCTCGCCGCCTACGGCACCTCGCTGCTGACCCGGGTCGGTCTGTCCGAACTCGGCATCCAGGAGACCCTCGACGACGGTCCGGTGCTGCCCCGCGCCGAACGCATTCAGCAAGTCAGTGGTGCTTAGGCGCAGTAGTTTTCGTCGAGTTAGAACGGTGGCAAGAACGCTGTCGGCTTTGCGATGTCAGCGATTTCACGACGCCCGCCGCGGCTCGACACGATTGATTAGTATTAGTGCTGGCAACATCGATGACCAGTGCGGTGATGTTATCCGGGCCGCCAGCACCATTGGCAGCATCGATCAGAGCTTTGCACACGGTGCCAGGCTGACGGGCAGCGCCAAGGATCAGGGTCAACGACTCATCATTGACGACACAGACAAGTCCGTCGCTGCACAACAAGATTCGGTCGCCGGGCTGCACCTCGACGGCGGAAACGTCGGGCAGTGCAGGCGGGGCCATGCCCACGTGACGGGTCAACACATTCCGGACCGGACTGACCGAGGCATCCTCGGCGGAGACCTTCTGCATATCGATCAGTGTCTGCAACAGGCTGTGATCGCGAGTCAGGCAGCGCAGCTGTTGTGCGCGATACAGGTAGGCGCGGCTATCGCCCAGATGGGCGACCAGCATGCGAGAACCCGCGATGACCGCGGTCACCACGGTGGTGCTGGCACCGGCGAAGCGGGGATCGCCGTCGCCCCGAACGCGTAGGTCGTCGGAGAGTTGGGCGATCGCATCGCCGAGCCGGCTGGGGGCCGACGTATCCTGCAGCTCAGCGGAATTGAGGTGACGTGCCACGTATGCCGGCAGCAATTCGACCACCGTCTGAGCGGCGAGCTCACCGTGACTGCTGGAGGCGACTCCATCGGCAACCACGAACAGACGCCGGTCGGGGTCGACGCCCCAGCGATCCTGATTGAATGAACGCTGCTGACCGATATCGCTGAGACCCGCGTAATCGACGGCGCCGACAGCTGGTCCATCGCCTCGTTGGGCGCGGCGGAAGAATGATCGATTCATGGTCTACTCCTGGGTCCACTTGCGACCGGTCATGTGCGTCACGCGCACGTCCCGATCGGCAGCAATCGATTCCCAGGGACCGTTGGCGTTCGCCGGGCTACTCGTTCGCCTTCCGGAATAGCCGTCGACTGCAAAGTGCGGGCCCCACCGCATGTTTCGTACTCCAGACTACGTGGCCATATCCAGTCCGGTCAATCAAGCGGCTTGACTCACGAAAACTGCCCGCGAAACACCCTCGGTGCCTCAGGTAAGAATGCCCGCGAAATGGTGACCGTCGTCAGGCATGGGAAGTGGGCTGTCGATGGCGTCTCGGGCCGAGATCACTACGAAGTACGCCAAGGCGTATGTGAAGGCGTCGAAGAAGGACAAGGGCCTGATTTTGGATCAGGTGATGTCGGTGACGGGCTGGTCGCGGGATAATGCTCGGCGCCGGCTTGCAGAGGCGGCGAAACGGCCGCCAGGGACGGGCCGCAGTGTCGCTGCGCGGCTCCGTAAGCCGAGGGCGCCGAAGTATTCCTATGACGCGCTGAAGGTGCTGCAGAGGGTGTGGGCCGCTTCGGGTGGGCAGTGCGGGAAGTATCTTGCCGCCTGCATGGCGCTGCAGCTCGACGGGTTGGAACGTCACGGCGAGTTGGAGTTCGGGCGTGACCGCTACAGCCCCAAGGTGCGGCAGGAACTGCTGACGATGAGTGCGGCCAGCATCGATCGTTATCTGAAAACCGCGAAGGCCAAGGACCAGATATCGGGCGTGTCGACGACGAAACCCTCACCACTGCTGCGCAATTCGATCAAAGTCCGCAGAGCTGGGGATGAGGTCGAGACGGAGCCGGGGTTCTTCGAGGGTGATACCGTGGCGCACTGCGGGCCCACCCTCAAGGGCGAGTTCGCCCGCACACTGAACTTGACCGACGTGCATACCGGATGGGTGTTCACCCGCTCGATCCGCAATAACGCCCATACCCACATCCTGGCCGGACTCAAAGCTGCTGCTACCGAAATCCCTTACGGGATAACCGGTCTGGACTTCGACAACGGCACCGAGTTCCTCAACGTGCCGGTCATCACGTGGGCTGGCAGCAAGGGCATCTACTTCACCCGTTCACGCCCGTACAAGAAGAACGACCAGGCCACCATCGAGTCGAAGAACAACCACCTGGTCCGCAAGTACGCGTTCTACTACCGCTACGACACTCCCGAGGAACGTGTTGTGCTCAATCGGTTGTGGACGCTGGTCAATGACCGGCTCAACTACCTCACCCCGACCATAAAACCGATCGGGTATGCCCGCAGCGCTGACGGCCGGCGCCGGCGCCTCTACGATGCGCCACAGACTCCGCTGGAGCGACTGCTGGCCGCTGGGGTGCTCTCCGCGGCCCAGCAGGCCGGTCTGATCGCCTACCGTGACAGTCTCAACCCCGCCAACATCGGCCGTCAGATCGCCGACCTGCAGAACCGACTCCTCATGCTGGCCACGGAGAAAACCGAACAGCTCTACCTCGCC
>NZ_DATJYB010000077.1:0-29980 GCF_035499775.1 Mycobacterium sp. | reverse complement strand
TCAATCACACGGTGATTCATGTCGATCTCTAATTATGGTACCTCACAGGCACTTTCATGCTGATTTCATATGATGCAGCACCCCGTGCAGCTAAATGAACAGTTATCGACGACGCAATGAATAAGGCCGCCGCAAGCTTGTGATGCGTATGCCTGGCTGGCCTAACCTCTCTTCTGGCTCGGCGACGGCGTGGTTGCTGAAAGATCCTGATGAAACTTGCTTTTGAGGAGGAAACATGTCGATGGTGAGTGCACAGCCGGAGATGCTCGCCGCCGCCGCCGCTGAATTGCAGGCGCTGAACGCCGCGGTCTGGGCGGACAACGCGGCCGCGGCAGCACCGACGACGGGTGTGGTTCCGGCTGCCGCCGATGTGGTGTCGATCTTGACCGCTGCGCAGTTCGCTTCTCACGGGCGGCGCTATCAGCAGATCAGCGCACAGGCTGCAGCGGTTCGCGATCAGTTGGCGACCACGCTGGGCGTCAGCGCCGGTTCGTATGCGGCGACTGAGACTGCCAACGCCGCCGCGGTCGGCTAGGTGTTCTCTCATGGTCGATTTCGCACTGCTACCACCGGAGGTCAACTCCGCACTGATGTATTCCGGGTCCGGTTCGGGGCCGATGCTGGCCGCAGCGACCGCTTGGCAAGGGCTTGCCACTGAGCTGCAGATTTCGGCGGCCTCCTACCGCGCGGTGGTCAATGATCTGACCGACGGGCCATGGCAAGGTCCATCTGCTGCGTCGATGATCGCGGCGGCCATGCCACAGATCTCGTGGCTGAACGGCACTGCCGGACAGGCTGAACAGGCCGCCGACCAAGCCGTGGCGGCCGCGACTGCATATGAGGCGGCTTTTGCGCAGACGGTGCCCCCGCCGGAGATCGCGGCCAACCGGGTATTGCTGATGGCCTTGCTCGCCACCAACTTCCTCGGCCAGAACACCGCGGCGATCGCGGCCACCGAGGCCCAATACGCGGAGATGTGGGCTCAGGACGCGGCCGCGATGTACGGCTACGCCGGCGCGTCGGCGGCGGCGTCGACGTTGACGCCATTCAGCCCGACAGCACAGGCGACCGACCTGGGCGGGCTGGCTGCACAGGCCGCTGCGGTCGCGCAAACGCTGGCGTCAAGTGTGGGTGTAGACGTGGAGGCAGTGAAGGCAGTTCCCACCACGCTTCTGCAGATGGCCGGGTTCACGAATGTCCCACCGTGGCTGAGCAATCCCGAGGCTGCGCTGGATGCGATCGGCATAACCGGCCACGCCTTCAACTCCAACGGCGACGGGATCATCGTGGCCGGGCTGGCCGGCGACCTACTCGAGGGATTGACTGGTTCGCAAACCCTGGATGCCAGCACGGGATTCGACGCATTCATCCGATTGATTTCGCCCACGCGGCTTTTCACTACCTTGTTCAAAGATATCCAGGGTCTCTCACAGGCCATAATGCCGCCGGCATCCCATGCCGCCGAGGGCGCAGCCCATGCTGCCGGGGGCGCAGCCCAGGCCGTTGAGCACGCCGTTTCGGGCGCCGCGCGCGGTGTTGCGGGGACAGTGGGTAATGCGTTGCCAGTCGGGGGATTGCGGGTGCCGGCATCCTGGGCCGGTATTGCGGCCCCGGCGCCGACCCCGGCCGTGGTGTCGCTCAACGGACTCGGCGCCGCCGCGGCCGTGGAGCCGGCCACCAACGCGTTCGGTGGACTGCCGTTGACGGGCAGCGGGGCAGGCCGTGGCGCGGCGGCCCACTTCACCACTCCCCGATACGGATTCAAGCCGACGGTGGTAGCCCAGCCGCCGGCCGGCGGGTGATGCAACCTCGGAACACCGAGTGTCAGTCGGGGCGCGTCGTGGCCGTGATCCCTGCCGGGCAGCAGTGAGATCGACTGCGTCGCTTAATGTTCGGCGCGCCACGCCGCTACCGTGGGAGCACCCGGTGAGCGTTGCCGCCTGCCGGTGAGCCCCCGCGCCGTGCGCAACGCCACCGCCATGAGCGTGTTGGTGGGGTTCTGGCAGCCCGAGGTGACGAACACGCCGCCATCGGCGACGTAGACGTTGTCCATCTGGTGCAGTCGTCCGTCGGGGTCGGTGACGCTCGTCGCCGGGGATACTCCCATCTGCATTCCGCCCATTACATGCTTGGTATCCGGTGGAGTGCCACCGCTCACCTGCCTCTGCAGGACGTCGGGAATGGCCGCGAAGAGGTTCGCGCCGGCCGCGGCGATCATGGCGGTGACCAGCGGCACGTAGAACGTCTGCGCGACCTTCTCGTGCTTGCCTATCGCGTAGGTGATCCGGGGCACCGGTTGGCCGTTGAGGTCGGTGACACTCGGGTCGAGAGTGACGTTGTTGGTCAGGTACGGCAAGTCGGTGCCGATGAAATCGACGCCGGCGAGCCGGTCGCGCAGAATCGAGGCGCGCATCAGGTCCTTGAACGGCTGGCCGAACAATTGCACTCCCGGCAAAAATCCCAGGATCTCCTGGTAGAACTTGCCTTCGGCAATCGGGCCCTGGCTCCCGCCGAGCTCGCACAGACCGCCCCGGATGTAAGGCAGCCCGGCCAGTCGTGCGGCGGCTCGAGCCCCGGGGAAATCGGGATTGGCGAAGTCCTCCATGCACTGGGTGATCGAGCGGCCGCGGTAGGCGTGGACCCGTTGGTCGAGGTAGATGCCGAACCCGTCGATGAAGTTGTGAAACATCAGCCGTTTGCCGACCCGCCCGCTGGAGTCGGGCAGCTCGGAGAGCAGCGCCAAACGCGCGGACTCGATCGCCGAGGCGGCCAGCACGACCAGGTCGGCGCTCTCCCCGCCGGCGTTGCCCTGCGGGTCGAGGTAGGCCACACCGGTGGCCCGCCGGCCGGTGAACCCGACCTTGGTGACGGTCGTCTCCGGCCGCAACTGCACCCGCCCGGTCTGCAGCGCCCGTCGCAGCGGGGCAAGGGCGCCGACCCGAGCGGCGATCGGGCACCCGTAATCGGCGCAGAACCCGCAGTTGTTGCACGCCGGGCGGCCGTCGTGGGGAACCGAGTTGATCGCCGAGGGGAACGGAAAAGGGTGCAGTCCCAATCGTTTTGCCCCTTTGGCGATCAGAATGGACGAGCGCTGCTGCGCCCCCGGCCGCATCGGATAGGGCCTCGAGCGGGGTGCGTGCTTCTGAACCAGCGCGGGTAGCGACCCGACATCGCCCTGGGTGCCGAGCAGTGCCTCGATCTCGTCGTAGTAGGGCGCGATATCGCTGTACTCGAACGGCCAATCCGCCATGTCCGCGCCGGGCACCGGGCCGAGCATCGAGAGTCCCTTGAAATCGATGTCCCAGAACCGCGGGACCTTCGCGTCCCAGTGCGTGGTTCCGCCGCCGACGGTCACCGGAAGGTCGTTGACCGGGCCGACGTAGCTTGCGTTTTGGCTGGCGTCTTGGCGAAACGTACGCGGGTAGGCGATCGGGTCAGGCTGCTCGAAGTAGCGGTAGAGGGCCTTGAGCTCGTCGTTGGAGAACGTGGTCGTGCCGTTCAGATTCCCTTGGAGGTCGGTGAAATAGTTCGATCCCTTCTCGAATATCACGACGTCCCAGCCGGCCTCGGCGAGTTCCATGGCCATCACCGACCCACCGGCGCCCGAGCCGACGACGATCGCTTTAGTGGCCACTCACGCCGCCTTTGCCGCCCATTTTGGTGACGACCTGTTCCCAGCCGCCACGCCGCAGCCGGTCGATTATGCCGCTCGGGTCGCAGATGCCGAACTGCGCCTGCTCGACCTCTGCGTCGGTGTAGCCCCGCGGCTGGGAGTCCCCGGGGAACTTGATGTCTCGCCAACCGACCAGGCCCGCGTTGCCGCCGTACTCCGGGTTGGCGTACATCGCCTCGATGGTGTGACCGAACAGCACACTGGTGAAGGTCACCACCTGTCCCTGGGCCAGGATGATGTCCTGGCGCGCCTTCGGCGCCGAGGTGAAGTCGCCGCCGGCCTGCTGGTCGAGTAGCGCGATCCCGTTGGTGTACTGGGTGCGAAGGTCGGCGACCCGCTTTTGCCAGGCGTAGGTCTGGGCGCGGTTAAGAGGAACGAACTGGGCCATGAAGTCCTGGGAGCCGCCGGCGCGGTTGCTCCACGGGCCGCCCGCGTGGACGTCGGGCGGCGTGACGTCGAACACCGACAGGAGCCGGTCCAGGTAGCGGACCACTTGCGCTTCGTGCGCCCCCGGGCTGCCGAGCTCGAGTGGGTTGTCCTCCGGCCCGGGGACCAGGCGCCGGGTGGCGGCGTCGAGGACCGCGGCCTGGTGCGGCGTCAGGAATCGGTACGGTGCGTCGGCGGAAGCGGCCGGGATGATGCCCGGTAGGGCGGCGGCCAGCGGCAGCAGGCTCAGCCCGCCGAGCAGCGTGCGCCGGGGCAGTGGCGCCGACATGCGGGATCCGTGGGCGGCCTCGTCGCTGGCCACCGGCAGAGTATGACTCAGAAATGCGGCTGACCAGGGAATTAGCGCGCGACGGCGTGTCGAGCTGAGAATGAAGGCGCACGATCAGGGCCGTCGATTGTGTTGCTGGGATCGCTAGTCGGGCACCCTCGAGGGGGGACTTGGTGAATTTCAGTGGCCTCGAGGTAGTAGAAGGAGACGGCTGTGATGCATCGTCGGCCGCGGCCCGACCCGGTCAAGCCGGGTCAGGAGTCCGTGTGGGACTACCCTCGCCCGCCGCGCCTCGAAGCGTTCGGTGGTGCGATCACCGTCGAACTGGGTGGGCAGACCATCGCATCGACGACTCGGTCGTGGCGGGTGCTGGAAACCAGTCATCCGCCAACCTATTACCTGCCCCGCGACTGTTTCACCGACGGCGTGCTGCGCCCGACGACGGGCGCGTCATGGTGCGAATGGAAGGGCCGGGCAAGCTATTTCGACCTCGTCACCCCGGCCCGTGTCGCCCAGAAGGCGGCGTGGACCTACACCGAACCCAATTCGGCGTTCGCATCGATCGCCGGGGCCATCGCGGTCATGCCTGCCCTGGTGGACGCGTGCACGGTCGACGGGGAGAAGGTCACCGCGCAGCCAGGCGGTTTCTACGGCGGCTGGGTGACCCGTCGCATCGCCGGCCCTTTCAAGGGCATCCCGGGGTCGGCGGGCTGGTAGCGCCGCACGAGAGCCGCCGTGCTGGGCCAATTCCGTGGTCCTCCCGTGGGTCTGCCATGCGGCTGAGTGGTTGCGGATGCGCTGAAATCATCGGAATCATTTGGCCGCCTCTCAGCATCGGCGACCGCTGCGGTGGTACAAGTCGTGATAGGCACATAGCGAAGGGAGCGCGGCAGTGGATACCGAAACGGTGGACCGCCAATTCAGTGCGCTGCAGGGCCACGGGCAACAAACCGCAGAACTTATCCAGCGGCTGGCCGACAAGTTGTCTGCCGCGGTCGCCGCAGGCGACCCCAATGCCCGTGAATGGGGACTGGACCTCAAGGAGATCGCTCTGGCGATCCGCGACGAGCAAATCACCACCACTGAACTCCTGCAGTCGATTCGCGCCCTCGTCGACAGCCATGTCGCAGCGACCCCGCCGGCCGCGCAGCCGTACTACGCGCCGGCTACCCATTACGCTCGGTCGGCGCAAAATCGGGCCTCTTACCAACCCCCGTCCCAACCCCAGTACCCGCAGCCCGCGCGCTCCAGCGACGGGGCGCCGCTCAGTTTCCTCGGCGGGACGTTCGGCCAGGCGATCGTCGCCGGCATAGGTTTCGGCATCGGCGACGACATCGTCGACAACATCTTCGACAGTTTCTGAGCTGCTGCTGCGCCGACGGGCTCTCGGCTCGGCAGCGCATGGTTGACCGCAGTTAGTTGACAAATCACGTTAACGCGCTACGGTAATAATGCATGATATATCACGTACATCGACGGGACGGGCGATCTGACCATGACTGAAGTGAGAATCGCGATCATCGTCGGCAGCACGCGTCCCGGCCGCCATGCCCGTGACGTCGCCGACTGGGTCCACGGACGCGCCGCGAGCCGCACCGGGGCCCGATACGACATCGTCGACCTGGCCGATCATCCGCTGCCACTACTCGACGAACCAATGCCCCCGAGTTTCGGTCAGTATCAACACGATCACACCAAGGCCTGGGCTGCCATCGTCGGACAATACGACGGGTTCATCTTCGTGACCCCGGAGTACAACCACTCGACGTCCGCGGCTCTCAAGAACGCCATCGACTACCTGTACGCGGAATGGAACAACAAGGCCGCCGCGCTGGTCGCCTACGGCTCGCTCGGCGGCGCCCGCGCGGTCGAGCACCTGCGTGCCGTGTGCGCCGAACTGCAGATCGCGACCGTGCGTCAGCAGCTGTCCTTCTCGTTGTTCACCGACTTCGAGAACTTTGCTGCCTTCACCCCCGCGGAGCTGCACAACGATGCCGCCGTCACCCTGTTCGACCAGCTCGAAAGCTGGGCCGGCGCGCTCCGGACAGTCCGCGGGTTATGACGCCCACCGAACGCTGAAACCTTTACAACGCAAAGGAATTCATCATGAATCAGACCTTGTGGATCATCGCGGGTGTCCTCGCATTCGCCTTCGCGGCCAGCGGAGCGATGAAGCTCATCGTGCCCAAGGAGAAGCTGGTCAAGTCTGGCCAGGGCTGGGGGGAGAATGTCAGCCCGACCGCCATCCGGCTGATCGGGACCGCCGAGATTCTCGGCGCGATCGGACTGATCCTGCCGGCCGAGACACACATCGCGCCATTCCTGGTGCCGCTGGCGGCGACCGGGCTGGCTCTGGTGATGGTCGGCGCGGCCGTCGTGCATGGCCGTCGAAACGAAATACCGAACATCGTGGTGAATGTCGTCCTACTGGCGCTGGCGGTCGTCGTCGCATGGGGACGCTTTGGTCCGTATCCGTTTGCCACGTAAGGAGTGAGCGACGGCGGTTCGGGGCCCGGCAGTGCCGATCGGTGGCCCGAGGAGCCGGAACCCGGGGACCGGCGGCGGCGGTGCCGTCTGCCACAGGTCGGCGTCGACGGTGTCGACCAACTCACGTAGCAACACGAGCAGTCGGCCAAGGACGTTTCTGCCTCGCAGCACCGTCGAATCGTGACGGTCCGGCACAGCTCCCCAGTAGGTGTCCTTATGGCTGTCCTCGACAATCGCCAGGCCAGAAGTCGACGTCAGCAGCCGCCCGAATGTCGATGGATTGCAGGCCAACTTGACTCTCAGCGCCCACCACATGATCGGCACCCGCAGTTCATCAAAGTCACTGCGGGATTGGGCGCGGTGCGGCTTTGACTTCATCTTGGCCGCCATCGGGCTTGCCTGGGCGATGATTTCTCGCTGGACAAGAGGCAGGTGTGGGAATCGGCAGGCCTGGTAGAGCGCCTCGCAGGTACGGATCGCGATGCCGTCGACATTCAACGGGAAGCCGGCCGCCATGTTGGACAAGCCGCCGAACGGGTCGCTGGTCTTGCGGAACACCGCGCATTCCCTGCGCAGGTAGAAGTGGCAAGAGTCCCCGTCGAATCGTGCTAATGCTGCTGCGTCAAGTTCTGCGCCTCCGGCGCCGCTTGTGGTCGGGGTCATGGGCAGTCTCCTTCGGTTTCGGGTAGATGGAGGCATGCTCGGCGACGGACCTCAGGGACTTCTCAACGCCGCCGGCGCCCGCTCGGCCGTTACCGTCGTCTCTTCCGGCTGTCACGCGAAGGACGCGCACTGTTTGTCTTTTGATCACCGGCGGGCGGATTCGGTCTGCAAGCCTGGAACCCACGCACGGGGCGGATAGAGGCGCCGCAGCGCGGGAAAGGTCCGTCATGACAGAACACTTGCGCGCGTACAACAGCCTGTGGCAGGTCCGCAGTGACTCTTGGTGCCGGCTGGAGGAAGCCGCTGACCGGTTGACGCGGCCGACCACCACGGGAGCGTTGAAAGAAAAATGGGCGAAGGCCTGCCAGGAATTGCTGGCCCGCCTGAGCACACTGGAGCCCTACTGGGCCTATCCCGGCTCGCCGCAATTCGCCCTTGTTCAACGACTTTTTGCCGCCGGTAGCTATGACAAGTTCGCCCAGGCGGTTGGGCGGATCAACCGCGCGCTGACCACGGAGTCCTATCGCTCCGGGGACGTCGACAATGCCGGTGCCGACGACCTGGACATGTTTCCGACCGATCCACGTCAGCTCGAGCATCAACCGGCGGCGCAAGCCGACCGGCCCTATTTCGAGGTGCTCGTCGTCGAGAAGATGACCGAGGCCCAGGAGCGGGCGTTGCGTAACGAGGTGCGCAAATGGCGCCGTCCCGACGACGAGTTCGTCTACGAGCTCGTGGTGGTGTCCAGCGGGGACGAGGCTCTCATAGCGGCGCGGCTCAACGTCAACCTGCAGGCGGTGGTGATCCGGCGCCGTTTCTCGCATCAGTCGACTCGGGACCTGTCGGCTCTGTCGGAGTTCGTCGACAGCGACGTGCAGCATGAGCTGAACGATCACCAGTCGCCGGAAGAACGCGCGCAGATCCTCGCGGTATCCCTGGCCAACCTACGGCCTGAACTCGACCTGTACATGATGACCGAGATCGACGTGGAGGACATCGCCGGGCGCCTGAGCCAGTACTTCCGCCGGGTGTTTCATGCTAGGGAAGGCATGCTCGAGCTCCACCTGTCGATCCTGCAGGGTGTGGCGGCGCGCTACCGCACCCCGTTCTTTAGCGCGCTCAAGGAGTACAGCCACCGGCCCACGGGCGTCTTCCACGCCCTGCCGATTTCGCAGGGCAAGTCGATCGTCAACTCGCACTGGATCAAGGACATGGTGGGCTTCTACGGCTTGGAAGTGTTTATGGCCGAGACGTCGGCGACGTGCGGCGGCCTTGACTCGCTGCTCGAGCCGACCGGGCCGCTGCGGGAGTCGCAACAGCTGGCGGCAAAAGCCTACGGGTCGCGCCACACGTACTTCGTCACCAACGGAACGTCGACGGCCAACAAGATCGTCACCCAGGCATTGGTGGCGCCCGGCGACATCGTGCTGCTGGACCGCAACTGCCACCAGTCGCATCACTACGGGATGATGCTCGCGGGCGCGAATGTCGTTTATTTGGAGGCTTATCCGCTCAACGACTACTCCATGTACGGTGCGGTGCCGCTGCGCGAGATCAAGTCGAAATTGTTGGCGCTGAAGCGCGCGGGCAAGCTCGACCGCGTCAAGATGATGTCGCTGACGAACTGCACCTTCGACGGGATCGTCTACGACGTCGAGCGCGTGATGGAGGAGTGCCTCGCGATCAAGCCCGACCTGGTGTTCCTGTGGGACGAGGCATGGTTCGCGTTCGCGCGCTTCCACCCGGTCTATCGGACTCGCACCGCGATGGCGTCTGCGCAGGCGCTGCGGGAGCGGCTGCAGGACCCTGACTACAAGCGCCGCTATGCGGAGTATCTAGCGGCCGACACGGCCGAACCGCAAAGTGACGAAGACCTTTTGGATCGTCGCCTGATGCCCGACCCGGCACGGGCCCGGGTTCGCGTGTATGCCACCCAGTCGACGCACAAGACGCTGACCGCGCTGCGGCAGGGATCGATGATCCATGTCTTCGATCAGGACTTCGACCAGAAGGTCGCGGAGCCGTTCCACGAGGCCTACATGGCGCACACCTCGACCTCGCCCAACTACCAGATCCTGGCGTCGTTGGACCTCGGTCGCCGGCAGGTGGCGCTGGAAGGCGTTGAACTGGTGCAGCGCCAGATAGAAAACGCGATGCAACTGCGCGACGCGATCGACAATCATCCGCTGCTGAGCAAATACATGAGGTGCCTTCGGACTTCCGATCTGATCCCGGAGCCGTTCCGGCCCTCGGCCATCGCCCAGCCGCTGCGCTCGGGCTTGCGCAACATGATGGCCGCCTGGGATCAGGACGAGTTCGTGCTCGATCCGTCCAGAATCACGCTGTTCATCGGCCAGACCGGCTATGACGGAGACACCTTCAAGCGTCAGCAGCTGATGGACCGCTACGGAATTCAGATCAACAAGACGTCGCGCAACAGCGTGCTGTTCATGACGAACATCGGCACCACGCGCAGTTCGGTCGCCTTCCTGGTGGAAGTTCTGGTCAACATTGCCCGCGAGCTCGACCAGGACATCTCCGAGATGAGTCTTGGTGAGCGCGAACACTTCGAGCGGGCGGTGTATCGGCTCACCGAAATGTCTTTGCCCCTGCCCGATTTCAGCGGCTTCCATCCCGCATTCCTGGATCACAGCGGGAGCGAGGCGACGCCTGAAGGGGATGTCCGCCGCGCGTTCTACCTCTCCTACGACGACACCACTTGCGAATACCTCACCGGTGAGCAGATTGACGAGCGGCTGGACGCGGGTGTCGATATCGTGTCGGCGACCTACGTGACGCCCTACCCCCCGGGATTTCCCGTTCTGGTGCCCGGCCAGGTGTTCAGCCGCGAGATCTTGCAGTTCATGCGTGACCTCGACACCCCCGAGATCCACGGCTACTTGCCGAATTTCGGGTATCGCGTGTACACCGAGAAGGCCATCGAGATGGTAGCCGAGTCGGCCGGGGTGCCGTCGAACGGTCACCGCGGCGGGGCAAGCACGGCGGCATCGGCGTCGCAGAAGTCGGCGAAGAAGAAGCCGTCGAAGCGCGGCGCGGTTAACGGTGACCGGAACCTTCCCGAGAGCGGCAGTGAGGAGTTGCTCGGCCGGCAGCAGCCTGGCGACGCGCTCACCGCTGTTGCGCCAACGGGTGCTGAGCACGTCGCCGAGATCGGTGGGGAAGAACTCACCGGCGATCAGCTCTCGTGACCGCAGCGTAGCGACCCCGCGCCAGACCCAGACGCGCATCGTTGTTTCGCGTGACATCGAACGGCGCTGCGCGTTGTCGGCGTGGACATCGACAGCCGGGTCCGCTCGCCCAACGATCAAGAGAGCCGATCGAAACACAAGTCCGCTAGAGCAGCGGTGGGCCTTCAGATAGCGGGGTATCCTGCGGCGCACCCGCCTGCGGCGAGGAAGTGAGCCGGATGAGACGGATCGTGGTGGGCATGACGGGCGCCACCGGCGCGGTGCTGGGCGTCGAGCTACTCCGTCGCCTGCAGGAGTGTTCGGATGTGGAGACGCATCTGGTGTTGTCCCGGTGGGCGAAGGCGACCATCCACCTGGAGACGGAGTTGTCGGCACGCGACGTCGAGGGCCTGGCCGACGTCGTCTATTCGTGGGACGAGCAGACGGCGGCGATCTCGTCGGGGTCATACCTTGTGGAGGGCATGGCGATCGTGCCCTGCAGCATGAAGACGCTGGCCGGGATCCGGATGGGTTACGCCGACGGGCTGATCGCTCGTGCCGCCGATGTGATGCTCAAGGAACGTCGGCGACTGGTGCTGGTGCCGCGTGAGACTCCGCTCAGCGAGATCCATCTGAGCAACATGCTGGCTTTGGCGCGCATGGGCGCGAGCATCGTGCCGCCGATGCCGGCGTTCTACAACCATCCCGCGTCCGTCGGCGACATCGTCGACCATGTGGTGACCCGAATTCTGGACCAGTTCGACATCGAATCCCCTGGCGCCCAACGGTGGAACGGTGTGCCGGGTGCCAAAGCGTCGAGCCTCAAGGTGGTGAACGATTAATGGCCAGGATCAGCGACCTCCGCGAATATCTGCGGGTGCTTGACTCGATCGGCGATGTCGAGCACATCGACCGTCCGGTCAGTGCGGTGCTGGAGGCGGCCGCGATCACCCGATGGTCCACCGAGCAGCGCCGGCCAGCGCCCCTGTTCACCAAGATCGAGGGAGCAGCGCAGGGATTTCGGATGCTGGGTGCTCCCGGTGCGTTGTCCAGTGACCCACGGAATTCGTTGGCGCGCGTGGCGCTTTCGCTGGGATTAGCGCACGACGCGACCGCCGCGGAGCTGGTTGAGCGCCTGGCAGCGGTGCACGGCAAGGCCCCTATTCCGCCGAAGCCTATTTCAGCGGATTCGGCGCCGTGCAAGCAGAACGTTCTGCTGGGCGCAGACGCGACGCTGGATCGGTTTCCGATTCCGCTGGTGCACCCTGATGACGGCGGCCGCTACCTCAACACCTGGGGAATCATCGTCGTGCGAACCCCGGACGGACGATGGACCAACTGGTCGATCTCGCGGATCATGATGATCGACAACCGCCACATGACCGGGTTGTTTCTGCCTCAGCAACACATCGGAATGATCTGGGGAGAATGGGAAAAGATCGGCATGCCCATGCCGTTTGCCGTCGTACAGGGCGGTGATCCCGGCGTGCCGATGGTCGGCGGGATGCCCATTCCGGCCGAGGTGGATGAAGGAACGTTCCTCGGCAGCCTCTACGGCGAACCCGTCGAGGTCGTCAAGTGCGAGACCAACGATCTCGATGTCCCCGCCGGCGCCGAAGTCGTTATCGAAGGCCATGTTTCGATCACCCGCGATGCCACCGAGGGCCCGTACGCGGAATTCCACGGCTATGCGCTGCCGGAGACGTCCCCGGAGCCGATATACACGATCGAGGCGATCACGTACCGCGACGACCCGATCTGGCCGGTGAGTGCCACCGGCCGCCCGCCGGACGATTCACAAATCGCACCGGCGCTTGGGGTTTCAGCAGAGGTGCTGGCGCTGCTACGCAACGCGGGCCTGCCCGTCACCACAGCCTGGCTGCTGGTGGACACGGCCTGCCACTGGATGGTGATCACCGTCCCACGCGACTGGCGTGAGCGGCTACCGGAAGCCAGCACAACCGAATTCGTGCACCGGATCGGCGAGCAACTGAGCACCAACAGGGTAGGCCACATGTGCCCGGTGACCTACGTGCTCGACGACGACATCGACCCATCGAACACCTCTGATGTGCTGTGGGCGCTCGGTACTCGGATACATCCGCACCTCCGCCAGGAACACTGGCCGGTCCCAATCCTGCCGTGGTACCAGTGCTACACCGAAGAAGAGCGGCACGGGGGACAAGGGCCGATCGTCGTGCACGACGGCTTGGTCCCATCGCTCGAGGACGGCCACGCGCGTCCGGCGACGTTCGACAGTCTCTATCCGCGTGAGATCCGCGAACGTGTTGCAGCGCAATATAACTAGATTCTGACCTGCTTGAAGGAGTTCGCCATGCCGGCAACCACTTACGGGCCGACCACCACAGCGGCCGAGATCGTTCAGAACGTGGATCTGCACGGGCGACGTGTGATTGTCACCGGCGCCAGTTCGGGGATCGGCGTCGAAACAGCGCGGGCGCTGGCATCGACGGGCGCTGACGTCACACTGGCGGTGCGCAATCCTGAGGCAGGCAGGAAGGTCGCGAGCGCGATCGCCGAAAAGCTGCCGCCGGGGGCGCCGGAACCGCAAGTCGCCCGACTCGACCTTGCTGACCCGGCCTCGGTGGCAGACTTCGTGCGCAGCTGGACTGGGCCGTTGCACATCCTGGTCAACAATGCCGGCGTGATGGCGCTACCCGAGCTGAGCCGCACGCCGGCCGGGTACGAAATGCAGTTCGCCACCAACCATCTCGGCCACTTCGCGCTGGCCACCGGACTGCACTCCTGGCTGGCCGCCGCCGGTGGCGCCCGCGTGGTGTCGGTCGCGTCGATCGGTCACCTGTTCTCCCCGGTGGTATTCGACGACCTGCACTACCTATTCCGCCCCTACGACCAGTGGACGTCCTACGGTCAGTCCAAATCAGCCAACGTGCTGTTCGCCGTCGGCGCCGCGCAACGCTGGGCCGACGACGGGGTCGTCGCCAACGCGCTGATGCCCGGAAACATTGCCACCACCGCGCTCGCCCGGCACATGAGTGCCGACGACCTTGCCCAGTTGGGCGAAACGACGGATTTGGCGCTGCCTCCCGTGAAGACGATCGAGCAGGGCGCCGCCACCTCGGTCCTGCTGGCTGCCAGTCCCGACGTGGAAGGGGTCACCGGTCGCTATTACGAAGACTGCGCCGAGGCAGCGGAGGTCAGCGAGCGGGGCACCCACACCGGCGGCGTTGCGCCCTATGCGCTTGATCCGGACAACGCCGACCGACTCTGGGAGATCTCCGCTGAGCTGACCCGAGACGCCTGACGAAGTGGTCTGATTCTTCTTGTAGTCAGCACGTTTCAGCCACCAGTCGCCCGACGACGTTGCAGCGCACTGTAATCAGGGTCTGGACCGACTGGCCCGCGTAGGAGCATTAACCGCTCCCGGCTATGCCGGGTACCGCGAATAGCACGCGTCCATGCTGCCGGTCACGCCGGCGCGGAACGCCGCTATCCGGGTGAAACCGGCCGGCACGACGGTACCGTCAGCGTCGCTGCCGACCAGCCTGTTGGTGAGCAGCCCGGAAACGGCTTCGTCCAGGTCACCGGCGGTGATCATCAGCTGTTTGCGGTCGGGGGTGTCGATGGGTTCGGCCATCTTGCGGTGCGTATAGCCGGTCAAACACGCCGTCCGCAGCGCGGTCCATGGGCTCTGCATCGGTAGGCCGCGTTCGTGCTGCACCGCCAGAACGTATCTCGACATCACAATCGAGATGGCGGTGTCGTCGCCTTGCGGCAGCAGGTGTTGCTTCCTGCCGCCGACCTTCGCCAGCTCCTGCAGCTTGGGCAGGTCGACCGTGATGGTGTTGGTGGCCGGACAATACGATGCCGGCGGGCTGGCCTTCGCATCGCGGCAGTCGGACGCCTGGTAGGACAACGTTGGCCGATTCTTGGGGTTGAAGATCTTTGCCATGACCTCCATCAGTGTCGACAAGGTGTCTTCGTTGACCAGGACCTCACCGGTCTCCGCGGTCCCGGTGTTGGGGTCGGTCCGCAAGATCTTCGGCAGGTCACCGCGGCGCTGCTCAATTTCCGTCTTGTTGATCGCCGCGCACGCCGACGCGCCGGTGATAAAGCCCATCTGGACGGCGCTGACCCGATCCAAGGCCGACCCATGCTCGTCGTCGATTGGCTTATCCTCGACCGGGTCGCTCGAGGAGATCCGCCCGGCGAGCGCGTGGTCGAGCCCATTGCCGGTGCTCAGCGTGAAGCGTTTCGACTTCCCTGCGGCCACCCAATACAGAAAAACGCCTGCGAAACAATCGGCTTGCTGCTCGTAGACGAGGGTCGGGTCGTCATTGGTGACCAGTTTCGCCATCCGCTGCAGGGCGTGGCCGAACTCGTGGGCGAGCACCCCGGTGACGGCTATGTCGCCGAAATACTTTTGCCCGGTCGGGAGATACACCCTGCGATCCCAGGCGATCAAGTTGCAACGACTGCTGAAGAAGGCGTTGGGGCCCATATTGTAGGTGTCCGACCCGCAAACGGTCCCGTTGCGATCTTCGGAATCGTAGGACGCCAGTCTGCCGACCGGCTTGAAGGTGCCGTTCAGGGATTGGCTGTAGGCCCCCTCCCAATACTCTTGGATGTCGTTAAACGACAGCAACGCCAGCTTGTCGATGGCGCCGTTGTCGGTGTGTTCGACCGTGCCCGTCGGAGCCGGCGCGTTCGGGCGGGGCCCGCTGGGACCGTCGGCCGCGGGCAAATCCGCTACTCGGAACGGGTCGTTGAGCGCCGACAACGAACGCCCCTCCACGACTTTCGCGCACCCCGCCGCGACAAGTACCGCCACGGCACAGGCGATCGCCCTGCGTGCGCGACTACCCTGCAACTGCCGTTGATAGCGGGCGCGGTTATTCATGGCCAACCTCATCTCGACCGGCCTGCTTGGCAGCAGCAAAGGGAACTCAACCTACATCTTCAACTAGCCGGCTCGCCAGCGCATGCATTTCGCTAACGTTCGGACCTGGGTCCTGCCGGCTGCCAGTCCTGATGTGGGCGGGGTCGTCGGCCGCTGACACCGGCGGGGTTGCGCGGCCTGATTCTTGTTGTCAGTCAAAAGGTTTCGGTCACCAGTCGCCCGACGACATCGCCCCTGTTGAGTCGTTCGATGGCATCAGGTATGCCGTCGAAGGTGATGGTTTCGGTCTGGATGGTCAGCTCACCTGCGGACATAAGGGCCAGGACCGCCTCGAGGGCGCCGGGATGGCCGCCACGGGCGCCGCTCAGCGTTACCTCTTTGATGACCAGTTCGGCGGTGGGGATGGTTGCCTCGTTGCGTCCGAGTCCGACTTGGATCACGCGACCGTTGTCCCGGACGGCGCTGATGGCCCCGGCGGTGGTGGTCCCGAACCCGGCGAAGTCCACGATGACGTCGAGTTGCAGGGGGGTCAATTGGCGGACGTCTTCGACGATCTCGATGACACCGCGTTGTTTGGCCAGGTCCCACACCTCCTGTTTCGGCTCGGCGGCGTACACCTCGGCGCCTGCCAGCACGGCGATGCGTGCACCCGTCAAGCCCAATCCGCCCAGACCGACGATTCCGACCCGTTCGCCGGGCCGCACCGCTCCGACGCCCATCACCGCGCCGTAGGCGGTTTCGCCCGCGTCGCTGGCCGTGGCAGCTTGGGCGAAACCGATCTGGTCGGGAAGTCTGATGAGTGCGCCGGCGGCGACGAGGCACTTGTCGGCAAACCCGCCGTCAGTCGACCAGCCCGGTGCTGCTGCGGGACCCAGTTCGATCACGACGCGTTCGCCGACCCGGAAGTCGGCCACCTCGGCGCCGATCGCCGACACGACGCCTGCCACTTCATGGCCGGGGATGATCGGCAGTTTGGGCAGCATGTCCGTGAGTGTGCCGTCGAGGAGTCCGACGTCGGTGTGGCAGAGTCCCGCGGCGCGGACGTCGACGACGACTTGACCGGATCCCGGTTGCGGATCGTCGCATTCGACGCGTTGCAACGGCTGGTTGGCGCCGACTAACTGCCACGCTTTCACGGCCTGCTCCTCGGTGATCGCCCATGACCCGCTTCGCAGGTTACGCGCGACGAGGTCTGGAGACGTAACCTCGCGGGCGGGTTTGAAATCGATCGAAAGGGCGACGTTGGAAACGGCAATATCCCCTCGAGGCGAACACCGGTACGTGATCATCGGCGCCGGTGCTATCGGCGGAACCGTGGGCACTGTGCTGACGAGGGCCGGTATAACCACGGTGCTGGTTGCACGGGGGCGCCACGCCGAGGTCCTGGCGGCGGCGGGCATGACGTTGAGAACGCCCGACGGCACCTTCCGCACCCAGGTGACCACCGCGTCGGCGACCGAGCAGGTCCGGTTGACCCCGCGCGACGTGCTGGTGTTCGCGACCAAGACGCAGCAACTCGATGCGGCACTGCAGGAATGGGTCGATCAGCCGGTGCACGGCGCGGACGGCGTCGTCGGGACGGCGGGTGAGCTGTTGCCGGCGATGACCGCCCTCAATGGTGTTGCCGCAGAGGAGAAAGCGCTGCGCTATTTCCGCCGGGTCTTCGGTGTCTGCGTCTGGTTGCCCGCGGTGCACCTCGAACCCGGTGAGGTGATCGTGCGATCGTGGCCGGTGATCGGCCAGTTTCACATCGGGCGGTGGCCCGCGTCGATCAGCACGCAGGCCGACGCTGAGCTGCTGGCGGAGGTGGCCGCGACGTGGAGCGCCGCGGGGATCCGGGTGCGTACTCCGGACGACGTCGCGCCCTGGAAGTACAACAAGTTACTGAGCAACCTCGGCAATGCCGTCGGCGCCCTGACCGCCGATCCGGCAGCCGCGCGCGAGGTGGTGGCCGCCCTGCACAGTGAGGGCGAAAAGGTGCTGCGCCAGGCGGGAATCGACTTCGTCCCCTTCGAGACATCCACGGCGGCGCGGGCCGACGGACCGACCATACGTCCGGTACCCGGATGGAATACCGGACCGAGCAACTCCACCTGGCAGTCGTTGAGCCGCAACACCGGCAACGTGGAGACCGATTTCCTCAACGGGGAGGTCGTCCGGCTCGCCCACCGGCACGGCATCGAAGCACCGATCAATGCGGCGTTGGCGCGCGCAGCACGTGCGGCGGTGGTGAACGGCGTTGGGCCGGGCCGGTATTCGGCCGCACAGCTGGCAGAACTGCTGGGGCTCCTATAGACCCTTGGGTGCGTCGCGGACTGACTGTACCGCCGCCGCATCGCCGGCGAACTCGACCTGGGCCTGTCGTCCCATGGAGAACAGCAGCAGTTCCTGGGGCTCACCGGTCACTGTCACGGCCGGACCGCGGCCGACGGTCAGCAAGGTCTTGCCGTCGGTGCTGCGCAACGCCACCCGGGCCGGGACCTTGGCCAATGTCATCCGGCCCATCAGCGGCAGGGTGCGGCGCAGCATGCTGACCAGAGCGGGTTCGAGCACGCGCGGCTGCCAGCCCGGCTGCGCGCGGCGCACGTCCTCGTGGTGGATGAAGTATTCGGCGACATTGGCGACGGGGTCGACCAGTTTGAGCGGCGAGTAGAGCGGCGGACCGGATGCGATCTTGTCCAGCAACACATTCCAGTCGGTGTGCTCGGCCACGTCGTGCTGCACCTTGGCGGTGCGACCCGCCAAGAACGGGAT
The DNA here is from genome assembly GCF_035499775.1 of Mycobacterium sp. Taxonomy (GTDB): domain Bacteria; phylum Actinomycetota; class Actinomycetes; order Mycobacteriales; family Mycobacteriaceae; genus Mycobacterium. The sequence continues at coordinate 11,618 of NZ_DATJYB010000077.1, read as the reverse complement.
GAGGATGCCGGGCGCCGCGTCGGGGCGACGCTCCCGGATCACCAGGTGAGCGGCCAAGTCGCGGGTGCTCCATCCTTCGCACAGGGTGGGCGCGTCCGGCCCGATACTGCGCAGGGTGTCCACGACGGCGGCCCGTTCACGTTGAGCAATCGACATTTGATTTCCGTTCAGTTCAGGGCTCGTCGGCTGACCCGTTCAGCCTACGGCCCGGCCCGGTTGGCATCAGCTTCCCCGATGGTGCTTCGGAGAACTACGGTCGGGAGACGGGCGGCAACTACCCGCCCGGGGGAGACAACGATGATCGAGGTCCGACCGCAGGCGATCAAGGCGCTGTCGGTCTGTCTGGTGCTGGCTGGGCTGGTTTTCACCGGGTGCGCCAGTGGCCGCACCGGTCCGCACGCGGCTTCGTCCGCATCGAGTCCGCCCTCGTCTGCGCCGGCGGGAGCCAGTGGAGCCGGGCCTGAAAAGCTGCTCGGCGAGGTCCAGCGCGAGTTGTCGGCGATGAAGGAGACGCACTACCAGCACACCACCTCGGTCGACGAGGCCGTCGGGAAGTTCTTCTACGACTGTTCGGGAATGGTCGATTACGCGTTGGGCCGAGTGCTGCCCGACGACGCGAAGGCATTGCCGACGAGTACCTCGAAGCGTCCGCTGGCCGGCGACATCGAGCGTTACCTGCACAGCGCGGTGGGCCAATCTGTCCCCGGCTGGCAGGGGCTGACTCGTGTCGACAACCTCGCGCCCGGGGACCTCATCGCCTGGCAGGCGACCGAGGACTCCACCACCGGGGACACCGGACACGTGATGGTGGTGCTGGCCGCCCCGAAACCTAATTCGGCACGCAATAGCGAGTGGCTGGCGCAGGTGGCGGATTCGACGGTGAGCCCCCATGCCCTCGATACCCGCCACAAAGGCGAGACGGGCCTGGGCACCGGAACGATCGGGCTGGTCGTCGACGCCAACGGCGCACCCACCGCTTTCTATTGGCAGGGTGGGGTTTCCAAGCACGACATACCCACCGAGATCGCACTCGGCCGGCCCCTTTGATTAAACGTTGCCGAAGCCTGCGTAGCTGCGGATGAGTGGTAGCGAGGCCGCGGAGGCGAACCCGGGTGGCGCCTCACACACCGCCGGTACCGCGTTGAGGGCCTGCATCGCGGTGGCCACGCTGGCGGAGCGAACGTGCTCTTCGAGCGTGGCCGCCCGGGTGAAGCTTGTGGTGATTTCGTCGATGTCGGCGCGCAGCGCATCGGCCAGGAACCAAACCTGTTCCACGAACAATGCGCTGGTGAACGCCAAGGATCTAGTGGCGGTCGGGCTGATGGCGTCCACAGGCTGACCGAAGCCCATGTTGTCGAACGTGATCGACGTGCTCTCATACACCGACCAGTCGGCACGCTCCTGCAGGGTGATCTTGTCGACCGTGCGGCTCATGCCGGTCAACGCCAACGGCAACACCGCGGACAGATTGCCCGGATTGATGCCTGTGCCATGCACGCTGGTGCCGCCTTGTCTGCACGCGGCGGCCAACCGGTCACGGTCGGCCGCGTCAATTCGCTTCGGGTGGAACAGAAAAGCGGTTGTGACGACATTCTTGCCACTGGCCAGCAGGGCGCAGACATCCGCGATGCTGGGATCGCGGGGGGTGTAGAGCACGCAGTCGGCCTCGACTTCGAGCACGGCCGCCGGGTCGATGGTCGCACGAACACCGACGGGATCGCGTCCCAGCAGCGTGCCGACGTCCGCTCCGTCTTTGTCGTCGGAATACACTCGCACACCGACCAATTCGAGATCAGGTCGATGGTCGAGAATGGCCGCGAGCATTACCTTGCCGACTGAGCCGGTGCCCCACTGGATGACTCGGTAGGGCCGTTGTCGGCTACTCATACACCACCTCCTGTTTCGGGCCTACCGACGCTACAAGCAAAGGTATTCGTCTGTCTAGACGCATATCTACTTCTGTGGGATGCTGCTTCGGTACTCAATCCGCAGGTCATGGCGCTTTGTGGCGGTCACCGGGTCGCCGACCGGCCGGATAGTGAATCAATCTCGGAGTAAATAGATTTAGGGAGTTTCGTGGCTGAGAATTCGAGCGATGTTGAGGCCGACGCACTGCGCGCGGGGATTGTCGGACTGGGCGCGATCGGCGGTGGCGTGGCCGTAAGCATGGTTCGCCGGGGTCGCCTGCCCAGCGTCTTCGATGTGCGGCCCGACGCCGCCGACGGCCTGGACGGAGTGCCGGCGCCCCAACACAGCCCTGGCGACGTGGCGCGCGACAGTGATGTCGTTCTGGTCGCGGTAGTCAACGCGGCGCAAGCCCGCGATGTCCTCGCCGGCCCCGACGGGATCTTGGCCGCATCACGTCCGGGGCTGATCGTCGTTCTGCTGTCGACGGTGTCGTTGGAAGACGTTCGCGAACTTGCCGAATTGTGTGCCGCTGGCGGAGCGACCCTGTTGGACTGCGGAGTGACACGCGGTGACGAGGCGGCCAAACACGGAATCGTGGCGATGATCGGCGGTCCCGATGATGCTGTCGCCAAAGCGTGGCCGGTGCTCGAGGATTTCGCCAGAGCGGTGGTGCACTGCGGACCGCTCGGGGCGGGAATGACCGTGAAGATCGCCCGCAATCTAATCACTTACGGGGTTTGGGCTGTGGTCGATGAGGCGGCCAATCTGGCACGGGCCAATAATGTCTCGCTGCAGACGTTGCTGGAGGTACTCGAGGCGGCAGACAGCGACGCGGGACCGCAGACTTTGCGGCTGCTGAAAGTCCGTGCGGCAGGAATCAAGGTTCCACCCGACTACGCCGAGCAGGTGGAGATGCTCGCCGGAAAAGATCTCGACGCCGCGGCAAGCCTCGGCCAAGAACTCGGCGTGTCAACACCCCTGGCCTTGGCCGTCAAGCCCCTGATGAGAGATGTGTACACCGGACACCGGTGAACCGCGGGAGGAACCCAATGCTGAAGATCGTGTTCTGTTGTCGCAGAAAGGCCGATTTATCCGTCGAGGAATTCCAGCGTTATTGGCTCGAGCAGCACGGCCCGTTGGTCAGGTCGCTGCGGGAAGCGTTGCCGGCGATGACCCGCTACGTGCAGAGCCACACCCTGGCGGGTTCCGACACCGACAGGCTGCGGGCCAGCCGCGGCACGTCCGAGCCGTTTGACGGCGTGGCCGAGATTTGGATGGACAACACGGTGAAGGCCGAAGATGCCGCGGCCGCGCGAGCGGCGATGGCTCGACTTATCGAGGATGAGATGCGATTCCTCGACCTGCCGCGGTCGGTGATTTTCATGACCGAGGAGCACGTCCTCTTCGAGTGACGGCGCCCGTGCCGGGTCAGAAGGCGTCGTCGCCCACGTCCATCAAGTCGGTGTCGACGTTCTCGACGACGGCGCGGGTGGCAGAGATCGCCGGCAGCATGGTCTTGGCGAAGAACGAGGCCGCGGCCAACTTGCCCCGGTAGAACGCGTCGTCGGAACCGGCATCGATCGCGGCGGCGGCGATGTCGGCCTGCACCAGCAGCCGCCACGCGATGAGCAGATCGCCGACGGCGTGCAGGAACGCCACGGACACCAGCCCGACCTTGTACAGCTCGGTGGGATTGTCGGCGGCGGCAAGCAGATACGTGGTGAGCGTGCCGGTCATCGCCTGCACGTCGGACAGGGCGCCCTGCAGGAGTGCGCGCTCCACCTTGAGCCGGTCCCCGGTGAGATTGTCGATGAATGCGGCGATGTTGCCGGCGATGTGCGCCAGGGCGACACCTTGGTCGCGTGCGATCTTGCGGAAGACGAAGTCCAGCGACTGGATCGCGGTGGTGCCTTCATAGAGCGAGTCCACCCGGGCGTCCCGGATGTACTGCTCGATCGGGTAATCCTTCAAATACCCTGACCCGCCGAAGGTTTGCAGGCTTTCGTTGATCCATTGGAAGGACTTCTCGGTGCCGACGCCCTTGATGATCGGCAGCAGCAGATCCTGCACACGCGCCGCCAAATCGGCCTCCACACCGGGCACCAACTCGACCCCGCATTCGTAGGAGTGCGCGGCGGTGTACATATACAGCGCGCGCAGGCCTTCGGCATACGCCTTCTGCAGCATCAGGCTGCGCCGCACGTCCGGGTGGCGCAGGATCGCCACCCGCGGCGCGGACTTGTCGGTGAAGCGGGTCAGATCGGGGCCCTGCACCCGCTGCTTGGCGTAGTCCAGCGCGTGCAGATACGCGGTCGAGAGCGTCCCGCTGGACTTGATGCCGACCATCATCCGCGCGTACTCGATGGCCTTGAACATCTGGGCGATGCCGTTGTGTACGTCGCCCACCAGGTACCCGACCGCGGGGATGTCGGTCGCGCCGAACGTCAACTCGCAGGTCGGAGAGGCTTTCAGGCCCATCTTCTCTTCCAGCCCAGTCGCGAACACCCCGTTGCGCTCCCGCAGGTCCAGCGTGTCCGGGTCGAACAGGTACTTCGGGACGTAGAACAGGCTCAGTCCCTTCGTGCCGGGTCCGGCCCCCTCCGGGCGCGCCAGTACCAGGTGGAACTGGTTCTCCGCGGTGTCACCGACGTCGCCGCCCGAGATGAACCGCTTCACCCCCGCTATGTGGAAGGTGCCATCTGGTTGCGGGATCGCCTTGGTGCGACCCGCGCCGACGTCGGAACCCGCGTCGGGCTCGGTCAGCGCCATCGTGCCCATCCAGCCTCGGTCCAAACCGATTCGCGCCCAGCGCTTTTGCTGTTCAGTGCCGACCAGCGCAAGCACCTGTGACATGACCGGGGTGGTGTACCACTGCGTGGCCGGGTTCGCGCAGGCCATCATCTCGTTGACCGCCCAGGTCAGCGGGGCCGGCGCCGGCACGCCACCGATCACCTCGGACATCCCGATCCGTAGCCAACCGGCTTCCTTCAGCGCCTCGACCGACCGCCGCACCGAATCCGGCACCGTGATGGTGTGCTCGGCCGGTAGAAACCGTGGTGGATTGCGGTCGCCGTCGACGAACGACTCTGCGATCGGGCCCTCGGAGAGCCGCGCCACCTCGCGGAGAATCTCCCGCACCGTCGCGGTGTCCAGATCACCGTAGGCGCCCGAATCGAGAATGGTGTCGAGGCCGAGAACCTCGAACAGGTTGAACTCCAGGTCACGCACATTCGACCGGTAATGGCCCATCGCCGTCCCTCCGCGCAGTAAGAAAATGGCGCATTCATGCCCCCGTCGGAGGCGCCGTGCCCAAGGATCCTTCCGTACCGAGGCCGACCGACGCCGAGGTTTTCGCGAATCGCCGGACACCGCGACCTACTGCCGCCCCGCGAGCGGCCGCAAATGTACGGGGGTAACGGCGTGTCGCTGTACAAATACGCGCGCTCGCGCCCGTCAGGGCCAACCGGTCAGGCAGGACGGGTGGGACTCAGCTCTGCCGGTGGCGATCCCGGCGCAATCGCACCGCGCGGCCCACACCAGTCGCCGTCGCCAGCACTGCCATCACGGCGAGGATGATTGCCGCGTGCCGCACTGACCCGACGGCGGTCAACAGCAGCGGCAGGCCGAAGCCGATGTAGGTCACCGCGTAGAACGCTCCGGTGAGGGCACCGCGGATGTGTTGCGGCGCTGCGGCTTCCAGATCGATCAAGCCCTCGCGCAGACACAGGCCCGACGCGCATCCCAGCACCACCAGCAGCGGCAGGCCCAGGCTCAGGGTCATGGTCGACGGCGCTGCCGCGGTCACCGCATAACCGAGACCAGCCAGCAGGGCACCCAGCGTGCCGGCTTGCGGCCCCCACCGACGAGCGCGGGCCACTATTTGAATGACCCCGCTGGCGCCGTTGGCGATCAGCGTGGCTGTCCCAGCGGCTATCGGCGCCGCCAGCCCGATGTGTATCCGGGTTGGGATCGTGACGAACGCCAGTGTCGCCGATGCGAACACCCACGGCGCCAGCGGCATGGCCCAACTCAATGCCCGCACGCTTCCATGCCGCGGCGGGGTCGGCCGCTTCGAGCTACCCACTGGTGGCGGCCCGGTCACCGTCGCACGCCGCGCCGCCATCACGGCGAAGGCCGTCGCCACCACGACAATCACGGCAGCGATCGCGAAGGACGCTCGAATTCCGGGTGGTCCGGCTGCGGCGATAAAGCCCGAAACGAATGGGCCGATCGCAAAGCCTGCGGTCAGCACCGCTCCGGCGATGGCCGCGCCGGCGGGGCCGTTCAGGTCGGAGGCCCACGCGGTGCAGGAACTGATGGCAAACCCCACACCGACGCCTACGATCAGACGCCCTACCAGCAGCACAGCGGAATCCTGCGAGAGCAGCATCGCCACCGTTCCCAGCAGTGCCATCGCCGATCCCGCCCACGCCACGGACCGGCGCCCCAGCGCGTCGGATGCGCGCCCGCCGATGAGCAGGCCGGGTAGCAGGCCCAGCGCATAGATACCGAAGATCGCTTCCAGCGTGGCCGCGCCGAGATGCCGCTGGCCGCTGATCGCGGGAAGCAACGCGGCGAAATGGTTGGCCGCCCACCCGGCCGCCAGCAGGACGGCCAACACGCCGCTGAACAGCGCCCGGTTCGCACCGGACCCTGAGCGTCGCGCGCCCCGCTCATCGCGGCCGGCCTGGGTTACTACATTCGGCCCAGCCACTGAAGTCCCTCCCACGTCGCGTACACAGACGATGCCGCCCGTAAGTTATTCCCGGTCATTCCCGCGCTGCCGTGGAAAAGGAACGAACTATTCGCCGGTGAAGTTCGGGCTGCGCTTCTCCAGGAATGCGCGGGGCCCCTCTTTGGCGTCTTTGGAGTTCATCACCGCCATGCCGAGTTCCTGCTCCCGCGGGAAGGCCTCGGCTTCCGTCTTCTCCAAGTTCTCGACCACCGAGGCCTTGATATTCCGAACCGCCAGCGGTCCGTTCGCAGCCAGTATCCCGGCGAGTTCACGGGCTCGCGCCAGCGCACCGCCGTGCGGCGTCACATGGCCGACCAGCCCGATGTCGTACGCGCGCTGTCCGGAGATGGGCTCACCGAGGAGCAGCATGTCCATCGCAACCGTGTAGGGGATCTGCCGAGGCAGCCGAACGGTGGATGCGCTCATCGGGAAGAGGCCGCGCTTGACCTCGGCGACAGCCAACTGAGCATCTTCGGCGGCGACGCGAATATCGAAGGCCTGCAGTATCTCCATGCCGCCGGCATAGCAATAGCCCTCGACCGCGGCCACGATCGGCTTCTTGACGTAGTGGTCCTTGAGAAAGCCCTTGTACAGCAACGAGAAATCTTGACGCACCCGCTCCTCGAACTCATTCTCCGCGGGCTTGCCGGCGATCATGGCGCCGACGAGTTGATCCAGATCGGCTCCGGCGGAGAAGTTCCCATCCGCGCCCGTCAGGATTGCGACCCTCAGTTCCGGATCGCCGTCGAGCAGGTCCCAGGCGTCACTGAGTCGGCATAGCACTTCGGCGTTGAAGGCGTTGCGCTTGGCCGGGCGGTTGATGGTGAGGGTGAGGATGTGCTGGTCGCGGTGGACATGCACGGCGGGTTCTGGCACGCCTAGGGTCTAACACGGCGAATCAAGATCGGGCAACACTCGTTGGTCACATCGGAATGCCCAGCCGCTCGGCGCCGGATCGGCCCAGGCGATAGAGCGGCGTCAGCAAATCCTCGTAGCGCGGACCGATCAGTCGGGGAACGGCATCGATGAGTCTGGCATCGGGACCGATCAGCACCCGCGGCTTGTTCTTCTCCACCCCACGCAAGATGATCCGGGCCGCCGAGTCCGGACGCGTGATGGCGATGAGGCGGAATCCCTTGCGGATCAGCTCGACGTCGACCTCCTCGGGAACGCCGCGCGCGTTGACCGCAATGTTCGTCTTGACACCTCCCGGATGCACACAGGTGACGCCGACCGGGTGCCGGGCAGCCCGAAGCTCCTGGCGCAGCGCCTCGGTAAAACCTCGAACGGCGAACTTCGCCGCGTTATACGCACTTTGCGAGGGGACCGCCATCAGCCCGAAAACCGATGACACATTGACGATGTGGCCGTCCCCCGACTCGATGAGATGCGGCAGAAATGCTTTGGTCCCGTGTGCGACACCCCAGAAGTTGATGTTCATGAGCCACTCGAAATCGTCCCACTGCATGTCCACGATGTCGGCGGACAGTGCCACGCCGGCGTTGTTGAAGAGCAGGTTGACGGTTCCGAACTCGGACATGACTTTCTCGGCGTGTGCGTAGACCGCGCCGCGGTCGGCCACATCGAGCTCGAACGGCGACGCGTGAGCGCCGAGCTTTTCGCAGGCACCGGCGGTATCGGCGACAGCGGCGGTATCGACGTCCGAGAGCGCCAGCCGCGCGCCCCGCTCGGCAAGCTTGATGGCCAGGCTGCGGCCGATGCCGGAGCCTGCCCCGGTGATCACCGCAACCTTGTCGAGGAAATCTTTCATAGCTGCTTTCTGCCTTCGCTATCGGGCTAACTGATGGGTGAGCGGACCGCGTCACGGTCGACGCGCTGATTTCCCGGACCCGTCCTCTGTTCGTGCCGAATTGTAAGCGGTGCGCGATGACGGACTATGCGGCGGGAAGCCCGGGAAGCCAGGGTCGCGCCGCCTCGGTGCGGCTTCACCGGGGAAGCCATCCGATGCTTTTTTGTCACCATGACTTTTACGCGGCGCGGGTCACGAGCACGCCTACCGCGAGCGCCCGCGGAGCCACCGGCGAACACGCGAGTCGATTCGTCGGGCGGCGAGGCACCCCGCCGATCTTGGCTCTCGGGTTCGGGGCGCCGCACGGATAGTCGGCCCGGTTCGACCCGTTCTTCGTTCCCTGCGAAGCCGTTGACCTGTGGCTATTCGGTATCCCCCGGTGCCGCCGCCGGTATCGCCGATTTCGGCCGTGTTACGACTGGGATGTTTGCGGACTGCGCCGGGGACCGGCTCGTTCGGCAAAGGGCTGGGGTCGATGTGCCGGACCCGCTGCGCCGACCGGGTGGCCCGGCCGGACCGATGTCCCGGTGGCACGCGACGTCGGTCCCGAGCGGGCTCGTCGTCGCGATGCTGCTGACCAGCTGCGGCGTTAAGCTCCCGCCATGCACACGGCATCCGGTCTCCTGGAGCGCTTTGCCATCGTGCGCTGTTGTCGCTGACCCGCAAGCCCGCGTGCGGCTTGGCCTGGAGTTGGTGAACCCTCCTTAAGCTCCGACCGCCTTTCCGCAGCATCATCACCGAGACCCCGCACCCGAAAGGCCACGATGCTTAGCTACCCGGGCAAGGCACCGCGGCGGCGACTCGCCATCGTGCTCGCCCTGGTTGCCGGCGTCGTGGGGGGTTGTCAGGGAGGAGCCAGCGATGCGTTCGGCGGCCACGGACCCGCCAATGTGAACGAGAGCATCACTCTGGTTGCCTACTCGGTCCCAGAACCCGGGTGGAGCAAGGTGATTCCCGCGTTCAACGCTTCGGAGGAGGGCAAGGGGATCCAGGTGATCACGTCATACGGCGCCTCAGGTGACCAGTCCCGCGGCGTCGTCAAAGGAAAGCCGGCCGATATTGTGAACTTCTCGGTCGAACCCGATATCACCCGGTTGGTCAATGCGGGCAAGGTTGCCAAAGATTGGGCCACCGACGGAACTAAAGGCATTCCATTCGGGTCGGTGGTCACGCTGGTCGTTCGGAAGGGCAACCCGAAGAACATCAGGGATTGGGATGACCTGTTACGCCCCGATATTGAGGTCGTCACACCCAGCCCGCTGAGTTCGGGTTCGGCCAAGTGGAATCTGCTGGCGCCGTACGCGGTCAAGAGCCGGGGTGGGCGGGACAGCCAAGCGGGTGTGGAATTCATCAGCAAGTTGGTTCGCGAACACGTCAAATTGCGGCCCGGCTCGGGGCGGATAGCGACCGACGTCTTCATCGAAGGCAGCGGCGACGTGCTGATCAGCTATGAGAACGAGGCCATTGGTGCTGAGCGGCAAGGCAAGTCGATCGAACACGTCATCCCGTCGCAGACGTTCAAAATCGAAAATCCGGTGGCGGTGGTCACGACGAGCTCAAACCTGGCGGCCGCAACCGCCTTCAAGAACTTCCAGTACACAGCCGCAGCGCAGAAGGTATGGGCACGGGCAGGTTTTCGTCCGGTTGATCCGGCTGTCGCCGCCGACTTCCGGGATCAATTTCCGGTCCCACTGAAATTGTGGACGATTGCCGACCTCGGCGGTTGGAGCAAGGTGGATCCACAGCTTTTCGACAAGAACAGCGGCAGCATCACTCGGATTTACACGCAGGCCACCGGATGACCGAAACCGTTTTGGGCGAAAGCAGCGACGCTGAGGTCCGGCCCCCCTTCACCGATGATCGGCCGAAGCCGACTGCGCGCAAGGCCACCCCGCCGAGTGGCGCGTCGCTTCGGGTCGGCGTGACGACGGTGTGGCTTTCGGTGATCGTGCTGCTACCGGTGGCCGCGATCGCCTGGCAAGCGACGGGTGGCGGCTGGCAGGGTTTCTCGTTGGCTGTCACGTCGCACGCCGCGCTGGAGTCGTTCCGGGTGACGCTGACCATTTCCGCTGCGGTCATGGTCATCAACGTCTTCTGCGGCCTGCTGGTTGCCTGGGTGTTGGGGCGCGCCGACTTCGTCGGCAAGGGCGTGATCGATGCGATCATCGATCTGCCGTTCGCGCTACCGACGATCGTCACCAGCCGGGTGATGTTGTCCCGGTACGGCAAGAACAGCCCGGTGGGTGTACATCTGCAGCACACTCCGCCCGGAGTGGCGATGGCGCTGACGTTCGTCACGCTGCCGTTCGTGGTGCGCTCCGTTCAGCCGGTGCTGATGGAGATCGATCGGGAAGTCGAGGAGGCCGCGGCGGGGCTGGGCGCCAGTGGTCGAAAGATATTCACCTCGATCGTGCTGCCGTCGCTACTGCCGGCGTTGTTGTCCGGTGCGGGAATGGTTTTCGCACGGGCGATCGGCGAATTCGGCTCGGTGATAACAATCGGTGGCGCTGTACCGGGCAAGACTGAAGTCTCGTCGCAGTGGATACGCTCGTTGATCGAGAACGATGACCGCGCCGGGGCTGCCGCCATATCTGTTGTGCTGTTGTCGACTTCGTTCTTCGTGCTGCTCATCCTGCGGACCTTGGGTGGGCGCCGGGTCAAGCGCCAGGAGGCGGCCAGTTGACGACGTCTACTCCGGTGGTTCGTTATCTCACCCGCTACGGGGCATTGGCCTACGTGCTCGTGATGCTGATCGCTCCGGTATCGGTGATCCTATGGCGGACGTTTCGGCCCGGCCTTAGTCAGTTCTACGGGTGGGTGACTACGCCCGCGGCGATATCGGCACTGCATCTGTCGCTGCTGGTGGTGGCCATCGTGGTGCCACTGAATGTGATGTTTGGCGTTTCGACGGCATTGGTGCTCGCGCGCAGCAAGTTTCGAGGAAGAGGCATCCTGCAGGCGATTGTCGACTTGCCGTTCGCGGTCTCGCCGGTCATCGTGGGGGTGGCGATGATCGCGCTGTGGGGGTCGGCGGGTGCGCTGGGGTTTGTGGAGAAAGGCCTCGGTTTCAAGATCATCTACGGCGTGCCAGGCATCGTGCTGGCCACCATCTTCGTCACGATGCCGTTTGTGGTGCGCGAGGTTCAACCCGTGCTGATCGAGCTG
>NZ_DATJYB010000076.1:0-2499 GCF_035499775.1 Mycobacterium sp. | reverse complement strand
AACTGAGACGACGGAGTTGGTGGTCCCGAGGTCGATACCGACCGCACGAGCCATAGTGATTCCTCCTGAGTTGGTAGAGCTTCTTCTTTCCTGCACTATGCTGAGTGAACCCCGCTCAAGACTGCCCCTGCTGGAGCCTGGCTGTCAACCCAGACTTGAGCCTGAATCACTCAACTTGTTGACCATCCTAACGGCAGGCGTTCGGACTTTGTTCCAGGGGTGGGTGAGCCTCCCGCGATGTCGGGTGTGAATCGGCGCCGCTGAGCGGTCCTACTTCAGTCGCCCCAGGCGGTAAGCCGTGTCGACATGCCGCTGCTCACACTTTGAGGGTAGGGGTGAGGGCGGCGCGCAGGATCTGTTGATCGCGCGTCGCGATGGTGAGGTTGCGTCGGGTGGCCTGAGCCACCAGCATGCGGTCGAACGGATCACGGTGTGCCCATGGCAGTCGGCCGGCCAGGATTGCGTCTGCTGCGTCGATCGCGAGTTCGGTGGCTGCCATGTCGCTGATGATGTCGGACCAGGCCGACAGGAGTGTCTCGCCCGGCAGGCGGCCGAGCCGGGTCTTGACGGCGATTTCCCATCCGGAGGCTGCCGAAACCCACACGGTGCAGCCTTGGTCGGCGATGACTTCGCGCGCCTCGGGGTCGACCTGCTCGGGTGTGGATACCAGCCACAGCAGCGTGTGGGTGTCCAAAACGACGTCGCGCATCACGAGTTGGCTTCCCAGGTGGTTACACGTTCGGCGAGAAGGGGACGGGCGGCAACGCCGACAGCGTCACACTCACCACCCTAGATAACAGAGCAATCGCTCTGTTATGATCAACCGCGTGCCCCGCCCCCGCATATACGATCCCGAACGGATCCTGGACGCCGCCGAGTCACTCGCGGTGTCCTCCGGTCCTGCCGCGGTCACCATCCGGGCGATCAGCGCGGCCGTCGGTGTTTCCAACGGCGCGGTGTATCACAACTTCGGCTCGCGGACGGGACTGCTGGCCCGAGCGTGGCTGCGGGCGGGGCACCGGTTTCTGCAAGAGCAAACCGCACTAATAGATCAGGCGCCCTCGGGAGCCGAAGCCGTGCTGGCCGCCGCGGACACACCCGCGGCCTTCGAAGAGCAGTATCCGAATTCGTGCCGGCTGCTGCTGATGGTGCCCCGGGGCGAACTGCTGGCCCCAGACCTGCCTGACGAGATCGCCACTGAAATAAGGGATGTCGAGTCGACGCTGATCGGCCACATGATTCGGCTCGCAGTCGGTGTGTGGGACCGCAAAGACGCCGCGGCGGTGGACACGATCACCATGTGCATCGTCGATCTGCCGACGGCAATCCTGTTGCGCCGCGACCGCTTGGGCAGCAAGACAGCTCGGGATCAACTCCGCGCCGCCGTCCAGGCGGTGCTAGACATCGGCCCGCCACCAGAAAGGAAAAGACCATGACAATCAGTCTGGACTACGCCGACAAGATCGCCGTCCTCAACCTCGGGGACGACGAAAACCGTTTCTCGCCTGACTTTCTCGACGACATCAACGTCCGTCTCGATGAAGTCCTTGACAACGCCCACGGCTTGGTGACGACGGCGACAGGAAAGTTCTACACCAATGGGCTGGACCTGGACTGGCTCACCGCCCACGCCGACCAGTACCAGTCGTACGTCGGCCGGGTCCACGCATTGCTGGCCCGCATGCTGACGCTGCCCATTCCCACCGCCGCCGCGATTATCGGCCACGCATTCGGTGCCGGGGCGATGCTGGCCGTGGCGCACGATTACCGGGTGATGCGCGCGGACCGCGGCTTCTTCTGCTTTCCCGAAGTGGACATCAACATCCCCTTCACGCCCGGCATGGCCGCGCTGATCCAGGCCAAACTCGCTCCGCAGACCGCGGTCGCCTCCATGACGACCGGTCGCCGTTTCGGCGGCGATGACGCCGCGAGCGCCGGAATCGTCGACGCCAGCACGGGCGAGAGCGCCGTGACCTCCACCGCCGTCGACCTGGTGCGTGCGATCGGCGCCAAGGACCAGGCCACACTGGGCGCGATCAAGCAGACCATGTTCGCCCGCGCGGTCGATACGCTTACCGGGTGACCGACCTGATCGACCGGACCAAGATGTTCAGGCTCCTCGAGGAGCGGATCGCCAAGACCACGAATCCGCGCCACCTCCTGATGCTCAACCGGGTGCTGCAGCACGCCAGGGGCGAGGTCGAGCTGGATGTCGATCTGGTGTTGTCAACCCTGTGCCCCGATCCGCGTTATGTCGCCTGGGGCGCGCCCCCGGATATGAGTCCGGTTGGCCGACAAGGAGTTCGGAGCTTCTACGAAGAGACGATCGTTCAGGGCGGCCAGTTCTATCTGGAATTTGATATGGACCGCATCGTGGTCGACGACGACACGATCGTCACCGAAGGCAACTACCGCTCCCTTTACCACGGCGCCGACGCCGCCAAGAGGGGCTTCCCGGTAGATGATCCGGAGGCCTTCTACATCCTGTCGCTGCGCATG
>NZ_DATJYB010000075.1:0-3793 GCF_035499775.1 Mycobacterium sp. | reverse complement strand
AGCGACACCGGCCAGCAGTTGTGCTTCCGTATCGGCGTTGAGGAACTGGCGAAGCAGTGATCAGGATGTGGATGTGCAAAACGACACCAAGATGCGTCCCCCGTGACTCTCCGCCAAAGCTGACTGCTCGGCCTCATTTAGGGACGATCCGCTTGACCAACCACGCGCACCCCTACCACCGTCAGCGAGCGCGACGCACCCGTTTTGCCTCCACGCAACCAACCTGCAGTTGCCGCCATTCTGGCGGCATCTAGTCATCGCCGCGGCCTTAGCTGCGTCCATAGTGTTGTAGTTATTCGCCCAACCGTAACCACCGGTGTCCGAGACCGCGATAGCGGCGTACATGTCGGCGGGCGGTGGCGGTGGCGGTGGCGGGACGTAAGTCGGCTCCGGCGTGTAGGTGTAAGTGGGGGATGGCGCGTAGGTCGGGCTGTACGTGGGAAATGTTGGAGCAGTAGAGGATCTGGGGGGATTCGTAAAGGTGCTCTGGTACGGGAATGTGGTTGTCGTTGTGCTGGCGTGATTGCTGGACGTAGTCAATGCCGCGATCACCGCGATCAACGCGATCAACCCGATCACCGTGATGAAGACGATGGCGACGACGAGCCCAGTTTTGCTCGTCGAACGGGTCGGCGGTGTCGTTGGTGGTGGTAGCCACGGGCTGATTGGCAACGGGCCGGACGGGGGCGGACCGGACGGCGGCGGGCCGGACGGGGGCGGACCGGACGGCGGCGGGCCGGACGGGGGCGGACCGGACGGCGGCGGGCCGGACGGGGGCGGACCGGACGGCGGCGGCCCAGACGGCGGCGGCCCGGACGGGCCGACCGGCGGTCCGGAGTGCGCGGAGGGTCTGGAGTACACGACCGGTATTGATGGTGGAGGGGGTGGGGTACCGAGCAGCTTGGGGTCTGGTGTGGTGGCCGGCGGCTGGAGTTGTGCGTGTTTGATTGCGCTCGTGAGCACGTAGTTCCACGCTTCGGGCAGCGGCCGCTGGTGAGGTTGCTTGGTCAGGGCGTCGGTAATGACTTGGCGCAGCAGTGTCGGTGTGGTGGCGGGAAGGTGTCGGGGGTTGGTGGTGTCGTGGTCGCCGGCTATCAGCCGCAGCGCCAACAGGCCCAGCTTGTAGGTGTCGGAATAGATGGTGGCTAGTTCCTCACCCCGCGGTGCGTTCCATCCCGGTGTTTCGACTTGGGGCAGTGCCGAGACGGTGTTGATGCGCATCGCGTCGCAGTCGATGAAGTAGACGGCCTCGTGTGGGGTCAGGGAGAAGAGCAGGTTCTTCGGGGAGATGTCGCCGACGCAGACGCCGTGTTTGTGCAAAAACGCCAGCGCGGAGGCGGTTTCGCGGAGCAAGGTGAAGCGTTGGGCGTCGTCGATGGTGATGCCGCGGGCGGCCAGGACCGCCGGGTGATTCAACAGATGTTGGAATTCGGCGGTGCTGGTCGAGACGCCCTTGGCCGTGGTGAGTGGGATCAGGAATGCGTCGGGGATGGCGGGCATCACGAATCCGGTGGGGGCACCGGACTCCTGAATGATGGCGCAGGGCCAGGCCGCGATAGAGATCAGGCGTTCGGCTTGGGTATAGGTCAGTGATTCTTCGACCAGTGCGGGCATGGCGGCGAGGGCGGTGAAGTCGATCTCGGTGCGGGTTTGGGGCTTGTATTCCTTGTAGACCATCGAAGCCGCGAACTTGGTTTTGACGTTGGGTGCCCGATAGACGACGCCTTGTCCGCCCTGGCCGATCTTGGTCAGCACCCCGAGTCTGTCGCGTTCGATCACTTGCCCGGCCTTGGCCGGTTTCCGTCGCTGCCACGGGGTCGGGGTCGATTTGGTGGCCTGTTGCCGTGCCGGGTCGGGGGCCGGATGCGGGGCGGGGGCCGAAGTCAGGACTTGACGTGCGGCGGTGGCCAACTCGCGGGTGGTTTGGTAGCGCTGGTCGGGCTTTTTGGCCATGCCGGTGGCGATCACCGCGTCCAACCCGGCGGGGACGCCGGAGCGCAGGCTGCTGGGTTTCGGCGGGTCCTTGGTCAGGTGTCCGGCGATCTGCTGTTCCATACTGTCCCCGGGGTAAGGCTGCACGCCGGTCAGGCATTCAAACAGCACACACGCCAGGGAGTAGACGTCGACGCGGGCATCGGCGGTGACGCTGGTGAAGCGCTCGGGGGCCATGTAGGCGAAAGTGCCGACCATGGTGCCGGTCTGGGTGAGCTTGGTGGTCGCCGTGGCGTCGTGAGCAATACCGAAATCGATCAGATACGTGAAATCATTGGCGCTCACCAGCGCGTTGGACGGTTTGATGTCGCGGTGCACCAGCCCGACCGCATGCGCGGCGTGCAGCGCCGAGGCCAGTTGTTCGATCACGCGGACGGCGCGTTGTGGGGGCATCGGCCCGTCTCGGGCCAGCAGACCATGCAGGTCGGTACCGTCGACGACCGGCATCACCAGATACAGCTGCTTCTCGAATTCCCCGGTGTCATAAATCGGGACAATGTGCGGCTCGGTCAGCCGGGCGGCGATATGGGCCTCGCGGCGAAACCGTTCCCGATACCCCGGCTCAGCACTCAACTCAGCGGGCAACACCTTGATCGCCACATCGCGCCCGATCACGCTGTCATGGGCCTTGTACACCTTGCCCATGCCACCCTCGCCGATCAACGCGACCAGCCGATACCGCCCGAACACCACCTCATCCACCGGCGGCCTCCCTCACCCAAACCCGGTCGGTAATGCTACCGACCCACCCCACTGCCCATCATCGATTCACCAAACCGCCAGCTTGACGGCACCCAGCGGGATTCAAATCACCCGGCAGCGACCGGACGCCGCATATCCCGCTGCCGCCGGCCTGCCATCCCCGGCCGCTGCTGCTCGCAACGGGGCCACCCGGGCCACGGCGTTCGCGCCGAATCGAAAGCCGCCGAACACAATTCAGCAGTACCAGGATTCCGTGATCGGGATCCGATCACATTGGAGCAGAATATGACTGGTCGAAGATACCGTCGCCGGCGCCCGCCATTGCCTACCGGAAAGTGTTGCGGTTATCGCGAATACACCGGCTAGTAGAGGTAGACCTTGGCATCGTTGCCGCCGGTGCACGTGGTCCAGCCGCCGGCGCCATCCCGGACGCAGATCATGATGAAGTTGTTGCCGTCGCATTGAATGTATTTGGACGGGTTTTCCTGCTGGACAGTCGGGCATGCGGCTCTTGGGCTGCCGACACTGAGTTGGGCTGCAGAGGGCTGGGCCACGTACGCGGACAGGACGTTCTTGGCAAACGGGCAGGACGTCCTATTTGAGCCCCGCCCCAGATGGGTGAATCCCGACCCATTCGGGATCGCGTACCCGTTGCAACTTTCGCCATTCATGTCCGGGTCCGGATCCGATGGCGGAGGCACCACCGCGGTCGGCGTATTGATCGCACTCGACGTCCACGTGGGATAGGGCCACGCCTGGGTGGTAGTGGTTCCGGGTGCGCTGGTGGTGTTGTGGTCGCTGTTGGCCAGGCTGACCGCGGCGATGATCAGTACGACGATGACGGCGGCCGCGCCCAAGCCGACCCAGAGCGGGGTTTTTGAGGAGGTCGGTGTGCTCGCCGGTGCCACCCAGACCGGTGTCACTCGCGCGGGTGCCGGCGGTGGTGGTGGTGCCGAGGGGCGCACCGGGGGCGCCGAATGCGGGGTGGCGCGCGAGCGCACCACCGGGATGGGGGGTGCGGCCGGGGCGGTGGGGGCCGGGGCCGGGTTGTTCTGCTGGTGCTGGGCCTGTTCGATGGCGTGGCCCAACACGTAGGTCC
>NZ_DATJYB010000074.1:0-2061 GCF_035499775.1 Mycobacterium sp. | reverse complement strand
CAAGTCAGCATTGCCGCCCGGTCACGCAGGCCCGGTGACCACCACGGAATGTCGACACGCACCCAGTAGGTTAGCCAGGCCGAACCACCCATACTCCGCGGTGGTTGGGTTGTCCCGGTCAGCAACGCGAATACAGGGCTGCGTGCGCTTCGGCCGGGCGCGGCAGCCCGAAGCACTCGGACTGTCCCGTTCGGTGGTCGTTGATCCGCACATCGCGAGCAGCGAGCAGTACGTCGACCGGTTGGTCCTTACGGCCGTCGATGCAGGCGAAGCGTTGTCGGTGAAAGCGGCGTCGACCATCGCGATCACCGCAGCCGGGTCGTGGTCGCCGAGCAACTCCCAGCGAGCCTGGGCGTGCGCGTGCGCCGCCTCGTGCTGCGCCTGATCGTTCTCGTCGACGAACCACTTCTTGAGGGCGCACGATCCGGATCACGCGATGGTCGTTGGGGCGCAGTGCCGACACCAGCGCCGATCAGACCGGAAGACCCCGCGATGGCGATGACCGTGTTGGGCACGGTGGTCAAAGCCCCAGGTCGGCTTCGAATGCCCCCTCTTCGAGTCGCCGTTTGACCGTGGCCAGGAACCGTCCCGCGTCCGCGCCGTCGATCAGCCGGTGGTCATAGGTCAACGGTAGGTAGCACACCGAAAGCACACCGATCGACTCGTTGCCGTTGCTGTCGATGACAACCCGCGGGCGCTTGACGATGGCGCCGGTGCCCAGCATGGCGGCCTGCGGCGGAACCAGGATCGGGGTGTCGAACAGCGCCCCCTGGCTGCCGATGTTGGTGATGGTGAAGGTGCCACCGGACAACTCGTCGGGCTTGAGCTTGCCCGAGCGGGCGCGCGCGGCGATGTCGGCGATCGCGCGGGCCAGCCCGGCCAACGACAGGTCGCCGGCATTGTGGATCACCGGGGAGAGCAGGCCCTGGTCGGTGTCGACCGCGAAGCCGATGTGCTCGGCGTCGTAGTAGGTGATCTCCTTGGCGTCCTCGTTGTAGCTGGCATTGATGTTCGGGTGCGTCTTGAGCGCGTCGATGGCGGCCCAGACGAAGAACGGCAGGAACGTCAAGTTGACGCCTTCCCGCTCGGCGAACTGCGCCTTCGCCCGCGCGCGCAGCGCCACGATCTTCGTCACGTCCACTTCGAAGGTCTGCGTGAGTTGCGCGGTCCCCTGGAGGGATTCGCGGGTCTTCTTCGCGGTGAGCTGCCGGATCCGGTTGACCTTCTGGCTGGTGCCGCGCAGGTGCGCCAGCGCCGGGGCCGGAATGGGCGCTGCGCGTGCCGCGGAGGCCGCCGCGGCCGGAGCCTCCTTGGCCGGTTCGACAGCCGGCGGCGCCTTGGCCGACTCGGCGGCGGCCAGCACATCTTGCTTGCGGATGCGGCCACCGACGCCGGTTCCCTTAACAGTCGCCAGGTCGATGTTGTTCTCGTTGGCCAGTTTTCGCACCAGCGGAGCAGCATACGGACCGCTGTTGGCCGACGGCGCCGATGCGGCGCGGGCGGCTGCCGGTCGTGGTTGGGGTGCCGGTTTGGGCTCGGGTTTGGGTGCCGATTTCGGCTCGGGGGCCGGTTCGGGCTTGGGCTCCGGGGCCGGCTCGGGCTCTGGCTCGGGTGCGGGTTGCTCGGCCGCCGCGGCCCCCGGCTCGCCGATCTTGCCCAGCTCGCCGCCCACCGCGACCGTGTCGTCTTCCCCGGCGGTGATGCTCAGCAACGTCCCGGCCACCGGCGATGGGACCTCGGTGTCGACCTTGTCGGTCGACACCTCGAGCAGCGGCTCGTCGACCTCGACTGAGTCGCCGACCTTCTTCAGCCACCGCGTCACGGTGCCCTCGGAGACCGATTCGCCGAGCTCGGGCATCAGCACCGGCGTCGGCGGGGCTTCCGGCTTGGACACCGGCTTCGGTTCCGGGGCCGGTTCGGGTTCAGCCTCGGCGGTTGGTTCTTGACTGGCCGGCTCTTCCTTTTCGGCCGGTGCCCCGCCGCCGCCCTCGCCCTCCTCGCCGATGACCGCGAGCTCGCCACCCACTGCAACGGTGTCGTCCTCCTGGGCGACGATCCTGG
>NZ_DATJYB010000073.1:0-2398 GCF_035499775.1 Mycobacterium sp. | reverse complement strand
GTAGGCGTCGCGGTTGATGCGGTAGCCCTCGGTGGGGTCGAATTGCGACACCCGGCCGGTTTCGAGCGGGATGCCGAGGTCGCGTAACTCGTTCTTGTCGCGCTCGAACATGCGGGAGAAGGCTTCGTCGCTGGCGCTGTCGGCGTAGCCGTAGACGGTTTCGCGGATCCGTTCGGCGGTGATGAAGGTACGGGTGGACAGCAGCGCGATGACGAGGTTCATCAACCGCTCGACTTTGGAAATGCCCACTCGTGACAGCTTAGTACTGCAGCAGTAGATCGTGATCATTGTTGTTCGCTGCGTCGGTAGTGGGATTGTCGGGCTCGGTGTTGGTGTTGTCGGCGCCATCGGGACCAGGCCAGCAGGCTGGTGACGGTGTGTTTGGCAGCAAGGAGTAGGGCGTCGAAGAGTCGTCGAAACTCGTTGACAGTCAATGTGATCAGGCCTGCCGGCGTCGGGGTGGTGTCGCGTTCGACCGCGGTAGCCACGGCGAGGAACGCGTGGGCGAGCATGGCCAGGGTGGTCCAACGGTGCCAGGATCGCCAACGACGGACTTGATGCTGGTCGAGTCCGGTGAGGCCTTTGGCGGTTTGGAAGGATTCCTCGATGCGCCAGCGCTGTCCGGCCACGGTGACCAGGGTGTGCAACGTGACCGGCCGTGGACTGTAGCAGCGCAGGTAGGCGTGTTCGCCGGTTTTGTCGTTGCGGCGGATCAGCAAATGGTGCCGGCCGGTGTCGGCGTCATCCTCGGCGTTGAGCTCGACCCAGGCCCATGAGTAGTAGCGCTGTCCGTGACTACCCGCACCGGCAGAGTGTTTCTGCCAGGCTCGTTTGGGCAGCATCGCCGGGAGTCGATCGACGCGGATCTTGCCTGCCGGGGTGGGCATAAACCGGTTGGCAGCAATCGCCAGTACGTAGCCCAGCCGGTGGCCGCGGATCGCGGCACGCAGCGTGGGATCGGCGCCGTACACCTCGTCGCCGGCGACCCACGCCGCGGGCACGTCGGCTGCTACTGCGCGCTCGATCAGTGCCCGCCCCAGTGCGGGTTTGGTCGCGAAACCCTGTTTGTTGCTGGGGATTCCAGCGGCTTCACACCGATCGGGCGCTTCGGCCCACGATCGTGGCAGGTACAGGGCGCGGTCGATCAACGCGTGCCCCCGTGGGGCCGCATAGGTCAAGAACACCGCCACCTGAGAATTCTCGATGCGTCCGGCGGTGCCGGTGTACTGACGCTGCACCCCGACCGAATGAACGCCCTTCTTCACATCGCCGGTTTCATCAAGGATCAATGTTGCATCCGGGTCGGCGAAGGCGTCGATGACGTAGTCACGTAGATCGTCGCGGACTGCGTCGGCGTCCCATTTCGCCCGCGACAACAGGTGCTGCAACCCGTCCGGAGTGGCGTTGCCACGGTGCTCGGCGATCGTCCAGCAATTCTTTCTGTCCAGGCCTGAGACCATGCCGGTCATCAACTCGGCGACGTGGCGCAGCGGTTCGTAACGGGCGAAACGCGGCGCGATCCGGTCGATCACCGCCGAAAACTCAGTCCGCCACCGATCAGGGTCTACGCTATGAGCCGCGGTGACCGCGACCAATTCTGGAGTCTTCACAAACCCTGAACGATGCCGCGGTCACCGCTCTGACCAGTGCAGACACGCCGAATCCCCGCCAGTCACGATCTACTGCTGCAGTACTAACCGCGATTACTGCTCGAGCCGCGTGGGTACACGTCGCGGGACAGTCGATCATGCGAAGGAGCTATGGATGACTGAGTTCACAATCCCCGGCATGTCGGAGAAAGATGGCAACAAGGTCGCCGATTTGCTGCAGAAGCAGCTCAGCACCTACAACGACCTGCACCTGACGCTCAAACATGTGCACTGGAACGTCGTCGGCCCGAACTTCATCGGTGTCCACGAAATGATCGATCCTCAGGTCGAACTGGTGCGCGGCTACGCCGATGAGGTTGCCGAGCGCATTGCGGCGCTGGGCAAATCGCCGCATGGAACTCCCGGCGCGATCATCAAGGACCGCACCTGGGACGACTACTCGGTCGAACGTGACACCGTGCAGGCGCACCTGGCGGCGCTCGACCTCGTCTACACCGGCGTGATCGAGGACACCCGCAAGGGAATCGACACCCTCGAGGATCTGGATCTGGTATCGCAGGACATGCTCATCGACCACGCGGGCGAGCTGGAGAAGTTCCAGTGGTTCGTCCGTGCCCATCTGGAGAACTCCGGCGGACAGCTGGCCAGCGCGGGCGCCAGGACCGAGCGGGCAGCCGCGAACAAGGCCAAAAAGAAGGCTCCCGTTAAGTAGCGGTGGGTTCCTCCAGGGTGTCGTCGCGCACCGGGCGGTCGGCCAGTTCTTCGTTGCGGCCGAACAGGTATGGGTA
>NZ_DATJYB010000072.1:0-3202 GCF_035499775.1 Mycobacterium sp. | reverse complement strand
CCACCGGCTGGTCAAGGACCCGTACACGTTGACCCCGGACCGCGGCGCCGAACCCGAGCTCGGTCCGCAGCCCGACTTCGCCCGGCGCCGCGGGCGCGACTTGGCGCCCGAACTCGTCGGCTTCTGGACCGGCGCATTTGTGCAGGGCCCGTACAATGCCCGAATTGTTCGGCGTAGCAATGCATTACAGAACTGGGCCTATGGCCGCCGGTTCCGCTACACGGAGACGATGAGTCTGGGCAAGTCGGTAGCGGCGCCGGTCGCCGCCGCGATCGCCACCGGCGTCATCGCGGCCGGCATCGGCCTGGGCAACAGATATGCCGGCCGATTACCGCAACGATGGGTGAACCGCATCCCGCCGAAGTCGGGCGCCGGTCCAAGCCAGAAGACCAGGGAACGCGGCCATTACACGATGCAGACGTACACCACGACGACAACCGGTGCCCGCTACCAAGCCACCTTCGCCCAACAGGTCGACGCCTACCAGGCGACGGCTGTGCAACTCGGCGAGAGCGGCCTGGCGCTCGCGCTCGATCGCGATCGACTCTCCGAGTTGCGCGGTGTGCTCACCCCCGCCGCCGCGATGGGCGATGCGTTGCTGGCGCGTCTCCCCGCCGCCGGGGTGTCCATCGGGGTAACGCGGCTCAACTGACACAGTAGTACCCCCCTGGGGTATAGTGTCGGCTGGCGCATGGTGCAACCGAAGCGGAGGACCTGATGACGGACAGAGTGCTTCGAGCCCTCGGTCACGCGTTGGCGTTGACCGGCTCGATGACCTGGGAAATCCTATGGGCACTGATCCTGGGCTTCGCGTTGTCGGCAGTGGTGCAGGCCGTGGTACGCCGCTCGACGATCGTGAGCCTGATGGGCGACGACCGGCCGCGCACGCTGGCGGTCGCGGCCGGACTGGGAGCGGCGTCGTCGTCGTGCTCGTACGCCGCCGTGGCGTTGGCCCGATCACTGTTCCGCAAGGGCGCCAACTTCACCGCGGCGATGGCGTTCGAGATCGGGTCCACCAATCTCGTGGTGGAGCTGGGCATCATCCTGGCTTTGCTGATGGGCTGGCAATTCACCGCCGCGGAGTTCGTCGGCGGCCCGCTGATGATCATCGTGCTGGCGGTCTTGTTCCGGTTGTTCGTGCGCGCCCGGCGGATCGACGCCGCCCGCGAGCAGGCCGACCGGGGAATCGCGGGCTCGATGGAGGGACACGCCGCCATGGACATGTCGATCCAGGGCGACGGGTCGTTCTTGCGGCGGCTGCTTTCCCCGCAGGGCTTCACCTCGGTCTCCCATGTGTTCGTCATGGAGTGGTTGGCGATCCTGCGCGACCTGATTCTCGGCCTGTTCATCGCCGGTGCCATCGCGGCGTGGGTTCCCGAAACATTTTGGCAGAGCTTCTTTTTGGCCAATCATCCGGGTTGGTCGGCGGTGTGGGGACCGATCGTGGGACCCTTTGTGGCGATCGTGTCGTTCGTCTGCTCGATCGGCAACGTACCGCTTGCCGCGGTGTTGTGGAACGGCAGCATCAGCTTCGGCGGCGTCATCGCGTTCATCTTCGCCGACCTGCTGATCCTGCCGATCTTGAATATCTACCGCAAGTACTACGGCACCAAGATGATGCTGACCCTGCTCGGCACCTTCTACGTCGCGATCGTCGCCGCCGGATACCTCATCGAATTGATCTTCGGGGCAACGCATCTCATTCCCAGCCAGCGCAACGCGACGGTCATGACCGCCGGGATCTCCTGGAACTACACCACCTGGCTCAACATCGCCTTTCTCGTCGTGGCGACGCTGCTGGTCGTCCAGTTCTTCACCTCGGGCGGAGGGCCGATGCTGCGCATGATGGGCGGCTCACCCGACGCGGAGCACGACCATCATTCGCATCACGATCACCACTAGCGGCGGTATTCTGGCCTGCGGTATTTCGACCCGTCGACGAAGGGGGCCATGATCGCGCGTCCCGGGGCGCCAACGCCCACCGAGCCTGACATCGGCAGGCTGCTGCTTCGCTGCCATGACCGGCCGGGAATTATCGCTGCGGTGAGCACCTTCCTGACCCAGGCCGGGGCCAACATCATCTCCCTGGACCAGCACTCCACCGCGCCGGAGGACGGAACGTTTCTGCAGCGCGCCATCTTTCACCTGCCGGGCCTGACGGCGGCCATCGACGACCTGGAGCGCGAGTTCGCCGCCGTCGTGGCCGAAAAGTTCGAAATCGACTACCGATTCACCGAGGCCGCCAAGCCCAAGCGAGTCGCGATCATGGCTTCGAAAGAAGACCATTGCCTGTTAGATCTGTTGTGGCGCAACCGTCGCGGCGAACTTGAGATGTCGGTCGCCATGGTAATCGCCAACCATCCCCATCTCGCCGAGCACGTCCGGCCGTTCGGCGTGCCGTTTATCCACATCCCGGCCACCCGCGACACCCGCGCCGAAGCCGAACAGCGTCAGCTCCAATTGCTCAGCGGCAACGTGGATTTGGTAGTGCTGGCGCGCTATATGCAGATCCTCAGCCGGGAATTCCTCGATGCGGTCGGCTGCCCGCTGATCAACATCCACCACTCGTTCCTGCCGGCGTTCACCGGCGCCTCCCCCTACAAGCGGGCGCGGGAACGTGGCGTCAAGCTGGTCGGCGCGACCGCGCACTACGTCACCGAGGAACTCGACGAGGGGCCGATCATCGAACAAGACGTCGTCCGAGTGAATCACAACCACACGGTCGACGAACTGGTGCGCGTCGGCGCCGACGTCGAACGTGCGGTGCTTTCCCGCGCTGTGCTCTGGCACTGCCAGGACCGCGTCATCGTGCACGACAACCAGACCGTCGTCTTCTGACCGGAAACCCTCACCAAACCACTTGTATCACTTTGGTTTCAGCGTTTGTCCACAGTTCAGTGGCTATCCACAGGCGGCGCTTCTTGTGGTGTTCGGTGACGGCGCCGCGACGTAAGATTCGAACATGCATTCGATCGAGATTCCGGCGGAGGTCACCGCCAAACTCGACGCACTGCACGCCGCGGTCGCCGCGATGGACGAGCTCAACCTCGACTGCCTACCGCCCGCGGTGCGGCTGCACCTGCTCGAACAGATGGAGACCTCCCGCCGCCGCCAGGTGGCGTTCAGCCACGACGTGATCGGGGGCCTGGCGCAACAAGACCCCGCCGAACTCGGCGGTGCGGCCTACCAACTGATCGCTGAC
>NZ_DATJYB010000071.1:0-6433 GCF_035499775.1 Mycobacterium sp. | reverse complement strand
TGCTTCGAGAACTGCCAAGTCATCGAAGTGACCGGACCTACGCTCGTGCCTGCACGAGTGTCACCGACCGATCGTGTTCGCGCCAGGATCGATGTGCTGTTCGGCTCGGATCGTGAGCTGCCCGAGATCCTGGAGGAGGTGGCCCGGCTGGGTGCGCAGTTGCTGATGCAGGCCGCATTGGAGGCCGAGGTGACCGAGTTCTTGGGCCGCGATCGCTACCAACGGTGCGCCACCGCGCCGGATGCGCAGTCCGGGGCGCGCAATGGCTATCGGCCAGCGACGGTCAAGACCACCGCCGGCCCAGTCACCCTGGCGCGGCCCAAGCTGCGCGGCACGATGGTCGCATTCGCCTCGCGCTTGTTCGGCAAGCACGTCACCAAGACCAATGCACTGGAATCGTTGGTGATCGCCTCGTTCGTACGCGGGCTGTCGGTGCGTGATGTGGAGGCTACCCTGGCCGATGCACTGAGGGATCAGGCCGCGATCTCGAAATCGACTGTGGCGCAGGTATGCCAAGCGATCAAGACCGAGTACGACACTTGGGCGCGGCGCCCCCTGGGCGATGTCGTGCTCGATTACCTGTTCCTGGATGCCTCGTTCTTCCGGATGCATCCCGGCTCGCCGGCCGAGCCGATCCTGGCCGCGTGGGGTATTACCACCGCGGGCAAGCCCGTCTTGGTGGGCCTGGCCCCAGGCGTGGTGGAGTCCACCGACGCCTGGGCCGGTTTTCTGACCGATCTCACCGACCGGGGACTAGCATGCCCGCTGCTGGTCGTCTCCGACGGTGCCCGCGGCCTGATCGGCGCGATCGAGCAGATCTTCCCGACCGCGCTGCGTCAACGCTGCCTGATCCATTACTCCGATCTTTCGGTTATGCCGACATCGGGGTGGCCCGTGCTGGTGGGGGTGTTTTCCGGGCTGGCGATATCTTATCCGGGGTAATTGATCTTGAGATTGCGTTTCTGCAGGTAGACCGTTTGCAGACGCGTCCGCGAAGGAAGCGCTGTCAGGTGTTGTGGGCGCTGTGCCAGGCGTTCCAGATGTCGGGGCGCAACCCGCCGCGGTCGGGCACGGCGAGCCCGGTGGCGCGGGCCCAGGCCCGGACTTCGGCGGTAGAGGGTTGCGGCGCGTCGGGTGCTTGGTCGAGTTCGGTCGCGGTGTCGTCGACAGCCAGCGGAGTGATCAGCGTGAGGGAGGCGTGCTCGGTCTCGGCCCAGGCGTAGGCGGCGGCGAGGAATCGGTAGGTCCATTCCTCGGCGAGTTGGCGGGTTTCGCAGAAGACGATCGGCACGTTGGGCCAGCGGATCTGAAGTTCGGCGAGACCGTCGGCGACCATGGCGGGCCGGATGCGGTCGAGCTTGAACACCTGGGAGTAGCGGTCCTCGACGACGACCGCGGCGCGTGGCAGTGCCGCCAGTTCGGCCACCGCGAAGCGGAGTTTCCCGCCGGTCAGGCTGGCCACGAGGTCCACCAGGGACTTGCGTTCGACCGAGGCCACCAACCGCCCGCCGAGGGTTATGCCGTAGTCGCCGCACGGCAGGGCGCGTTTCACGGTTCGGACCTGTTGGCCGCCAAACCGGTAGGCGTACTGCTCATGGGAGTCGACCACGATCTCGAGCTCGGCGATCCCTGCTGCCCGGGCGGTAGGTGTGCGCACGTTCGGGCGGGCCTGTTTGCGGGTGCGCGGAGACTGCCAGAAGACGACGTCGCGACCGCGGGCCTTGGTGAACACGATCTGGGAGCGGCTCTCCCGGCTGCGGTCGAGGACGACGTCGATGGCGGCGCCACGGCGGATGCACGACCGGAGTCGGGTTCGTTCCACAATGTCGGGGTCGGCGGGCCACTCGTCTGCCGAAACCTGATAGCAGAAGAGGGCTTTCGTGCGCGGCCAGGTCCCAGATGTGCGGAACACCATCCCGCCGCCCAGCGGGAGCCGCAGCAAATAGGGCAGCGTGGAATCCGGGTCCGGGTTTTGCGCGATCAGCAACTCCGCCAACACTTTCAGGCCTTCGCTCGATCCTGGCCAGCGGGACGGCCGACGCGGCGCCGGAGTTCGAGGTTCTCGCCGTGGGCGGCCTCGAGCGCGCGCCGCAGCGTGGCGACTTCCTCGTGGTGGCGGCGTTTGAGTTCGGTGAGCTGGGCTGTGAGGGTGCGCACAACGCTGCTGGGCTGGTCGGGGTCGGTCCGGTCCGGTGGGGGCGGTGGCATGCTGCGCTGCTGGTTGCGGAGCTGCTCGACCCGCCGTCGGATCTCGGTGTTGCGGTAAAGGAAATCCAGTGACACCCCGGCGATTTGGGCGAGCCCACGGAAGGTGATCGGCGCGTCGCGGCGGAGCATCTCTCGCAGACCCTGTTCGGCGCGGGCCTGGGCGGCGGCGCTCTTGGCGGTGGCGGCTCGACGAAGGTTGTCGGGGTTGCCGCGCATCAGTTCGTGTCCTGCTTGTCGGTGATGGCGCTGGTGCGCGCGTTGACGCCGGCACCCCGGACGGCGCGGTCGGCGAGCCGGGTGTTGCCGAGAGTGAGAATGATGCGGCCGAGAGCGTCACGTTCCTGGCGACGCCCGACGAGCCACACGTTGTCCTTGCTCATGTCTTGCCCAGTCCGTGTCTTGAAGGCCTGGCGGCGCTCGGTTATCAGTTGATCGGTACGGGTCATCTGGGTTTGCAGTTCGGGCAGGAAGGTGGCATCGGTGGCGAACTTGTCGCAGGTCAGACACGCGTTTCCCTTGCCGCAGACCTGACGCGGAGGCAGCAGGCAGTACCCGTTGGGCAGGATCCGGTCGGTGCGCCTGTCCAACTCGAGCATGTCGTAGAGGTCACGGGGATCGACCTCAATCTGGCGCCCATCGGCGGTGATCTTTCGGTAGCGCAGAAACTCGGCCTCGGCGGTGGACTGCAAGGTCTGCGCGTAGGTCATGCTCATAGTCGGTGTGAGATGCCCGAGGTACCGCTGCAACACATGCAACGGAACGCCGCTGTTCAGCAAGCCAGTGGCGACGGTGTGGCGAAACCGGTGAGTGCGGTTGAAGTCGACCAGGGCACCGGTGCGGTCACGCACGTCGAGGCGGACGGCCAGATCGGTCAGCAGATTCCTCAGGGTGTTGCCGGAGTAGGGCCGGTCGCCGTTGCGGTTCATCTGCGCCGCCAGGAACAGGTACTTCGGGGTCCTGCCGGGTGCGCCGTGCGCGGCGAAGAACCGCTGCGCCCATTGTTGTTGTTCGCGGATGATCGCGACGACCTCGGCGGGCACGAGGATGGTGTCGGGCGCCCCGTCAATCTTCGTCTGCTGGTAGCGCAGCTTGGCCACCAGCGCCTGATCGTCGCGGTCTGCGGCGGGCGCGCCCGGCGAGGATGGGACTGTCGGCGACAACGGCAGCAGCGGGTCACAGTCGAGCAGGCAGATCTCGCTGACGCGCCGGCCCAGCAACGCCACCAGCATGGTGATCCGCATGGCCTGCTCGTCACCGAACCCGCCGTCGGCGACCGCGGCGCCGAGCAGGCCCAGCCCACTCATGATTCGTGTCATAGCGTCATCGTCGATGACCTGCCCATCCAGGCGCGGCCGCGGCTTGCCGGGCAGCTCACCGCGCCGGTAGAAGCCGGCGTGGGCGGGGCCAAGGCGCAGCCAGCCCGGTTCGGCCAGCGCGGCCGCAGCCGCATCCTGGTTGTCAGCCATGAACAGGTAGAACTGCTCCACATCGCTGGCCAGGCGCGCCACCGACGCTGGCGACAACCGCTGACCGGTGCCGCGTGCGCGGGTGAGCGGACGAGCACGCAGATGACCGAGGAAATCCAGCATGAGCGCACGAACCCCGGCCGCGTGGTCGGCCAACCACGGCCCATCGACCCCGCAACCGCCCAAGAACCCGTCGAACTCGCCCACCGCCACAATCCGGCGGTGCACCGTCGACCAGCTCAATACCCCGGTGTCCAGGCCGACCTTGCAGTGCCACTGCAGGCCGCGCCGCAGCCACTGGATGCCGATCCGGTCGAACCGCACCGAGTACCGGCCCATCGGCTCGTGCTCGCGCAACGGAATCCGGTTGTCCTCCAACGGGTTCCATTGGTCCCGCTGCCACCACGGGCCGGTGTCGCAGGCGGTGACGAGCAGACGCATCATCCGCGTCAGCAACCGGCGGATGTTGTTCATGGTGGGAGCCGCCGGCAGCCGCCCGCTGCGGCGGTGCACCACACGCTGGATCTGTTGGCACCACTCCCGCACGGACAGTCCGAGCAGGGAAGCCGGCCGCCCGCCACGATCGGCGATCACCTCACCAAGTCGGCGCACCAGCATGCTCAACCCCGGTGTCGGGATCTTCCCGCCCAACTCGATGATCCGGAACACACACCATGCCACCTCCCGGCGCATCGGCTCCGGCAACTGCGACAGATCTACCCCGGCCCGCCAGGTCCCCTCGTGGCAGAACGCTCCGGCGTACTGCGGTGGCACACTCGACTCGGCAAAGCACGACAGCCGCATCGGCTCCGGCACACCCGCCCACAAGCGTTCCAGCTCCCGCGGGTCGCAGCGGTCGCGGGCCGCTTCCACCCAGTCGACCGTGGCCGCTGCACGCCCACCGGTCACGAGCCGGACCCGATCCGCTCGTCGCAGTGCGCGCCGACTCGCCAGCCCGCGGTGAACACCTTCCAGTCGGCGACCGCCTGCATCTCGGCGTCCTCGGTCACGTGCGCGTAGCTGTTCAGCGTGGTCTGCACGTCGAGATGGCCCAATCGTCGACTCACCACGTGCACTGGAACCCCCGACAGCAACAGCGCCGTGGCGTGCGAGTGCCGCATCCAGTGCGGTGACCAGGCCTGCGGCACCTGCCCGGACAATTGCCGGCGCAGCCGGTCCACCAGGTCGTAGACGGACTCCGCTCGCCACGGCGCGAACCGCGGCTCCCGGTCGAGGTTGACGAACACACAGGTGGCATCGAAGTCGTCGGTGGCTCGGTCGGCACCGGCCTCGCACAACTGCCAGACGTACTCGCCGTAGAGGCGGTCCAGCTGGTCGGAGACATACACCCGTCGGTAGCCGCTCTTGGCCCGCACACCATGACAATGGTCTCGGCCCACGACCTCGATGAACGCGGTGTCCCCACACCCGGTATGCCAATCGCGATGCTGCAAACCCAGGGCCTCGCCCAGCCGAAAACCCGTCTCCGCTAACAACATCCACAGCAATCTGTTACGGATCGAACCGCGCCACTGCCGCGTCTCGCTATCCCAGCTCGCACACGCCTCACAGATCCGCTCGATCTGCACCGGCGTCAAGATCGGTGGCGCCGCGCGGCGCCGGTCGCGCACCCGGATCACCGCCTGCCGGCGGCCCTTACGGCGGGCGACATGTTCCAGCAGCGGCTTGTACCGACCGCCGCCACGATGGGTGATCCGGTGCAGGTCTCGGCCCACGTCCACGCCGTTGAGCACGTGGTAGTCATAACAGGAGATCACCGCGCCCAGCCGCGCACCGATCGTCGACTCGGCAAACCGGGCCCGACGGCGCTCGATCGACGCGACCTCCGGCCCGTCCCCGGTGCGCAACCAGGTCAGGAACCCCCCCAAGTTCTCCAACGTCACCGCGTCCCAGTCCAGCCCGAACAGCTCCAAAAACTGCCACCACAACGCCAACGCCCGCGCGTAAGACTTCACCGTATTCGGCGACACCTGCTGGGCCCGTAGATATTCCAAGTACTCCTCGGCCGGTCCGACCACACGATGGCCCGAGCCCAGCACCGTCCATGTCCGTTCACCCGAGGAAAGAGTCAAACCCTGTGCCCGACAAGATCCCGTCCCCACGGTTGCGGTCGTCACACCACGCACCGTAACGACCCCAGATAATCCCTCCGCGAACGACACGCCGACCCCGAAAAGATCGCTTGTCATCCGTCACGGACGCTGGTCCCGCGACCCCAGATAAGAATTCCGGATAACAGTGAGGCGCAATTCAAGACACTGAAGTATCGGCCCGACTTCCCTGATTGGTTCGACTCGATCGAGGCCGCCCGTCGGCACTGCCAGATCTTCTTCGGCTGGTACAACGATGAACATCGCCATACCGGGCTGGGCTTACACGTTCCCGCCGACGTGCATTACGGCACTGCCGTCATCGTCCGCGAGAAGCGCGCCGGCGTGCTCGACACCGCCTACGCCGCACATCCAGAACGGTTCGTGCGCAAGCCTCCCGAACCACCGAAACTGCCCAACGGTTCGTGGATCAACAAACCAGACGACACCGAGGAGGCCAC
Source organism: Mycobacterium sp. (assembly GCF_035499775.1). GTDB lineage: Bacteria > Actinomycetota > Actinomycetes > Mycobacteriales > Mycobacteriaceae > Mycobacterium. The sequence continues at coordinate 187 of NZ_DATJYB010000071.1, read as the reverse complement.
TCAGTAAATAACCCTCAGCAGTGCCTCATTCAGGTTGACAAATTCCGCGTTGGCGCGCTTGAGTTCTCTTGACACGCCCCGGAGGTGTTTGTTGTGTCTGTGCATGGTGCTCCAGTCACGTCGTCCACGATTGTCGTTGCCGTCGATGTCGGCAAGACCTCGGCGATGCTGTCGGCGACCGACAATG
>NZ_DATJYB010000070.1:0-12325 GCF_035499775.1 Mycobacterium sp. | reverse complement strand
TGTCGAATACTCAGGAAGGGAGGGGTTGGGCTCAGAAATGCCGGTGTTCTAAACCGGATCTACGGACTTACGTCGGTGAAATAGCTTTTCACGGGCGTTCTGCGGAAAGGCAAACTTCTTGTGAATGAGCAGTTACTCGCGCCGACCAGAGTTCTCAGAGATTATCTCTCCAACTCCTTGGTTTGGGAAGACTTCCTGGCCCAAGGTGGCTTCGTCGACGGAGACATCGTTGTCGCGGATCCATTCAAGGCCGGCACTACCTGGACCCAGCGAATCATCCAACAAATACTCCACAACGGCGAGGAGAAAGAAGGCGGGCTTTCGGACACTTCGCCCTGGCTCGATTCCAGTTGGGGCGATCATGCCGAGATGCTGAGAGCGCTAAAAGAGCAGCGCGACACCGGGGTACGGCGGGTAATGAAGTCGCATCTGCCCGCGGACGCCCTTCCGATCGCCCCCGAGGCTCGTTACGTTTTTGTCGGCAGGAACGGCAAAGATCTTGGAATCAGCTTCCATAATTATCTGTACAACTTCTCCGAACCCACGATGTCGACGATCAACCGCATTCATGCCGAGTGGTCGGGCGAGTCTGGTCGTCTCGTGATTCCCAAGGATATGCGGGAGTTCTTCGACCGATGGCTCGACACCAACGGGTATGACTGCTGCGACCTGCTCGATATCATGGAATCGTGGTGGGCGCTCAGGAACGAACCGAACGTGCTGCTCCTCCATTATCAGCATCTCAAGGATGATTTGGTTGGCCAGATCGTTCGACTGGCAGAATTCTTTTCCATCGATCCGCAGTCGCTACGAATCGACGCTATTGTCGAACACTGCTCTTTCGACTACATGAGCGCCCGCGCGGAAAAAATGGCGCCGTTTGGCGGAGCGCACATGTCCAGCGCCAAAGCCTTCTTCCACAAAGGGCTGAGGCGCGACCACCGCAAGGAGTTGACCCCGGCTCAAGTCGAGCGCTTCGACTGGGCTGCTTTGGAGAAGCTGGGTGAGAAGTGCGCCCACTGGTTGGAGACGGGTGAAACCTCCTCGGCACGGTGGCATTAGCTCACGCGACGTGAAGTGCTGCGGGACTTTGCCCTAAAGCGAAGTCCCGCAGCATGATACGAGGCCTATAGTCCATGGCTGACCGAGGTCTGGTGCTACGTGATCGCCTCCTGATGGAGGGCGTAGCGCTCCTTTACATGGTCGCGATCGCGCTGGCAGCGCAGTTCAGCGGATGGTATTACCTGTTGTTCCCCGAACTCGGCGCAGTATCGCACGACGTGTTGACGCGCCCGTGGGGGAAGTGGGCGAGCCAGCCGGTGCGGCTTGTCCTAACCCCGGCCGTTGGGGCGGCCATCGGTACGTTCGTGACGCGAGCATTTCCTTATCGGGTTGCGACGATTTTGCTCATCGTCAGCGTGTGCCTGCTTCTCCTGGCTTTTCTGAAATCGAATATCGCCCCTGCGATCTCGGCGGGCACCCTGCCACTCGTCTTGGATATCAAGAGCTGGCTCTATCCCGCGTCGATAGTGATCGGTCTCGTCGCCCTTGCTTTCATCTTCTTGCTGTGGCGGACGTATTACCGGCGGACGTACGAAGACGCTGCTAAAACCTCGACCGCGGATATCGATGATCTTCTTGAAACCCCGCCGGCCGGAATTACCTGGATACTACCGTTCTATACTTTTGTGACGATCATGGCCTTTTGCGCTACAGCTTCGGGCCTTCGGTTTATCCTGTTCCCCCTCTTATCGTCATAGCGTACGAGATGTTGGCCCACCCCACGTCCTGTCCGTGGGCGGCGAAGCCGCTAACTCTGCCAATCGCGTGCTTTCTGACGTCGACCGCTGGATGGCTCGCGGTCAGCGTGTTCGGGAGCGGCGGTATTGCGGCCGCGTGCGGAATGGTATCCGGCATTGTTGTGCTCCGCGTCCTACGGATTCAGATGCCGCCCGCCTTGGCGGTCGGACTCCTTCCGCATCATCGATTGTCCGAATGTCGAATATCCCCTCTCCGTGTCCATCGGAACAGGAGCACTGACGCTCGTCTTTCTCCTTTACCGATGGTGGGTCACCGGCGGGGGCCGAGCTGACAACAGCGCCCCAGCAATATGAGGAGCGTATGGTGACGAATGCCCAATTAACTGATGTCCTTTTAGTCCTGCTTCTGCTCATCGGCCTGGCCCAATTGCTGGGTCATCTATTCACGAAGCTGCGCCAACCCAAAGTGGTCGGCGAAATCCTGGCCGGCGTCGTGCTGGGTCCTGCGCTGCTCGGCCGACTGCCCGCTGTGGCGCACATTTTGACGGCGCGCGGCAGCCGGGCCACATCCTGACGTTCATTTATTGGCTTGGCCTACTACTGCTGATGTTGGTTTCCGGCGCCGAGATGCAGCAGCTGTTCGGCCGCGGCGAGCGGCGCACCGTGGGTTGGCTCATCATCGTCGGAACCGGCGCTCCGTGCTCGGGAGTTCTGGCCAGTGTCGCGTTCGACGCCGGCATCATCAGCTCGAAGTTCTACACCACGCTGGTGATCGCCGCCGTGCTCACCTCGCAGTTCGCCGGCGCGTGGCTCGACTACGTCATGCGTAAAGGCCTGCCGCTGCTGAGATCCGATGCGGCGACAGACGCCTTGGGCGAGCCGCGCGAGGCGAATCCGGGCTTCGCGCGCCGTCGATGAGTTCGCGCGCCCCGACGTTGAAGCCACATCGCTAACTGGACGTATCGGTGAAGTCAGCTGGAAATCTGCTGTGCGTCAGGAGTTTAAGTTGTCGGAACGACCAGAATCCGGTTTGACTGTGCATGGCGGTGGGGCTCGCCATAACCGCGCGTCATTGTCGACGGCCAACGGTCCCTGCGGAACATCCATAGTGGGCTGGGCTAATCGTGCAGCCATGTGTGACGCGGAGGATTATGAGTGGCCGTTGAACTTTCGTCCATCCCCTCGATGAGCCTGTGGCCATCAGCGGGCGTAGCGGGACACCGAATGTCAATGAAACCAATCCGATTCGAGCCGGTTCGGGCAGGGACGGCCTGATGGTGACGACGAGAACGTCCGTGAGAGGCAATTATTTTGTGGCGCATACGCATCGCATCGCTGATTGGGATTCAGAAGACGCCGTGGCGTGGCGCGCCGGAAACAACCTCGTCGCCCGTCGCAATCTGATCTGGTCGAATGTGACCGCGCACGTCGCCTTCTCCATCTGGTATCTCTGGTCGGTGATGGTGCTGTTCATGCCGCAGTCCGTCTACGGTTTTTCGACCAGCGACAAGCTGCTGCTGGCCGCCACCGCCACCCTGGTCGGCGCGGTCGTGCGCATCCCCTACACGATGGCCACTACCAGGTTCGGTGGCCGCAACTGGGCAGTTTTCTCGTCGCTCGTGTTGCTGATCCCAACCGCGGGCGCCATCTTTCTACTGGCCAAACCCGGCCTGCCGTTGTGGCCGTATCTGGTGTGCGCCGCGTTGACCGGCCTAGGCGGAGGCAACTATGCCGCGTCGCTGGCCAACGTGGAAGCTTTCTATCCGCAGCGGCGAAAAGGCTCCGCGCTGGGTCTGACCGGTGGGATTTCCAACCTCGGGTCGGCGGCCATCCAGGCAGTCGGATTGGTCGTGCTGGCCACCGCCGGCCATGAAGCGCCGTACTGGGTGTGCGCGGTCTATCTGGGGCTTCTTGCTATCGCCGGTCTCGGCGCGGCGCTGTTCATGAACAACCTGACCCATGTCATCGAGGCCGGCCATGTGCGGTCCGTGCTGACGGTGCCCGACTCGTGGGGAATCGCATCGCTCTACCTGTGCTGCTCGGGATCGTTCCTCGGATTCGCGTTCGCTTTCGGTCAGGTGTTACAACACAACTTCCTGGCCGGCGGACAGAGCCACGCGCAGGCGTCGTTGCACGCCGCCGAGATCGCCTTCGTGGGACCGCTGCTGGGATCGTTGACGCGGGTAATCGGCGGTAAGTTGGCCGACTCGTTTGGTGGCGGCAAGGTCACTCTCGGCGCGCTAGTCGCCATGATCGTGGCCGGCGGCTTCTTGATCATCGTCAGCACGCATGACGATCTCACCCACCGCCCGGGCGGTCCGACGGGCTACACGATGACCGGTTACATCGTCGGTTTCATAGCGCTGTTCATATTCTGCGGAATGGGCAAGGGGTCCGTGTTCAAGCTGATCCCATCGATCTTCGAGGAACGTAGTCGGTCGCTCAACGTCAGCGACGCCGAGCGCCGCTACTGGGAGCGCGTTATGTCGGGAGCATTGATCGGCTTCGCCGGCACGCTCGGCGCACTCGGCGCCATGGGGATCAATTTGGCCCTGCGCCAGTCCTTTTTGAGCACCGGCTCCCAGACGCCGGCATTCTGGATCTTCCTGGCGTGCTACGTCGGCGCCGGGATCCTGACGTGGGCCCGTTACGTGCGGGCGGCAGAGCGCAACTGACGCATCACCTTTCGCCGATGCCCGGCCCGATCAGCTGGTGCTGTAAGCCCACCAGTCATACGCACCGGGCACCGGACACAGGTTCTTATACGCGGCGATCACAAAATGATCCGCTTGTTCGGTGGTCAGTGACGGATAGGTCTTCTGCATAGCCGCAGCCGCCTGATCGCCGGTGTACCCGCCGTTCCAAAGCTGCCAGCACACGTTGTAACCGTTCTCCAATATCGCCGGTTGCACACCGACGACGCCTGCCGCCTGCACGGCGGCCAAGAAGTCCTGGACGGGGTCGTGTTTCCGCGCGGGGTTGGCGCTGGCCGGCGCTGCCAGCCCTACAGCAATGAGTGCCATAGCGGCACTGACCAGGACTTTCTGAATCATTTCGGCTTCGTGGAGCAGGGCCCCCGGTCCAGCACTGGCGGAAGCGGCGTCTTCCGTGTCAGCTCTTGGAGAGTTGTTGGGGGCAATAGTATTTCGCCGCTACTAGGGCGAACTGGGATGCGTTTTCCATGTCCAACCCGGGATTGTGGGTTTTCACGTCATGGATTAGCCTCAGCCCAGATTCACCGTTGTTCAAACAAGTGCACACCGCCTTGCCAGCCGTGATGGCTTGACCCGGGCTGTCATAACCGATGCCGTCTTGTCGCAGTACGGCAAGGAAACCCGGGTCGTCACCGTCGACAGGAGGACCCGGATCAGCGTTTGCCGGTGCGGCGAGGCTGACCATAGCGCAAGCGATACCTATCGCGATTGGCAATTTCATTACTCCACAAGCCCTTTCATCCGTCGAAGATCTTGGAACTGTCGACTTTTGACAGGTGCGGTGCGTGGATGCCGGGTCTGTCGCCAGGCCGGCGCCGGCATGACGGCGTGCGTTCAGGCCTCCTTCCCTCGGATTTCACTGTCGCTGTTTGATTTTGATCATCGTCGCGAAGGCTTACTGCAGGCTGTGTTCTGGTTGGGCGCTTCCTGTCTTTTGCAAATCAGATCGGTTATCAGCGGCTAAATATCGTGCTGTACAACACTTTTGGATGCCACAAGCTTGGCCACCGAAGTCGCCCAACAGGATTCGTTTTTCCCTTTCGGTCCTAGCGGTGCCACGGGCACAGGTCGCGGATAGCGATTCGGACAACCTGCACCGCTCCATCTGGACCCAGTGTCGGGTTGTCCGCCAGAAACTGGCTCACCATGTTCTGGCGGCTTAGGCCGGCGTCCATCAGGCCGCAGATATCCAGGCCCTGATCCAGCGCCACCGTGTTGCCGTTGCGGTTTCCCAAGCCGGCCGCAGCGATATCTGCCAGGAACGCACGCCCACCGCAGCCCGGACCCGAGCCCGGTGCACGCCCTTGCGGGCAGCCGGGTGGCGGACTGGCGTTCGCATCCGGGTCGGCACCGAAAGCGACGGCCGCCAGGACGGCCATGCCGACCACCGCCATCCTGCGCGCGCCCCGGTTGGCCCGCCTCGACGCGGACCCGATCGATACGCTGGTGCACCTGGCAAATGCGGCATTTACCGAGCGAACGCGCCCGACCTGGTCCGCAGCATCGACCGAACTAGTGACAACTGCGGTGTATAGAGTTGACATATTCACCCCGATCGGCTATGCGCTGCCAGAGGTCATCTGCGCCGCGTGTGAGCTGGTACTTTGACCAAACTCTGGACGAGCCCACAACGCATCGCTGCCGCAATCGATGTGGTGATCGTGGTGTCACGCCCATTTAACTCAGCGTGATTTCAGGATGGCCGCGCAAACTTTGGTGGGACTGTGTTCTAGCTGGGCGTTTCCTGTTTCTTTGTCTGCGCTTCACCGCTGGGACATCTCGCTGGCGATCACGGGGCACGAGTTACAAGACACGCTTGTATCCCTGCAACATCGCGACCGCTACTGCGACGCGATCGCTGCACGAAAGATCAATGCCATGAACACTTCAGCAAGCACCAACAAGACCGCGCGCGCCACAGGATTCGAAGGCCTGCGCCGATTCACGGCCGGCGCTCTGCTGGCCACGGCGATCGCCGTCGGTTTCGCGGCGGCGAGCCACGCAGACCCCGGCGCGCCGGCCCCCAACCCAGCCATTGCACCGGCGCCCGCCGCCCCCTGGGCCCCGATGATCGACCCGGGCTGCCGGCGCCAACTGTTCTACTTCAACGGCCGCGTGCACTGCGGCTGACGCTGAGCAGTTACAGATCAGGTCAGAGCGTCGACGAAGCTCTGCACGACGGCACCGGGGAAGTTGAGCGTGGCGCTGCCTACTTCCAGGGCGCCGAAGCGAACCGAGTTCACGACTGTCGCGGGATCACCAGTGCGGAGAGCTTGCCCGAAATCGACGGCGGCGAATTGCGGCGCGGTAACCAGGTTGCGCACGTCGACGAACAGCGAAGTCGGCAAGTTAGCCGGCGGTACGGGTACCCCGTCCCAACTCACCATCGTCCAGCCATCGCCAGGGCTGCCCTCGATCACCACAACGCCGGTATTGGGCAGCGAGTGGGTGAACATGAGTAGCGGATTGGGGTTGTTGACCGTCATCAACGTCCCGGTCTCGATCGTCAGTGCGCTCGAGTATGCGACGTCGGTGATCGGGCCGGTCCCGCCCATTGAGTGGACCGGGTTCGCGATTGCGGTGTCGTACATGGTTTGCATCGCGTTGTTGAAGCTGTTGTAGAAAACCACCCCGTTGGGGTCGGTAGAACCCAGGGTCAGCATGGGGAAGGCCGGTAATCCGAGGGTCCAATAGAACGGGGCGACGATATACAGCAGCCCCAGCGGGATCTGTTGTTGGCCCTCCAAGATGCCGGCATTGATTTCGTTGAGGCCGGGCAATGCCACCGGAGTCGGCGCGGTCGGCCCTATGGCCGTGACCAGCGCGTCGGCGGTCTGCTGCGTCCTGGTCAGCTGCGACTCGAAGATCCCCGCGAAGGGAGCATTCGGAGCCAGGACACCGGCGACGGTGCCCGCCTGGGTCGTTCCCGTCGGATTGAGCGGCGCTCCGGGGATCGCCGTGTCGATGATGCCCCCTGCGTTGCTGTCAGTCTCCCCGTGCCGCACGAAGTCGATCTGGATCGTCTGGGTGCCGCCGTGGTCGATCGTGGCCGTCGCACCGGTGCCGATGATGAGCCCGCGATATCCGGTGACCCCGTTCTCCCCGCCGGTGCCGGCGAGGCCACCAGGGGCACCGTTGCCGAACAACAACGCCTGGCCGCCGGCGCCGCCGTTCGCGCCGGTGCTGCCCTGCCCGCCCATACCGCCGTTGCCCATCGCCCAGCCGCCGACGCCGCCGGCCCCGCCCGCGCCGCCGCCGAACCCGCCACCGCCCGGACCGCCGGTGCCGATCAACCCGGCGTTCCCGCCGATTCCACCAACGGCGTTCACCCCGGTGGTCTGGGTATAGCCGGCTCCGCCGTCGCCGAACAGGAAACCACCGGGGGCACCGTTGACGGTTGTCGAGTTTCCGGGAGCACCGTTGCCGATCAGGTCACGCCCGAACAGCGTGTCGGTGGGCCCATTGATGATCGGGTCCAGCGCCTGACCGAGCGAGCTGGCGATCCAGGCTTGGCCCACCGTGTGCACCGGGCTGTAGACGATCGCCTGAAACCCGTTGGCGACGATCGTATTGATCGTGCCCGCGGCACCCCCCAGCGAGGTGGCGACGGCTGCCTCGGTGCCCGAATAGGACGCCACCGCAGCAGTCAAGTTGCTGACGAACTGCTCGTGAAACACGGCCGCTTGCGCCGCCGCCGCCTGATACTCCTGGGCATGCGCACCGAAGACTGCCGCAATTGCCTCAGATATCTCATCGGCGGCGGCCGCCGGGACCGTCGTCGTCGAAAATGCCGCGGCCAGGTTGCCGGCTCTCACCGCTGAACCTATCTGCGCTACATCGGTCGCTGCCATCTCCAACGAGTCAGGGGCCACAAGCATGAAACTCATCTCCTACCCTCGGTGTTTATCGCGTCGCAAAAATGATGATGCAACGCAGCGCCGGAGAAGATGTGCAAATTCGCGATAAATGGAAAGTGTGCCGAAGGTGAACAACGTTAAGGCCGCGGCTTGCACCTTTCGAACCGCACCCGCACCGCGGATTGCAGGTCGGCGGCCTCGGGGGTGCCGGCCGCGTGGTCGTCGGAGCTGCACCCGTTCACGGACACCGAACCCCGCCACCCCGCAGTGCGGTCGACGGTCCACGTCACCACCATCGGGATGTCGGCCTGCTTACCCAGCGCACTGACGGTGTTGTCCAGGTCGGCCTCGGCACGCTCCGGGCCGAATACCCGAACGTCGACGCCGACGATCACCTGGGCGCCCGTCGTGCCCACCGCACGCACCGCGACCGGCAGCCAGCCGACCCGATTCTCGAGCCGGCGCTGGTCGTCGGCGGTGAACGGGAAATCGGCTCCCCACGGTGGTGCCGATTGCTCGACACCGACCTTGACGCTCGTGGACCCGACCGCCGCGACCAACGCCGGTAGGACCAACGCCGTCGGCGAGGCTGCGCCACGCAGGTTGAGCACGCTGGTCGAACGATTGCGGAACCACGCCACTTGCTCGGCGTTGACCGTCGATCCGACCTGGCGCAGCCGGATCGCGTCGTCGGCGATCTGATCCGGGTCCAGCTCGGACATCCGGCTCAGCAGAACCCGTCGGTCGGGGCTCACTGCGAACATCGCATCCTGCGTGTAGCCGGCGAACCGGTCGTCCCGCACGGTGTTGATCCGAACGACCAGGTCGCGTATCTGGTCACGGGTCGCATCCGGGACGAACGCATAGATGTTGATCCGGGCGCCGCGGTCTTCGTCGTTGTGGTAGCCAACGTTGGCCGACGACACTCCCGGCATCGCTGACATCGTGTCCTGCAGGTGCTGCGCGTCGGCGCGGCGATCGGGAGCCCCGCATCCGGACAGACAGCCCACGGCCACCGCGACGGCGAGCGCCTTGCTCAGCCAGGACGGACCGTTCACTCCCCCACTATCCCGCCTTGCTGCCCGTATCCTCGCCCGATGGGCGATCCCGTGGACCTGCAGACGCCGCTTCGCCTCCGCAACAGCTTCGCGTTTCCGCTGCAGACGGCGGACGGCAGGCGCGAGGTCCTGTGGGGTGCGGTCCTCCTCGTCGCGCTGCCCGGCGTCGGCTGGCTTCTCAACATGGGTCACCGCATCGCGTTCGTGCGCCGGATGCAGCGCGGGCTGCCCCCCTTCCCTGCGTTCTCCGATCCGACGCGGTCCTGGCACGCCGTCTACCGCGAGCTGCTGTGGGATGGGTTCGTGACCTTCCTCGGGATGGCCTACTACCACGCACCGGGGGCGGTCCTCCTCGGCGCCGGCGCGCTCCTCCGGTCCGCACCACTGCTCGCCGCAGGTGCCACCGTCTGGCTCGCCGCGACCGCGCTCGTCCCCGGGTATATGACGCATTACTGCGCGCACCGGAACGCCCGGGAAATTCTGAACCCGCTGGTCGCCCTGCGGCGCGTGCGGGACGGGGGTCGGGCCTACTGGCACGCGTGGTCGATCGTGCTCGTCGCGCTGACGCTCTCCTTCGTCGGGCTCCTTGCCTTCGGCGTCGGGTTCTTCGTGACGAGCGTGTGGTTCTGGCAGGTTGCGGGGTTCTCCTTCGCGACGGTGTTCAGCCAGCGCCTCGCCCTCGTCGGCGATCAGTAGTCGGCGACCGCCTTACGCACGATCGAGTCGACCTCTTCGGCGAGCAGGAACCGCTCGGCGACCAGAGCTTCGGCGGCCGCGCGAACAGCGGCTGCGTAGTCGTCGCTCGTCGCGTACCTTTCGGCGACCGACGGCTGCCCCGGCGGGAACGGCAGCTTGCTGCCGAGCCGCTCATAAAGCACGTCGGGCAGCTCGTCGATCTGCCGGCGGGGGTTCCAGCCGGTGTAAGCGGCGAGCGGTGCAGCGACCGCAGGCAGGCGGATGCCGGCCACCTCGTTGCCGTCGGCGTCGATCGCCGAGACCAGGTCGACGAACGTCTCGCCCAGGCGGGCGGGCCAGACACCGATGCCGCGGTCGGCGTCGGGTCCCATGTCGACACGGCGCGCGTAGGGCAGCGATGCGGGGCTCGGCGCGGCGGTGTGTCCGAAAGCGGACAGCACGTCCTTGCGGGAGACGGCCGTGCCGTCGCTGGTCCGGGGAACCCGGCTGGCCGGCGGCTCGACGCCGTCGATGACCCAGTTCTCCAACGCGATCAGCAGTGCCCGGTTCACCGGCGTGACGTCCAGGCGGTGCACCGGGTTGGCGGCCGGCAGCGCTTCCTTGACCGGGCTGCTGCCGAAGTGGTCGGTACCGGCAATCAGGTACGTGCGGACGTCGGAGTCCTCGGGCAGGTCTTTGCCGGTGTACGGGTCCACGTGCAGCAGAGCTCCGTCACCGTGCCAGTACTCGGCCGCGCTGTTGGTGAAGATGGTTTTCGGCACACCGCCGAGCTCGCGCTGCCGCGCCAGCAGATCGCCGTGGCCGAACGGGGCCAGGGTGCCGAAGCCGCTGGTCTGCGTGACCGACGGCTGCGCGAAGCGGTGGTTGAACTCGCCGCGGGCAGCGCTGGCGACGTCGCTGTACACGCCGTCGAAAACCCGCATCCCGGACTCGTCGATGTTGAGCCCGTCGGACACGAACTGGCGCAGCAACCGACCCGCCTGCGAAACACCGTAGGCGAAGGTGTGGTCGATGCCGTCAGCCCGCAGGTGCGACACCACGTCGCGGATCGCCAGCAATCCGGCGCCGGCAACCGGTGCCTTTGCAGTCCGGTACACCAACTCGTACCAGTGGAAAGCCTTGAATCCACCGTCCAGCGCGATGTGCGTCTCGTCGGTGAAGCGCCAGGACTCCCGGGGAATCGTGGTGGGCTCTGCGTCCGGCGACGTGCGCACCGTCAGGGCAGCGTCGGGGTCGTTGACGTCAATCGTCGGGTACGCGGTGAACGTGAACAGCTGCTTCGCACCGGGCACCGCGTCGATTTCCGGCGCCGAGAAGCTGAGCTCGTGGTCGTCGCTGGCGACGTCGGCGCGCCATTCCAGGCGCATCCGGCCGGCCGGCACGTCGGCCTGAGGTGCCGTCAGGCCCAAGATCGCCGGCCCGCGCTGCACGTCCCACTGCCAGCCGCACGACACGATCGTCCAGCCGCGGTCGAGCAGGAAACCGCCCTTGAGCCACGGGGCGTTGGTGGGCACGCCGCGGTTGGGCACCACGAACAGCATCTTGCGGTTGCCGCCATCGATCGGGCGAATCATGCGGAGGTCAGCCTCGAAGCGGACCAGTCCGTCGTCGTCGCGGGGCGCGAGCTTGAGGTCAGCGATGCGCTCGTTCGCCAGCTGCTCCGGGTCGACCGCGAAGCGGGCGGTCGCCTCCACGCACTCGTAGCGCGCGTCGGAGTGCGGGTTCACCGTGTTGATCTGAACTGACTCGAGGGTCATTTCGGGTCCTTGTCGGTTGCGGGTCGCTTAGTCCGTGGTGCCGACGTGGTCGGCGTTCCCAATTAGATTGACCCAGCCGCCTTGAAGGATTCTCAAAGAATTCTGGTGGCCTCGCAGCTGCCGGCGCGGCCGCCGTAGTGGGCGCGACTGAACGCGCGAAATCGCCTGATGGCGAAGCTATTTCGCGATGGCCGTCGTGCGGCTCGCTGCCCCGTCGATGCGCGGGTGGGCTCGTCGAGTCGACGAGCCCACCCGGTCCGATTCAAGACAGCGATCACCAAAGCCCGGCCGGGCCTGCCGCTGGCGGCAGACCTCTCAGGCCGTCTTCTGCGCGAGGCTCAGGCGCGCGCTTCCGCGCCTGCCCGCTCCTCGACGTGGGTGACGCAGGTGCTGCGGGCGGACACCGTCGAGCGCCGGGCCTGCCGGCGTGCGGGCGGGGTCGCCGCGTTGGCCGGCTCCCCCGCGAGCCACAGGCGCACCAGG
>NZ_DATJYB010000069.1:0-10388 GCF_035499775.1 Mycobacterium sp. | reverse complement strand
AACACCGGAGGATCGGCGTCAGAGCTGAGTTCGTAGGTTCCGGAGAATCTGGAAGATATTGACATGAAGAGTATTTCCCATTAATTGTCAGCTGTCTGCCAGTTATAGAGCCTAGAGCTCTGCCGTGTTGGCAGTCAACTGTCAGTTAGGCTGTCAAGATGACCGCGGTTGAAGACCGGCCGTTGCGGGCGGATGCCGCCCGCAACGTCGAGCGCATCCTGTGCGCCGCGCGGGACGTATACGGCGAGTTGGGCCCCGACGCGCCAGTTGAGGCCGTCGCGCGCCATGCGGGTGTCGGCGAGCGAACCCTCTACCGAAGGTTTCCGACAAAGGGCAGTCTGGTTCGGGCTGCGCTGGATCAATGCGTTGCCGAGGACCTGACGCCAGCGATCAACGAGGCCCGTCGCGCGGACGACCCGCTGCGCGGTCTCACTCACCTCATCGAGGCGGCGATATCGCTGGGTGCCCGTGAACATAACCTGCTGACCGCCGCGCACCGAGCGGGGTCACTGACGTTCGACATCTCGGTTTCACTCAACGAGGCGCTGGGCGACCTCGTCGGCGCAGGTCAGCGAGTCGGCCGGATCCGCGCCGACCTGGTCGCCGACGACCTACCACGCCTGATCGCGATGCTCTATAGCGTGCTCGCGACGATGGATTCGGACGGCGAAGGCTGGCGACGCTACGCGGCTCTCATCATCGACGCGATATCCACCTCCGACGCGAAGCCGCTCCCTCCGGCCCCTCCCCTTCGCATTTCCGAACCCAGCAGCTGGCGCGTATAACCGATTTCAGTTGATCGTCACCCCGGCGTCGACCTTGAATTGAAGCCCGGTCACATATCTGGACTCGTCCGAAATCAGGAACAGCACCGCGTTGCTGACGTCTACGGGTTCGACGGCCGGCGTCGGCATCGCATTGACGAAGATCGGTATCAGGTCGGACCGCTCCTGGCCCAGGACCGTTCCGAAGGACGGCGGAATCATCCCGGTATGCGCACCGGTGGGAAGCACGGAATTCACGCGTACATTTTGCGCCGCCAGTTCGTTGGCCAACGCCAGCGTCAGGCCGACGACGCCGTATTTGGCCGCGGTGTAGGGCGTTTGTAGCGGAAAGCCCTTAATGGCACCGGCGGAGCTAATGTTGACCAAGCTGCCGCCGCCCTGGGCGAGGAGGTGGGGTAGCGCGGCCGCGCAGGTGTTCCATACTCCGATCAGATTCACGTCGACCACGGTGCGCCACTGATCAGCAGTCGTCTTGTCCCATTCCGCCACCGTCAGCACACCGGCATTGGCCACCGCGCCGTCCAGTCCTCCCAGCTCGGTGACCCCACCGTCGACGGCAGAGCGTAGCTGTTCCTCATTGCGGACGTCGGAGACGTAACCCACACAGCGACCGCCGAAATCCTTTACCAGCCTTACTGTTTCGGCTAGGTCCTGTTCGGTGGCCAAGGGATATTCAAGCTCTGGGAGAGATTGGCAGATGTCGACCAGGATGAGATCTGCTCCTTCCTCCGCGAGCCGCAACGCATGGCTGCGCCCCAAGCCGCGGGCAGCTCCGGTGATGAGTACGCGTTTACCGGCAACGCGTCCCGAGGGTGATGCCGTCACGGCTTAGGTCACCTCGCGGTCGTTCCACATCAGCCCGCGCATCGTCGCAGACTGGGGAATATCCTCCACGGCGATCAGTCCCTGGGGCGCGCGGCACACCCAATCGATGGCATTGACTACCCGCCCCGCCGTCGAGATGCAGCCGGCGTCGGTGGAATCGAGAACGGGATGCGAAACGTGCGTGTTAATCTCCACCCGCGGTTCACCCTCCACGACAACACGGTGTACGCCGGTGTGACCGTCGGGCGGGAACTCCCATTCTGGTGCGGCGGCGGTGGTCAGCCTGGTGACGTGCTCGAGGGTGATCACCGGTTTGCCGTCGCGAATACCCTCGGTGGCAAACCGAACCGCAGCCATCTGTCCAGGCTCGACCGTCATCATTGTGCAGTCGATGCGTTCAAGGGTGAACCAGCGTTCGCTGCGCTGGCGGACCTCGTCGAGTTTGATGTCGAGGTTGTCCGCCAAACTGCGTACCTGACCGCCCCACATCGACATGATTACTCCGGGCAGGAATAACATCGGCGGGTCTTGGTCCTCAGTCATTCCGAAACCCATTGCTGCGCCGGTGAACTCGGCATCATCGAAGTTGCCGTAGTCGAAGATCTCTTGCACGGTGATCGACGAGACGCGGGTGGTCAGGCTGACCGCTGAATGCACCAGCGTATCGCCGGAGAATCCGGGGTCGATTCCGTTTACGTAGAGCGAGGAATTTCCGGCCTCACAGGCGCGCTCCAAGGGCACCCGTAGCCAGTCATCGGCGTGGTGGGGGGTGACCAGCCAGACCATCGACGTAGCGACGACATTCGTCCCCGCCGCAAGGAATTTGGCCATCTGTTCGATGGCTTCCATCGGCCGGGTCTCGCCTTGAGATGTGTAGACAACGCAATCGGCGCCCAGGCCCACCAAGGCGTCGATGTCGTCGGTGGCGATGACGCCGGTGGGCTCATCCAGCCCACAAAGCTGCGCCGCGTCCCGGCCGATCTTCTCAGCCCTGGCGGCGTGCACCCCGACCAGGTCTAGATCGGGTCTACCGATGAGCGCTCGCAGCGAATGCCGACCCACGTTGCCGGTGGAGAATTGAATCACTCTGCGCATTGCTACTCTGCTCCTTTCGCGGCCCAGGGTCAGTAGTCGGGTATCGGCAGCGGCGAATTGTTCGAGTCGATGCCGCCGTCGACGTGAAAGGTCGCGTTCGTCGCATAACAATCGCGCGTGCACAGATACACCGTGAGCCGTCCCAGATCCTCGACGTCGCCCAGCCGATGCAGCGGCGTAGCCTCTTGCATCTTTTCCAGCGACCCGGGCATCAAGTCCAGGCTGCTTTGCAGACCGTCCGTGGCGAATGAACCGAGTGCGATGGCGTTGACGCGGATCTTCGGCGCGAGTTCCTGTGCCATAGCGCGCGTGAGCGCTTCGAGGCCACCCTTCGCCACACAGTAGGCGGTCAACGCCCGAATCCCGAACCGGGCCGAACCCGACGAGATATTGACGATGGAACCGTGGCCGGCACTGAGCATGTGCGGGGCCACGAGCTGACTCATGATGAAGGCAGAGGTCACACACCAATCGAACGTGTGCCGGAAATCCTCGTCGGTGATGTCCAGAAACCGCGCGTATGTCGACCCACCGACGTTGTTGACGAGGATGTCGATGCGACCAAAGTGCTCGATGGCCGTATTGACGACACGCTCACCGTCCGAACGACTTATTGCATCCGCGACCAGTGCCAGCCCCTTGCCACCGGCATCCTCGATACCCTTGATCGAGCCGACGATTTCGGACTCGGTGCGAGCGGTCCCGACAATCGTGGCACCGGCCTCTGCCAACACCCGCGCGATGCCCGCCCCGACGCCGCGCCCGGCGCCCGTGACGATCGCGACCTGTCCATCCAGCCGGAACTGCTCCAAAGCCATGCCGGGCTCCTTACTGTGACGTGTGCGCGGTTCAATCTAAGGACGTAGCCTGACTATAGTCAATGAATGCACAGGGGCCGGGGTGGCGCCGACACGTCCAGCGCGACGACGGCCAAGTCAGACAAGCCTTTTCTGAGGAACACAGGTCATAATGTTTGGGTTACTCTGGTCACTTCTGGGTGAGTCAGGTCAACTGTGAGGAAAGAAATGGCTGTGACGGACAGGCCGTCTGCGCGAGAAGCCAAGCGCTTGCAGACGCGGGAGCGGTTGATGGGCGCCGCGATCGCGGAGTTCACCAGGGCTGGCCTGGCCGAAGCCGACGTCAGCGCCATTGTGGCGGCAGCCGGGGTCGCCCACGGAACCTTCTTCTTCCACTTCCCCACCAAGGAACACGTTCTGCTGGAGCTGGAGCGCCGCGAAGAGGCCCGCATTGCCAAACAGTTCGCGCAATTCTTGAAGTCCAAGCACGATCTGGCTTCCGCCTTAACCGAGGCCGTCCGCCTGGTGGTCGGATTGGAACATCGACTGGGCTACCTGCTATTCAATGACTTTCTTGCGCTGCACTTTTCGCAGACTCGTCCGCCTACCGAAGATGGCAGAGATCACCCCTTGATCGTCTTGGTGGCCCAGGAGATCGCGCTTGCTCAAGAACGCGGCGAAGCGGATGCGCAAGTCAATCCCATGAACAGTGCGGTGTTCTTCCTGCTGGGTCTCTACGCTCTGTTGATCACCACCAACCACTGGCCGACCGGCCACGCGCTGCTGGAAGACTATGTCGCGCGCACGTTGCGGAGCATGCGGCCCTGACCCAGCCGCATCACGGGCGTATCACGCCGCGCAGCGGCATGAGTCCGAGCTCGTTATGGGACATGAAACCCGGCGCGGCGTCGCAGACTGCGGGAATGGCGTTCGCGGGGCCCATCGCGGTCCACGTGTAGCCTGGTAACGCGTAACCGCCATCCGAGTCCTGCGCCCCTTGCAGGATCAGCTCAGTGGATGAGTCACCCTCGATCACAATGCGGTAGTGATAGTGCTGAGGCCAATCCTCCTGTGGCTCAATGGCATCGTAGGTGTCCATCGTGTAGATCTCGTGAAAGACGATGAGCGGCCGGCCCTCCACCCACGCTGTCCACTTGTGATGCTGGCGGGCGACGGTGCCCGCTTTGATCACGCCCTTGAAGCCCGGCATGTCGCTGCTGTCCCCGCCTTCGAAGGGGATGTCACGCGTGGCGACCCCCAACTCCACTTCCGTCGTGTACTTGTCGACCGTTTTGCCCATGTGCTCGACGATCATTGCCATCGACTGAGCGAACAGTGGCCAGGCTTGCCCCAGCAGATTCGGGCCGTCCTCGAACCCGGCGGGATCGCTCCCCATCCCCATCTCGAATAGGTACTTCAGGGTGTCCCTGCCGAAATTCACGACTTCGTAGATGTGGATGGTGTCGATCTGGCTGACGATCCGCGCCACCGTCAGGACCAGCAGGTCTCCCGCGAAACCGGGATTGATACCACCTGCGTGGAACGATGTACCGCCCTCGAGGCACGCGGCGTGGATCTTGTCGATATCCGCCTGGCTGTGCTCGGTTCGATACCACCATGCGCCACCGGACGCGACCACATTTTTCCCGCCGCGCAGCAGGCGGCAGACCTCGTCGGGATCAGACCACAGCGGCGCATAAAACACGCAGTCGGCATCGAGAGCCTCGATGGCCGCCTTGTCGTCGGTCGCAAGCACTCCGGTCGGCGGTTTACCGCAAAGCTCGCCAGCGTCCTTGCCTACCTTCTCCGGACGATTGCAGAGCACTCCGACCAGTTCGTAGGCCGGATTATGGGCAAAATGGCGGAGCGCCACCGTTCCGACGTTGCCAACGCCCCATTGGATAACGCGATACTTCCGCTCGGCCGGTGACTTTCGCGTCGCTGTCTTCTCTTGGGCGAGCGTCATTGCTACTCCTTTGCCTGCACCGACACCAAGACGAACGAGCGACTCTTCGCCGGAGTGCACCGGGCCGACGTCAGAGGCTGACTCGCCCGACATTTCACCAAGCCTTAGCGGCTGAGCCTAGGCTCCTCTTGAACATCGTGTCAACGATTTAGCAGCTGACTCCTGTCAGTATGGGATCAGATGGCGCCTGCCGCAGCCAGCGGTAAGACAGCCCGGCCGAGTAGTCGCTCCGCTGCAGCGACCGAGGACTGTAGACAAGCGATCTTGTGATGAAGGTGGCGGGCATAGTCCCTCAACACGACTCGACCAGAATTCGGCGGTTCGCCCTTGACGAGCAGGCCGTTCTGCTGAGTAAAGTCAGCGAGTCGAGTCGCCTTGCATCCGGTGCTGATTGGCAAGCACTATCCACCTGCGAGCAGAACGGTTCCCACCCATGCTTCAAGAACCGGAAGATCCTGGTGACCGGAGGTACCGGTCAGATCGCGGGCCCGATTGCCGAGGACTTCGCCCGACACAACGAGGTGTGGATCGCGGCGCGGTTCAGCAATCCGGATCGGAAGGCGCAACTCGAGGCGCTCGGAATCAAGACTTGTGTGTGGGATATGGTGATTCCATATGGCATCTTCGATGTCGCGAAGCGCCGCCGCATATTCCGGACATGCCCCGACGACGTCATCGAATGACGCGCTCGCTCTCATATCCGGGGTCGGTAGACATCGTGACACGCGAACTGTTGCGAATCCTCAGCGGACGATTGTCGCGCTGCGCGATCTGCCGCAACTTGCGCTTGAACGCAGCGATCGATCGCGGTTTCGACGAGGCGACGGTCAAATATCTCGAGGACCCGGCTAGTAGCGATCTGCCGGCCCGCCAACAGATTGTGCTTCGCTTCACGAAGGCGTTCCTCACAGATCCGGTAGCCTTTGGGAACTCCGAATGGACGGAGTTGCGTAGCTACTACTCGCAAGAGCAGGTGGCGGAGTTGATCCTCGATCTTGTGCGGTTCCGACCGGGCTCGAAGCTCGTGATTGCTGCTGGTCTGGAACCAGAAGATGACGAACTCGTCTATAAGTAGCCGACGGTCAGCCAACCTCAAGGGCGTCGTCGCACACGCTGCTCGCCATCTCGGGCGAAGACTGACTATAGTCAGTCTACTATGGTGCACGAGCGTCCCCAATTTAACCTCTGATGAGGAGGGTTCGTGAACCTGCCGAAGCTGCAACAGCGCAATTCAGGCGGCGTTGGCACCGCCGCGAGAGAAAGCGGCTCTGCCACACCGGGACTGACGTTCGACGAGCACCTGGAGCAATCGCAACACGCGCAGCAGCAGGCCGACAGATGGCTCATCTCTGGCAGTCTCCTCATCGGCACGGCGGCCTTGGGCATCTTTGGGTTGCCGCTGTTCCTCCGGGGCGTCCGCTTGTTCCGCCGGGCGCAACGCGATGGCCTCTCGGTTCGGCCGATGCTGGTCACGTTGCTCGGGTATCTAGTCATCATCGACGCGGCGATCAATACCGTGGGATGGGCGCTCGACCTGGTGGCAAATCACTCTCTGCTGGCCCGCGTGCTACTTAACGGCTGGGGCAACATGTTCGATGCGGGCTACTTCTGGCACTACAACGAGTTGTGGGTCGGCGGAGCGGCGGGCCCTGGCGAGAAAGCCTGGGAAGTCGGTCTTATCCTGACCGTCTTCACGATGCGCATAGCCGCCGCTATCGGCTTCCTGCAGATGAAGCGCTGGGGTCATCAGTGGATGGTCATCACGTGCTGGATGGGCGTGGTCATCTGGATCGGCTACGTCTTCAACATGACGATGTTCGCCGACGTACGCTTCGCCGGCGTCGTCTTGCCCGTCGTCGGCTGGTGGCTCTACGACATCTTTTACATCACCCCCTTCCTCGCAATCCCCTATCTGCACACCGTCAATCGAGAACTCTTCTCCGACTGACGGCCCACGTGGATATTTCGATGATCGTCATCACTGAGCGAGCGTCGGCGAACCGGGCCGGCCACTGGAGAATTCAGTTGCATAAGCGGGTGTTTCGATATCCAGTCGGACTAGACAGACATCCGCCGCGACGGTTACCGTTGACTTCAATCAGTAAAACGACGGCTATGGGCGGACTATGCCACCGGCTGACAGCTCCCAATGGGACGGGTGTGTCAGTACCTCACCGAGGAGGTCAGATTATGGGTTATCTCTGGGAGATCCTTCGTTATGTCGCCGCGTGGGGCGGCACCGGCCTGATCATCTGGTTCTGGTACTGGCTCTTCTCCAACATCGGCACATTCTGACCGGTTCCGGCAATGGTTGAACTCGCCGATGCCCATGCGATGGCGCTCGAACGAAGTTGCGCCGTGACGGCGGTCGCGCTCAGTGAGCAACGCCGCGAAGGTGTCCGGCTCGTCACGGGTGACCGGCGCGCTTTCGGATTGAACGGGAAGCTCACCTTCGTTCATGTCCCCTACCCCGCGATGTCTGACTGGACGCGTAGAACCCTGACCTGCGGTGTGGCCCTGCAATGTTCACCCTCAAAGGACCGCGTCACCGAATACCGTCTGAACGAGCTCTCCGCTCGCGAACTGCGGGCACTCACACTTGTCGAAGCCGGGGTGGCCCTCGGCTGGATCGCGTCGCGCTGGCCGGGGCTGCTGCCCGAGGTCCGACGAGTACTACCGGAGCTCCACACCCAAGCCGGTGACATGGACGCCCCGCAGATGCTCAACCGAGCCGTTGCGTTGGCAGCCAGCGGGCAGGCGCTGACGGTGCATCCGCTCCTGGGCAGCCTGCCGGTGGCCTACACGATGCCGCAAGGTTTGGCCGACAGGTTGCGGCGCAGCTTTGGCAGGATGCCCTGGACGACAACGCAGAAGCGTCTGCCGCGGCCGTACTCGGTTCCCGTCGGCGGTGACGGGGGTGTCCGCAATCCCAACCTGCCGCCGCCGAGCCGGCCGCAGGACAACGACCTCGATATCACCCCCGACCACCGGCCCGGCATTCCCTATCCCGAGTGGAATGCGTGGACGAAAAGCTTTATGCGAGACCACGTGGCCGTTCTCGAGCGGGCACACGCCAGCCGCAGTCGCCAACCCGGTTTTATCTCCGCCGACCTTCGGAAGTGGTTTGCAGAACATACCCATCGGGCGATGGAGAATCGCCTTGAAGATGGCTCCGACCTGGATGTCGAACAATACGTAAGCCACTACGTCGACAGGGCGACCGGCGAGGCGAGCCAACCCCGTATCTTCCGCGAACTGCTGCCCAGCGGGCGAGACGTCACCACCGCGCTGCTTCTCGACGGGAGTTCATCGTTGGGAGTGCACGGCGGCCGGATTTTCCGACTGGAATTGGCTTGTGCCGATGCGCTTTCGCGCGCGATGAACCGTGCGCGCGAGCGCCACGGCATCTTCATGTTCACCGGAAACACCCGGCACCGCGTCGAAGTTCGGTGCCTGAAGGACTTCGCGGACCCCCGGTTTGTGCCGCCAAGCGGCCTCGGACTTCAGACCAGTGGATACACCCGACTCGGTGCGCCACTTCGCCATTTGACGAGCCGACTTCTCGAGCAGCCGTCCGAACGGCGCCTGCTCATCGTCATCGGCGACGGTCTGATCTCCGATGAAGGTTACGAGGGCCGTTATGCCTGGGCCGACGCTGCACACGCGGTCGAGGAGGCCAACGACGCGGGGGTGTCGATGTACTACGTGGGCGTTGGACCAACGCGCGTCGATCCCCTCCCGGAGGTGTTCGGTCCCCGCCGTTCTCAACGGATCCGGCGCGTAGAGGAGCTTCCGCGGGTGCTGGCTCATGTCCATCGTGAATTGGTCGCCGCATGACGAAGTACACCGGGGACACCTATCTGGCAAAGGGCAACGAAGTCCAGTTGTTCGAGCAAGCCTTCCGCCAGCGCATACCGGTGATGCTCACCGGTCCGACCGGGTGTGGCAAAACACGGTTCGCCGAGCACATGGGCCTGCTGTTGGAGCGGCCGGTGGTCACCATCAGTTGCCACGACGATCTCACCAGCTCTGATCTCGTGGGCCGCTTCATGGTGACCGGCGGCGACGTGGTCTGGACCGATGGCCCGTTGACCCGAGCCGTCAAAGCCGGTGCGATCTGCTACCTCGACGAAGTCGTCGAAGCTCGCCACGACTCCTTGGCCATCCTGCATTCGCTCACCGATCACCGGCGATCGCTATACCTCGACCGTGCCGGCGAGGTCGTCAAAGCGCCGGACGCGTTCATGCTCGTGTGTTCGTACAACCCCGCATATCGCAGCTCACTCAAGGAACTCAAACCGTCGTTCCGCCAGCGGTTCGTCACGCTCGAGATGACGTATTTGCCACCCGACCGTGAGGCCGAAGTAATCGTCGCCGAAGCCGGAATTCCCATGGCCACCGCACAGCGGCTGGTCGGATGCGCAGTCGCGATCCGCACCGCCGACGAAGCCTTTCACTTCGAACCCCCGTCGACCCGGGTGCTGGTCACCGCCGCGCGGTTGATCGCCGCCGGCGCAACCGAATTGGACGCGGCCGACGCCTGCATCCTCGCACCGCTGAGTACCGACGGCGCCGTCACCGACGGTCTACGTGAAGTCGCGGCAGCCAGCCTGGCCACCTCGCCCTAGGAAGGAGCAACCGGCATGGATCGACAAGAGGAAAAGCGCAAGAGGGCGCTCATCGTCTTCCAAATCGTCATCTACGGCTACCTACTGGTGATGTTCGGAATCCAGCTCTATATGTCATTTGCTCGAGGGTGGTGGGATTTGTGAATCTCCCTCTGCTCAACCGGCTTTCGGGCAACACCTCGGTCAGCCTTGAAGATCACCACGACGAATCCCGCCTGGCTCAGCGTCGCGCCGACAAATGGATGATCATCGGCGCCGCCTTGATGGGCATGTGGGCTCCGGGTCTGATCGG